>CAMBSL010000129.1 GCA_945870455.1 Pirellula staleyi DSM 6068 | reverse complement strand
ATGTTGCTTTCAGGAATACCAGTCTTCCGTGAGGCTCGACGGCGAACCTCATTCTTCAAGTCGGTCGAGATTCCGATCAAGTCGCACACCACGAGAGCTCCAGCTGTATACTCATCCCGAAATACAATCGCCTTGGCTTTTAGCGAATCCATTTCACCTTCTGCCAGTCGCTCATGGTAGTAGCCCGCCATCGGGAAATCGGCGGGAGGCGTGATGTCAGCTTCCGCAACACCGACTCGCAGCGAAGGTAGCGTTTCGTGAATCGGCTCTGTCCCGAAAACATTCTCGGGGCGCAGCGAAAACAATGCCAACACGACTAGCAGTTGGACGCTGCTTTTCAACGCGTGAAAATTTTGAGTCATTCGAGCACCGTCCCTGTTGATGCCATCGAACAGCCATTCCCGGCCTCGCTTTGAATTGTTCAGAATCATAATGGATGTCACTTGATTGCTTTGTGAAAACGACGAAATAGTAGCTGCATTATAGCTCCTACATCGGCGACGTCCGGCAACGCGAGGCGAGTAGTCCGATGGATGCGTTGAAATCAAGATCCGCCAGGAGCAAGCCCTCTTGCCCGTAGGGTTGAAAGCACTGCAGTGTACCATCCGGCCGCGCAACCGCCGACGTGGTGCCAGATCCTTTTTCGACAAATTGCTAGCGACGAAGAGACATAGAGTCGTCAGACTTTCAAAGTCCGGGATTGAGACCCCAATTCCCAGGGCAATCCATCATTTCATCTCGGTCACCCATTGCCGTAGCATTTTCATCGCCGCTTCGTCGACTCGATTCGTTGCGAGTTGCGGCATTTGGCCTGGGCCTCGCATCCCGACTCGGTGCAAAAGGACCGATCGCTCTGGTGTGCCCGGCGCGATGAGCTTTGCGTCTTGCTTGCCAAAATGATGATGCGTTGGCTCGACGTCGAAAATCCCCATCGTGTCCGCGTTCGCATAGAACGAAAGATTCATTTTCGCGTTGCCCCCGCCCGCTTCCACATGGCAATAGGCACAATTCGAATGCAAAAAGGACCGAGCTCGCAGTGCAAGATCATTGGCTGAATCGTACGGGTCCACCAATTTGGGATATGCATCCCCCGCTTGGCCGAGCAGTCCGTCCGAACGAAGTGTTCGTTGCCCTTCGCCACCTTTCCCGACAAGGACTTGTTTCTCGACCTCTTCGGGTGACTTGCGGTTTGATACCAACTCCGCTTTCAAAGCGGCCTTAGCAGGTTCAATCCAATTTGCTTTGAGAACAACCATCGCCTCTAGCGCCTCGAGCTGATTCAATACAACATCATTCCCATAATCATGATTCTTGTTCATTTGATGCGTTGATAGGCCCAGTACGAATCCGGCGGCTCGGGTATGGCAAACCATGCACTCCGTCCGACTTGGGTAATGCCACGACTGTGTTCTTGTTCCGGCGGATTCTTGGATCGCAAACTCGCGATCGAGTCCTGACGCTTCCACCAACGTAGCCTCCGATTGTTGTTCATTCCAAGCGTAAGAATAACCCACCCACTCCCCTTGTTGCTTGGTCATCAATCGTGTCTCAATCCATCGACGCGAATCACGATCGCCGGGCTTCATCTCCAGCGCGAAGGACTTGACGAGAACCGTCGACTCGGGGAAGTCCCAAGCCCATTGATCGGTCAGTCCAATGCGGCCATCCTTTGGCAAACCGATGAAGCGAGATTTGATCGCTCCATCGGACCAAAAGGGAGCATTTACCGAATAAGGAATCGCGCCCTCAACCATTTGATGGTTCGCGACGGTTTGAAACAGACCGGTTTCGCTGAGCTTTCGAGGGAAGGTGTTGGGTTCGTCTCGCGTTGGAATAGGCTCCAGATGATAGATGCCTCCTTGCGCATCGCCGCGATGATCCACTACAATCAACTCGCCATCCGGATCGAGCGAGATCGCTGAAATTTGAAAGGGAGTATCCGCAATCTCGCGATGCCAAAGTATCTTTGCTCCGTCGTGCTTCACACCCCAAAGCTTGCCCGTAGCGTAGTCGCCATAAATGTACGCTCCGCTCAAGTCCGGCAGTCGCTTGCCATGATAGACGACTCCACCGGTGAGTGATCGCGATTCGCTATGCGAGTGCTCCACCGTCGGCTTGACGTGCGGTGTCGGTCCCAAGGTACGCTTGGAATAAAATGGCTGACTACCTTCGAACACGCTCCAGCCATAGTTGGCCCCACGTTCTATCAGATACGCTTGTTCGAACATATCTTGACCATTGTTCCCAACCCATATGTGCCCGGTTTTGGCGTCGGTCGTAATGCGCCAAGGATTGCGCAAGCCATACGCCCACGTTTCGGGCCTTGCACCAGCAACACCGACAAAGGGATTGTCGCTCGGTATCGAATACGCTCGTTCGAGATCAGGATGGTCCACGTCGATACGCAGTACTTTCGCGAGTGGCTTCGAGAGGTCCTGGCCGGTTACGTTTGCATCGGAATCCGATGTACCATCGCCCGAAGTGACGTACAACATGCCATCCAAGCCGAACGTCACCGCTGCACCGTTATGGCCGTTCGATTCCCACTCGATAATCGTGAGCGGTTCACCAACGACATCATATGGAGCCGTTCGACTCAGCGTGTAGCGGACGATCCGGCTTTTGTGTTTCTCCCCATCCAACTTGCCATTGCTGCCGACAAACATCTGCCCGTTGGTTTGAAATTGGGGATGAAACGCGATGCTATATGCGACCCCATTTGGATCTGCGATCAGCTCCAACTGGCTGCTAGTCAGATCGTCTGAAGATCGCTTGATCAATGTCGGGCCGTAAGAGCCTTTCTCCTCGATAATGACGAATCGCCGGCTGCCGGGTTCGACTTGAACGTCGATAGGCCATTCGAGTTTCAAGTTCGGAAAAGCGCGAACGGCGCGATAGGGAAGCGGAGGTTCGGGTGAACCAATGAGTTTGGACGCCACACGATGCGGGCGAGTTGCAAGGATTTTTGCCTTCGTATTCGATTCGCTTGCAGCCGCAAAGCGAATGGGTGCATAGTCTTCCACACGATGAAAGTCGAACTTGGTAAGTGGAACAGAGCTGCTCAACTCTGGCTTTTGATCGAGGGTGAAGTCGTAGCGACAAAGGGCGAGTCGCCAAACTTCATCCATGTCCGGACGACCGCCTGTCGGCATAAAGTCGAGCCATGGAATTCGGCCTTCCACCGTCCATTGTGCATCGCGATCGTTGCGAACATTAAGCGTTCCCGTTCTTTGTACTTTCGTGTTCCAATGAAACGCGTTGACGGATTTCAGGGCTTGGTAGCCTCCGCTTTTGCGATCCGGAAGGAACATATCCATCTCAGTTCCAGCCGCATTGACTTGAAATTCGTAATATCCGCTAGCCTCTTCGCTGGGCTTCAAAAAGATTTCAAAAACGTCGTTGTCCCAGGTTTTCCCATCATGCTCCGTGACGTCGGCAAACAGATCACGATCCTCTAGTTCTGCAAAGAAATAGAAATACTGTCGATCCCAAAGCAATCGAGCTTTGGTGGACGTGGCGGGTACATTCTTGACCGTCGCGGGAATACGAAAATGGTCGATGACCTGAGCGTTGTGCCAAGCGGATTCGTTTGCTTGACCATCGATCACGATCGGACTAGTCGCCCAATGGCACACTAGATCTTGGCAAGAAGCAACCGATGCAAAACAAAAGAAAGAGACGCTTGCGATCCAAACGGTTCCGAGCGGATGTCTCATAGCTTTTCCAACCCTTGGTGTTTACTGAGCCGTGTTTACTGAGCCGTGTTTACTGAGCCGTGTTTACTGAGCCGTGTTTACTGAGTCGTGTTTACTGAGGCATAGTGTTGGGCATCAATATCTTTAAACCGAACAATGCGATGCTTAACGAATTGAAAAGCATGTGAACCAAAATGACGGGGATGAGGCTTTGTCGAATTTGGTAGAGTCTGCCGAGAACGATACCAAAAAGGATCAAGTTGACCCAACTGACACCGTAACTAAAATGCGCTAATCCAAAGAACACTCCACTCAGAATGGCTGGCCACCACGGCGGAACAAAGGGTTTGCTCGCAGCCGACTCCTGCGCCGAGCTTGCGCTGAAAACTGCAGGTGGATCAAGTGGTTCGCCTGCACAAGGACCCACTGCCGGCGAAAGTTCAAGGTTTGAATGGACAGCGATTGGATTCGCAGCTCCCGTTGGGCTGGAGCCGTCGATGTGTTCCTGCGTGATAAAGCTGGGCTTCGATTCTTGCAACCCAAACATCCATGCAGAAAACTTGTTTCTGCTGTAATGGATCGATTCAAACCAGCCAACAAGCAACGTGCGAAAAGCAAACTCCTCAGAAATCGGTGCCACGATACTCGCTTGCCAAAAAGCGACTCCCAACAGCCACGGATACTGCTCCAACATTTTCTGTATCGGATGCTCGTAGGGAATCTCGGTGAATTGCACAAGGATGGCGTTAAAAAGAAACAGGGGTGGGGTGACCATTAGGAAGCATTGCAAGCCTGCCAATAGATCGCCTACGCATTGATCGCTTCGCCAACCAAGTCGCTTGAGCGAGCAACCGGTCCGAGCACAGATAAATCCAGTCATCAAGACGACACAAATCAACTGGGTCGTTATGGCGAATCCGCTAAAAAGAAACTGCTTTTCAGTCAACTCTTTTTTGGCTGGAGCAACGTTTACCGCCTCTGAACTTTCGGAAGCAGCCTCGGTGGCATCGATTGTTTCAGTCCCAGTTGCAGGCTGTTGTTCCGAAACGCGAACGACCTGAATATCCTCGCGCTGGGCTGAGTTGAAAATCGTTCGCCAAGAGGTGACAGCTAGGGAAATCAGCATGAACAGAACCACGATCGTCATTGCAACATCGATCAACCCGATGGTCGCTTGCGGTCCGGTCGCTGTGGACTTGAGTCGTCGACCGCCCAGCCAAAGGGACCAGCAACCAATCGAGCCGGCCAATATGGCCAAGAGCAAACCGGCGGTTGCCAAGCTGGCTAGGATTTGAACGGGAGTTAACGAAACGGGTGTCATTGCGATTTCTTTGCGACAAGCATCACGTATTCAAGGCCAGAAACAACGGTGAGTAGGATCGCAAGCCAAACGAGTAGCAGACTGGTCCAATGCAACCAAGCAGGTGCGGTCGCGAATTGCAATTCGATCAAGACGGATACAATCGCAGCGCATTGAGCCACCATCTTCCACTTGCCCAATTGTTTTGCTGAAAAGTCGCCCCCCTGTCCTTCGATCATTCCGCGTAAGCTTGTTACGAGCAATTCGCGTCCAACCACGAGCGTCGCCATCCAGGGAGCAATCGGCGAGCCGGGTGCAGCGCACAGAGCAATCATGGCACCGCTGATGATGATTTTGTCCACGAACGGGTCGAGTATCCGACCCAGCTTAGTCACTTGATTGAACTTGCGAGCCCACCAGCCATCGATCCAATCCGTACTTGCTGCGATCACGAAGCAGATGACAGCCGGGAACAACCATTGCCATTCGATGAGAATGCACACGACCACGGCCAAAACCAACCTTGCCGCGGAAAGAGCATTTGGCACATTCCAATTGGATGGAGTAGGGCTCGGGCTGTCCATTATCCAATCGGTCCAATTGCGGCAGCGACTAAGTCATAGTTTTTGGACGAAACGATTTCACAATCGACAAGGTCACCAGCCTTAATTGGCTTGTCCTTTTCACCGGTTACGAAAACAGTTGCGTCTACATCCGGTGCGTCCGCATAGGATCGTCCGAGCCAAGCGTTGTTGGATTCGTCGACAACTTTGTCGATCAAAACGTCCATTCTCGTACCGATACGTTCCTCGCACCACGCAAATGCATTTTGTTGCTGGACGGCCATGAGACGATTGCGTCGTTCTTTTTTGATCCGCTCAGGTAAGTGATCAGGCAGTTTTGCAGCGGGGGTATCGGGTTCGACCGAATAGGTGAAGACGCCGACACGTTCAAATCGCATTTCGGCTACAAAGGCTTCGAGTTCGTCGAACTGCTCATCGGTTTCTCCGGGGAAGCCGGTGATCATGGTGGTTCGCATCACGAGATTAGGGATCCCTTCGCGCAGCTTAGTAACTAATTCATGCGTCTTATCACGCGTCACGCGTCGAGCCATACGTTTGAGCATGGTATCGTTGATATGTTGCAGTGGCATATCGACGTAGGGAAGAATTTTTTTCGCGCCAGCAATTGTCTTAATAAGTTGATCGTCGATGTACATCGGGTAAAAGTACATGAGACGGATCCAATCGATGCCGTTGATTTCGTCGAGTTGCTCAAGGAGTTCAAAGAGTCTGGCCCTGCCGTATAGATCAATACCGTAGAAGGTCGTGTCTTGCGCAACAACGATCAATTCACGGACGCCGTTGTCTGCGAGTTTTTGGGCTTCTTCCAGGATGCCTTCGATGGGTTTACTGGCGTGTTTGCCTCTCATTTTTGGAATGGCACAGAACGTGCAAAGTCGATCGCATCCTTCCGAGATTTTCATGTAGGCAAAATGTGGCGGCGTCAGTTGCATCCGAAAGTTGTCGGCCAATGCTCGAATGGGTGCCGGTTTAAAAACGGTCCTTTGTTCATCGAGTCCGTCCATGAATCGATGGACGATGGTGGTGATGTCGTCTCGACCAAAGACTCCGACAAGGCCATCGATTTCTGGGCGAGCTTCAAGAAGCGCTTCTTGCTGACGCTCGGCAAGACAACCTGTGACGATTACGCCACGTATCTTGCCTTGGCGTTTGAGATCTAGCATTTGGTCGATGGCCTCGAAGGACTCCTTTCGAGCGTTGTCGATGAAACCACAGGTGTTAATAACCACGAAGTCGCTTCGTTCGGGATCCTGAACAAGGTTGTAACCGTCGCGGTGCAGCAAACCCAGCATTTGTTCGCTGTCGACAAGGTTTTTAGGGCATCCCAGGCTGATAAAGGCATAGGATCCCTTGGCGCTTTCCGTTTCGCTTTGAAGTCGAGCTAGCCCTTCGTTGGAAGCATTGTGGTCGGCTAGAATAGGCAGAGAACGCATAGGTAACGAAGAAAAAGGTTTGAGGGTTGGAGGGACGGGTCAAGAACTAGCTCGCGTCACCCCGTCGGATTGACGAACCATTCGAAAAACTCTCGCCTCTTCGATGATAACAATCGGTTGAAATGCGACTAGCGTAATTCGTGTTACGAATGTTCCGAATATGCGTTTCCTGATGCTTTTTCTGAGAAACCGGTGGCTGGAGGCGGCCGACACACGCCACTTAGACGCTTTGTAACGGTTGTATTTTCATCCGCAACGAATTTACGCTTGCAAACGGTCAAAATGGAATTTGACATCGCGTTTGGCAGTCGATGGAAGAGTTTGTGTCATCGGGTCAACTCTGGAGAGAAGGTACGACGATACGGAGCCTTCCTCCATGGAAGCTCCTTTTGGGAGTGGTAAATGGATGCCACGTCTAGGATGGACGTCAAAAGCAAGGAGCTTTCCGGTGAGAAAAACTTGGTTTCATGGGCTCGCATTGACCTTGGGGGCCACAGCAATCCCCGGAGTCGTGTCCGCTCAGAATGCGATCGATAACACAGGCTCTGGCTTGTCGTCCAGCGCCTTTAATGCCGGCGCTCCTGCAAATTCGGGCGACCCTCCCAGTAACGTGCCTTGGCTGCCAAACGGGCAAGCTTACTCGGCAGCCTACCCTCAAAACGGTGTTGTTGGCAGCGGAGTCCTGGGTGGCCACGATCCTGTGCCTGCTGCGCCTGCACGAAACAATCCTGTACCCAACACACCCTACCAAGCCGCTCCGCCCCATTCTGCTCCGGCAGCGGAATCGCAGGAATACGCGTCGACGAATCCGGTTCAGCCAAGTGTTCCGACAACTTTTCCAATCCAATACGCTTCGCAAGCGCCTGCGGTAGCGAATTCTTACCCGGCTACCAATCTGAGGAGCTATGTAACAAACGGTGTTGGGATGCCGAATGGGCAGATCGCTTCTCCGGATCCAAGTTATCGCGGCGCAAGCTGCACAGAGCCCGCAGCCTGCAGCGCACCCTCGATCGCATCTCCGTCGCCATGGATCTTTGGCGCGAGTGCATTGCTCTTCAATCGCATGGACAACTTTGATACGCGCTTGACAAGCGATATCACCAACCCAGACAGCCCGATTTTGACCACCAACGACGCTCGGATGCAAATCACTAGCGGAGTGCAATTTTCCGGTGGCCGATATTTTGGTAACGGTCAATACGCAATGGTGGGAAGCTATTGGGGTGTTTTCTCCAATCCCCAAATCGCCGAAGTTGTTGGGAACCTCCGATCGGATCTTCCATTCACGGTACGAGGACCCAACTCTGATCCGCCTCCGTCCGGTATCACAATGCCATCCCAGAACGTGTACGACGTGTACGATGGAGCTTTCTCGCACCGACTCGTTCGCGACCAACAGTTCCACAACGCTGAGCTCAACTTTTTTTCATTCGCACTCGGTGGCGGTGCTCGCCAGCCATACGCTGAAGGTCGGGGTGTACTGCTTGGCGGTGGCGGCGATGGTGGATTCGGCTGGGCTAAACGACTTGGCAGCCATGGGGCAGGCGCTGATGGCAGTTGCGGTGATCCAAGTGCATCTGGACCGACAGGGCCTTGCGCACCATGGTACGGCGCTCAATGCAGCAAGCTGCGGTTGAGCATGTTCGGTGGTCTACGCTGGTTCCGATTCCAAGACTCGTTTCAATATGCTGCCAGCGCAACTGACGAAGTGTACGGAAATACGGAAGATGACTTCTATTATAACAATGGTGTCACCAATGACCTGGTCGGCAGTCAGTTAGGTGCGATGGCCAACTGGTGCACGGGTACCTGCGTCAACGTGTTTGCCGGGACAAGCTTCGGGGTATTCTACAATCATATGACAGCCGATACGCGTGCAGGTACGACAGAAACCGTCGCCACGATTCTTTCGGCGAACTCGTTCAATGGTCGCGCGTACGACTACAGCAGTTCACTCAATGACGTGGCATTGTTGTGCGAAGGGAATTTTGGGGCTGGTATCCGAATCAGTCGTGGCTGGACAGCCAACTTGGGCTATCGCGTCGTCGGCGTCAACGGTGTCGCAACCGCCGTTGGTCAAATTCCTCGCGACTTCTCCAATGAAAATGACGTCAACAGAATCAATAATTCCAATAGCCTGATTCTGCATGGCTTGGTTCTTGGTGCCGTATACAATTTCTAAATGCGTGAGCTAAACTTAACTTGCGCCGCCGTAGACATTCATCAAGGCCCCTTGGGAAACTGAGAGGCCTTTTTCTTTTGACACAATACTTCATCACGCTTTAGGAAAACAATGACACGCGTACTTGTGCTCGGGGCGCATCCCGACGATGCCGAGTTCTTTGCTGGCGGCTTACTGGCTTCGCATTATCGCATTGGATCGACGATGCGTTTGATTAGCGTAACCAACGGACAATCGGGACACCAATCCGTCCCTTCGCATGAACTGATTATTCGACGACGAGCCGAAGCAGCCGCGGCCGGTCGCGTTGTCGGATCCGAATACGTCACATGGGATTTCCCGGATGGATCGTTGCTCCCAACGATTGAACTGCGACTTGCGATCATTCGGGAAATACGCACCTTTCAACCGGATTTGGTTTTGACTCATCGGACTTTTGACTACCATCCCGACCATCGGGCGGTGGGTCAAGCGGTTCAAGACGCATCGTATATGGTGTTAGTGCCCAAGATCGCGCCCGATCTGCCGCCACCACACCGGGAACCAATCGTTGCCTACATGGTGGATCTGTTTACGCGACCTTGTTCGCTGCGACCAGACGTGGTGTTGGACGTTTCTGAAAATTGGGAAAGCGTGCTAGAAATGCTCGATAGCCACGAATCGCAATTCTATGAATGGATGCCCTGGATCGATGGCATTCTAGATTCAGTGCCAGCGAACAAAGCGGATCGGCGCGAATGGCTTTCACATTGGTTTCAAGAAAAAACAGCCCCGAGACTTTCGCGTTTTTGGCGATCCGAGTCTGGACCCCAGCCTCGTTTGATTGAGGCTTACGAGATTTCCGAGTATGCTGGCAAACCTTCGAAAGACACTCTTGAAAAGCTCTTCCCTGGAAAGAAGCTCTAAAACATGGCAAAGAAGAAAAGCAATGGACCCACCGACATCCTTGCGTCGTCCGTTATTTCAAACCCAAATGCGGGCGGCATGCATCAGGCTGGTACGCCCCCCAACATGATGCCGATGAGTATGCCCGGGAACCCGATGCAGGGTAACCCGATGCAGGGTAACCCGATGCAGGGTAACCCGATGCAGGGTAACCCGATGCAGGGTAACCCGATGGCCGCGAACCCGATGGCCGCGAACCCGATGTTTGCCATGATGCAAATGATGCAGAACATGATGGGCGCAAACACCGGTATGCCTATGGGAATGGGAGGTTTGATGGACCCGTCCGCCATCCCGTTTGCCGCAAACGCACCAGCCACCGATAATGACGCAGGCCTCGACGCAGACATTATTCGCCCCGCATTGCTCAAGAACAGAATCAAGAATCAGCAAGGGATTGAGTTGGGCTGTGTGCTCGATCACCTCTGCCTACGCGATGACCGCAAGCATTCGCTCGGTGGTGTACCCAAAGGTTGTACCATTGCTTTGGCAGGCCCTCCAGGTAAAGGCAAGACTCGCTCAAGCCTCGCGGCACTCTCCAAAGTCGCGTTAACCGGAATGCCTGTTGCCTTCGTCATCGCGGAAGAGGGGTTTTACAATCCACCCGAGTTTGGACGCGATGATCTTTGTAGTCGCATGACCAAAATCGGGTTGAAGACCACGGGACTTGGCGAAGAAGAATTCGCTCAAAAAGTCTTGAGCAATATGTTCGTCATGCAAAATCAATACCACCGAGGCAAGAGTTGGGATGATTTCGTGGGCAAGTATCGTTACTTGGTGGAGAAAGAAAACATTCGCTTCGTGGTGATCGATTCCTTGAACATGCTCGACCCCACACGCAATCGGACAGCAGACAACTTGTCGGCTTTGAAAACCTACAATCACGAAAAGGGGATCACCTGTTTGTGTATTGGGCAAATTCGCGACACGGGTATGCCCGTCGGCGGCGAGGCCCTCATGCATACAGCGGACGTAGTGTTTATCGTCGAGGAAATGAGCCTAGGCTCAAAAGAGATCGCCGATTTTTGGGGTGGCAAGTACCGCGAAAAAATCGAAGTAGTCTCAGTGGTTAAAAGTGTGACGACACCGATCCTGCAGTACCCCATTCGAATGGACCGAGACCCAGAGACAGGAGTTATGATCGCGCATGCATCACAGCCAGCCGACTATCCCCTTTTACCCATCGTTTCTTGAACCAGATGGTCACTAACCCAACGACCCGAGTCGTTGGGTAGCAAGTTTGGATGGTTAACGCAAACGGACATCAGATTACCAATTAATCGCCGTTTGACTCATCATCCGACACAGAACGGGTGTCGTCAAACGGCCCAATCACCCTCGTGAAGTACGAGAAAACACCTAGCACGCAAAGCCCATAGACGATTGCGACTAGGGCTATAGCAAGATCATATGGTTTTGGTGTCGAGAGGGAAAGACGGAGCAAAACCGTCGAAATAACAAACCCTGAGTTGCGAATGACATACTCGTAACGATCATAAAACGGGATGGAAACAATCAGCAAGAATACATCCGTAAAGATCATAAACTCAAAGAACATTGGAAAGAAAAAATAGTCTAGATTTTTTGCTTCACCCGTCTGCCCCATTGACCCAGCCAACGTCTCTGAAGCCCATTGGGTCACGTTAAAGATGGCAAGAACGATCAGGACTAGAAATAACAGGACAGCAACCGTTTTTTTGATCGCTAAAAATCTGGCCAGACTCAAATGCGGTTTCGAGTGAGTAACTGTCTGACTCAATCTTCGGAACAAAGTGACCAGCGCGAACATCACAAGAGCAGCGAGCATGTCGGTGAGAACCATCCAAGCCGTCTCGGTTTGCGCGAACAAATTGGCCGGATCACTGAATTCGCCAATGTCTTTGAAAACACGTCGGATTACGATCAATGAAATAATCTCGTACTGCTTCCCCATCGAACTGGTATGAGACCGGGGTAGAGCAAGCACCAACAGCATCACTTCGTAAAACAAGATGAAACTGAAGGGCGTGTAGACTGCATGTAAGAAATTGCAGTCTAGCTGACTCAGAACACCCGATCTCAGACTTGGGACCGTTTGAGCCAATCCAATCAGCATCAAATGAATGACGAATCCGGTTGCAGCTAACCAAACGATCAAACGCTCCATCTTCGCTTTTTGAGCATCCGAGTCGAAAAAGTCAAAAAGTCGAGAAAAGTGGTTTGTTGCGGATGCTAACAAGGAGTGACCTCACTGGTCCAATGCTTGGTCATCTTAAACCGCAACATTCGTTTTGACGGGTTCCTAGAAATTTTTGAGATACGCAATCCCTCTGCAATTTGGACCGGTATGAGTTGGGTTTCGGTTTGGCTAACTCAGCGAGCACAGCAAGATCACATAGACTCTTCTGAATCATGTCTGCCGTACGCCGACGGTCGTTCCGCTCCGTTTCACTCCAAGAAGCAAAAATGTAGGCTTTGACTTGGTCAGTGGCGACTACCAGCAGGGATTTTGAAGCCTGAATTGTGGACATTTCATCAAGTTCCGTTTCAATAAGAAATTCTTGTAGTAGCAATTGGACATTAATTTTCTGAGCGAAACAATATCGCCCTAAAATAACGAGATATTTAGAAACCGGAGCAAGGGCGTGGACTTAACTTTGTTGAGGGAAAAATCAAAATCACCATCGACGAACAGACAGTCTGCACGCCCTCCGCACCGAGTTGGCAGGCGTACGGTTCATGCGACCATCAACTTCAGCTCGGGCCTCAAGGGGACATCATTTCCATTCTTTGCGTTTCGCAAGGTTTCTAGTTTAACACGATCTCAGCCCGCATAGTGATCAAACCCATGAAACAAGCATATTCAGAAATGTGCTGCGTCGTTTCCGTCTTCATTCGTACTTCTGCAAATTGACGAAACGCACCTGATCAATGTCCTCAGCAAGGCCCGCAAAAAGTGGATCGACGAATCCGAAGTCGGCAAGCGATGCAAGATCCGATCCGTCGCTCGGTGCGTCGCATGACTTCATTACCACCAATTCTTCTGCGGCAACCATATTGCAAAACGCCGCTGCGAGTGAATCGGAGGTCACATCCCAGCTTTCTGGAAGTCTCATATTCGGGTTCTCCCTGGCGAAACAAATCGCCACCTGAACAACGGCGATGATGGGCGTGGTCGAGTTGACGTTAGAATTGGAAAGCGACTGCTGAAGGTCGGCCATCGTTTCCAATAAATCAACATTGCCAAGGACTTGATGGGCGATGCGGGCCGTGTGTTGCAACAGATCAATGCAAACCCAGTGCGCAAACTCTTCCGAAAGTGGGTTGGCTAGATGGACCAGGCGAACCGCTTCAACCACTGGTCCGCCACCGACAATGATCAAGGTCAACGGGTGTGGGTTTTCACGCAACCATTTTTGAAACTTCTGTTTCAGGTTTGGCATCGTCAGCAGGCTGCCGCCGAGTTTAACAACGCGGACTCTTTTCATTGAATCTCATTCTTTTAAGTGAAGCAAAAAGGGGTCAGGTCGGGGTCAGACCCCTTTTTTCTCACCCAGCGTTTCCAATGTCAGGGTTACGAACCCTGTCATTTCGGATTGTACGAGTGCTATCGTCCGCCTGCAATCATGGGCAATTTTCGCGTGAACTCTAGCCTGTCCATTGCAGTGATCGAACCTCCTCATCCCCCGTCCCCTTCTCCTCCTGAGTACAGGAGGAGAAGGGGTTGGGGGATGAGGAGCCACGCACTGGACAAACCATTACTAGTCATCACAACGCCTCGTTGGGCCAGTCGCCTCGTTGGGCCAGGCACGCAAACTTGGGCCACTCTTAAGCTCGTCAGAGCACGCGGCGAACTCAAATTGCCCGTCGTGATTTCAATCAGCGAAGTTCACACGCTTCTCAAGCTGATCGAAAAGCCTTCTATGTTCTGCTTCTTCACGGTCGTCTACTCCTTGGGACTCAGACTCCAAGAAGCGCTCAATCTCCATGTTAAAGATATCGACTCCAAGCGAGGTTGGAAACAAGGCTAACATTGGCTCGCGAGCAACCAAAACGGCGACACGATCAAAGACAGAATCGACGAGACTCACCGTACGAGACATACCGCTATAATCTTTCGCGTGGCAATCCAACCAATTCGAGAGACAATCCAGTGGACTCTATCATGTCAAAGAAGCTCCTCACCATCCGAACGTGGACTGATCCGAGGCTCCGATTTAGATCGCCTCCGTTCGCAATACTTTACCTCGTCCTAATTTTTATTTCCGACGTATCGACCGCGCGAAGCCAATCGATTCGGGAACGCAATCGCCAAACGACTACCCTCCAGGGATCGAGTGTTTGGCACCAACTGAAGAACGATATCCGTTTTCTTGTTGAACCCATACGAGCGCCCAAATATTCTTTCGCAATCCTAAGAGGCTCCAGGGACGTCCAAGAAAAACCCTTTTCTTTTGATGTCTTTCCCGATCGCCTCGTAGTGGTTTTGACGGGTCTCCATACAAACCGCAGTACGGCACTGCAATTTGCCGAACAGATCATCTCACAATCGCCGCATGCTGCTTCGAGGGTCTACGCTGTTTTCGAGTATCCGAACGATGGCCCTATCATGGAGTCTGCTAAGGTTTTTCGAGAGTACTTACGGGAATTGTATCGAAAATCTCCGACAACCCACGTCACGATTGTGGCTCACTCGATGGGCGGACTCATAGCTCGATACGCTTTGGAGGAAGTCCGGCCAGAGCCTAGACAAGACTGCAGCGTTGATCGATTGGTGATGATCTTTCCCCCGAATCGCGGATCTCTACTGGCACAGTATGCTGATGTTCTCGAATTACCGGACCTGCTTGACAGGCTCTCCTCCAACGCCTCTCCGTTAACATCGATCATGGATTGTCTTGTTCATGACGGAGTTGGTGAAGCTTGCGATGATTTGATCCCAGGCTCCACCTTACTGCAAACGTTGAATGGGAATTCCATCCCGAAAACCGTTCGGTACTCGATTGCGGTCGGAACGGCAGGCCCCATTTCTCCCTCGCAGCGACTCCTCGCAGGTTTTGCACTGGGAACCCTCCGGTCGCAATACCGTACCGATTCAGCAGAGATTGAATGGCTGCTCGATAAAGGCGAACAGTTGCTTCGATGTGACGAGTTGACTCAAGGATGTGGCGACGGTGCAGTCGCTGTCACCTCGGCTCGGTTACCTGGCGTCCGAGATGTCGCTGAATTCCCGTTGCACCACATCCAATGGTGCGACCCCATGCACGAGGCAGCAATCCAGTTGCGACGCTGGGTGATCGATCGTTTGGAGTGACAAACCAACGGACCCATGGGCCTAAGAAACAATGGAGAGTCGCTGCGTCCAACCGCTCCCCTACGTAACTGGGTCGTCAGTTGGGGTCAGACCCTGTTTTCGGTCAGGGTCGTCAGTTGGGGTCAGACCCTGTTTTCTGTTTAAAGCCAGTTCGTCGCATGGTAAAGTACCCGTATGGCTAGACCTTTACGAATCGAATTTCCAAACGCTATTTATCATGTGATGGCACGTGGAAACGGTCGTCAAAGGATCTTTCATGCCGATGCAGACTACCAACGAATGACCGATGGATTGGCTAAGACGGTCGCGCGTACCGGTTGGCAGGTTTTCGCCTTTGTTTGGATGCCTAATCATATCCATCTCTTTGTTAGGACCCCCAAACCCAACTTGTCCGTTGGGATGCAGTACTTACTGAGTGGATACGCGAATTGGTATGCCAAAAGACATCAGCGGACGGGGCACTTGT
>CAMBSL010000128.1 GCA_945870455.1 Pirellula staleyi DSM 6068 | reverse complement strand
TGACGGCGAATTTGGCATCCAACCCGGTCACTCCCCGATGGTGGGTCGGCTTGGGTTCGGTATGATGCGGGTGCGGGACGGGGGTACCGTGACGGAGTGGTTTGTCGACGGCGGTTTTGTTCAAGTTACGCGGCAGGGCGTCAATGTTTTAACAGATCGTTTGCTTAAGCCCGAGCAGATCGACCGCAAGGAAGCAGAAGAAGATCTCAACCGAGCAATGTTGATCAAGGCCAGTACGCCGGAAGCACTTGCATTGAAAGAGCGTTCCGTAACGCAAGCCCAAGCGAAAATCCGGTTGGCCAAGTAAGTTGCGGTTGGCCAAGTAAGTTGCACGACGCTCCGCGTCGTGATTCTTACTAGATCAGCAGATCGAAACGAAGTTCGTTCTGCGTGGCAGAGCTGCGAGCAGTCAACCTGGCGCATGGAGGCGCATCCCTTCCGAATCAAGAACTGCCGCTTGGGCATCTCGAACATAGGATTAAATTCTGGCTAACTTCTGAAGCCACAAAACAGAGATCGGGCAAGCAACCGCAGTCCAGCCCGCGTACGTCCCTAGAACAACGACGCAGAATCTAATCCTTTATATGTTATGTCGCGTTTTCAGTGTTAGCCATCGCCTCTGCCGCACGAAAATCCCTTTCGTCCAGCGGCCTGACATCGAGAATCATGAATGGTACGAACGATTCAAATTGGCCACGAGTCTCTTCTCCAACGACAGTGTTCAACGATAAATATATTGGACGTTTCGCCGTGGCCATATGCCCCTGTGATAAACTTTCGAGAATGTAATCGCGATTCTCGGCATCGGTGAAGCTGAGTATTCGGGCAAATATTTCCTTGTTGGAATCAAATGAGACGATGTGCGTTACGTCGCCAATTGGACTGCCGACGGACATTGTGTAAAGGTCATCACGTACCCAGCTGAATTGCAAGAATTTGACGAAGGAGAATATCCATTGAAATCCGGTTGGGTATCCCATTTTCATCATTGTCGTTCCGTAGTCTGGCTGGAAATAGGATTGGGCAAATGTTGATACGTTTTTTGGAGCCAAAACGCTTTCGACAAGTTCCCAGTTGGAATCTATGTCGGCGAAATCCAAAACGAATATCGGCGAGATTCCCTGCGTGTCGTAAGCAACTAGTTGGCGTCCACTGCAGAGGGCGTAGAATCTTGTGCGAACTTCAGGATGGATCGCGTAGGAATATGCCTGTTCAGCGTGTTTGGATTTGACGAGCTTCGCATTCGGCTCTTTGGCATCCAGGACCAATCCGGGGCGTCCATCCGCACAGAGCAAGTAGTCCGGGATAATGTTGACTGGGTGTTTTTTGGAACCAATCATCACGAAAGGGTGGAGCAGCCCTTTGCTACGGATGATTTTATTCGGGCCACTTGCAGAGTAGCCAAGCCGTCGGAGTATCGGAACGACGATCTCTTCACGTACGGAGTCCTCCTTGAAGTCGGGATCAGACAAAAGAGAAGGATCGAACTTGTCGAACATTTAATTCCTTAGCGACATAACGACTGCCGTAACCGAGCCGCCGGAGACACGCTCTCCACCAGCTAACCGCGCGATCGGCGGCTTCGTGTGCGCGGCATTGTTATTCGAATCTATTCGGCACCATTGAGTGAGTTACCTGTATCAACCCCACGAAGACGAAGTAGCCGGATAAATCGCCAGCAAGCCCAGGACATGAATATAAGTGTTGCGATCCCAGACATCACACCAAATTTACCATACATACCAATCGGTTGTCCAGCCTGCCGAAAGACTCGTAGGGACACAGCTTTTTTCAGGGGGGTAGTTGCATCTTGGATTTGGAAAATCTATGGTGAATGGTATTCCCAGTGCTTCTATCGGCTTTTTCGACGGAGTGAACCATGGCGAGATTATCTCGATCGGAAATTTTTGATCCTTCCGAGATCATGGCAGTGCATACGATTGAGAGGACCGTCAGGCGTTGTTACCTTTTGGTGGACGACCATCTATCCCAAAGGAACTTCGATCACCGCAAAAAATGGTTCGAAGATAAACTCAAGCAACGAACGTGGCATTGAGTGAGCGAGCGCGCAGTCGAAAATTCTATCGGGCCCGGGTCTAGCTCATTGCGACGAACCGAACAGTCGGATAACGAGATCGCTCGATGGCGAGCGCAAGTTCATGCTGCGCGCACCTGACACATCTGATGATCCTTTGGAGGGAAAGAGCGGTTGTGCGTTCAAGCTAATCTCCCAATTCTTAGACAAACGAGAGCATTCGTGAACGAAACCAACGCAGCGACAACGCCCCCCCGCTACAACGATCTATGTCCCTCGAAATCGCCTCCTTCATTTTTCTGCGTCGATCTTCCTGCCAAGTTTTCGATCTAAGCGGTCAGTACTTTAGAGATCGCCAGCCCTCGCTACCTTCGGTAATTTCGATAAACTGATTTGCCGGGATATCTTTTAGGATTTGGCTCTTGCCGGTCTTTGGCCAGAACACTTCCAATTCCTCGATCGTTTCATTGCTACCTAGTCCCAAATGAATACGAAGTGGATTGGCGCCGAAGCTGCCTCCGGAGTCCATCCAACGATAGACGTTTCGTTTGGTTTCGTCGCTGTTCTTCAGTGTTGCTCGGACTCGGCAACCGACACCGAATCGGTTTGATTCGGTTCCAACCAAACGAACGTAAAGCCAGTGATTGTCCGTACCAGGATTGACGAATGCGGCCCTTGCAAATGCGTCACCTGTAAACCAACCGCCCATGACTGCAAAGATATCAACGTCACCATCATGATCGAAATCGGCGAATGCAACACCGTGTCCTTTTTGCAAGTGCCCGACCCGAGCCGAAAAGGTAATGTCAACCAATTTCTTCCCTTGCTGGTTGTGGAACATAAGATTAGGGATCAATCCTTCGTAATCTACATAACCAGTTCCAAGGTACATGTCGAGAAAACCATCGTTGTCGATATCCCCAGCGTTGATACCCATGGGTTGCGTCACACGGCTAAAGCCCAACGACTCTCTGCGCTCCTCGAATTTTCCATCAGGAGTGCCAAAATAGAATGCGTCTGGTTCGTTCTCGTCCGCTTGACCGAGGTAGTCACGAACGACATGTTCCACTCCTGGCTTGTAACTCGAAACGTACAAATCCAAGAAACCATCGTTGTTCGCATCCCAAAACCAAATTGGGAAACTGTAATAGGGTCCATCGACTTTTAGCTCGGTAGCCATATCGACAAAGGTTCCATCGCGCTGATTGCGATAGAGCGAGTTTCGGCCACCCAAGTTGGACACGTAAATATCGGGCCAGCTATCGCCGTCGTAGTCACCCCAAGCCACCCCTTTGGTCGGTAGACCATTCACAACTCCAGCCGCTGGCGCGATATCCTTGAATCTTCCTGCTCCATCGTTTTGAAACAACTGGCTCGGGAAACCCTCATGGCCGACGTATAAATCCAAATCGCCGTCATGATCAAAGTCTGCCCAGGAAGCAGTCTGAGTGGGAAACATCTCGTTGCCCAATCCAACCGCGTAGGTGACGTCCAAAAAATGCCCCTTGCCATCATTGCGAAGCAGCGACTTGGGATGTCGGCCGTGATTTTCTAGCCAAGCTCCTCTCAAAACGAGAATATCGATATCGCCATCGTTGTCGTAATCCGCTTGGAGTAAGTTAAGGCCGCCCAAGATCCCGCTCAAATTGGCTTGCTCTGTTTCGTCGCGAAAGGTGTTGTCGCCATTGTTCACAAGATAACGCAGTGAACCGTTGGTTTCCCAGGTCGAGAAGACAACGTCCAAATCTAGATCGCCATCAAAATCATCGATAATGACTCCGCCCGCGCAGCCCTTGATGTTGACATTCAGTTCCTTTGCTTTGTTGGTAAACTCACCAACAGGCGATTGCCCTCCTGAAAACTTGGTTGGATCAATGAGATATTGCGCTGGCACTTTGCTCGGATGCTCGCCGATGGTCATGTAAGCCACATTGAGCAGCCAGCGGGCCTTGAGATCGCCCGGAGCAAGCTCAAGGGCTTTTTCGAAGTACCGAATGGCGCCCATGCTGCTCGATTTGTCTTCATGAACACCTTCTCCGCTAACTGGAAACAAGCAACGCTCTCCATTGATGCAGTGAACGCAGTTGACGGTTTCCGCGTCACGGAGGTAAGCGACCCCCAGAAGATAGTAAATCTGTTGCTTGACATTGAGCTGAATGGAATCACCCAGGCTATCGACCAAGTCTGTCGAAGTTTGCATTTGCTCGAGCGCTTCCTTGGTCCTTCCTGCTCGCAACAATTGCTGGCCATAGAGGCCATGCAGGACACTTTTATCCCAAGCGGAGGCGCTCGGGCCGCTGGTCTGCAATGCGAGCTCAGCCATCTTGAGCGGCCGTACGCCGAGGAAAGGGTGATCTAGTTGCGATTGTTTATCGACTGCCTTTAGCGTTGTCAGCATGCGTTCATGACTCTGCTGAAATTCGTCCAAAGGGACGGGCTCTGTTTTGGGCTGCGGAGCCGGCGCTGTCAGGCTCTTCGTTGGATTCCTGTCGTTTCCTTTCGAAATGGTTCCCGATGCCAAGTCGGATGGTTTCGAGTTGCAGCCTCCCAACGCAAAACAAATCGCTACACCTAACCATCCGTAACGACTTTTCTTTTTTCGATCAGATTGAATCACTTGAGACACCTACAATCGAATGGTTGAAGAATCGCTTCAAAATCGCCCCGAAAAAATTGGCTAAGGGCATTATAAGAATACCACCCACGAACGCTACGACCCCCGAAACCGCACCGGTTAGCAATTGGACCCGCAGCAACTCGACGTTCCCGTTGAACAACCCGACAATGGGTTTGCCAGAAATATCGTTCCCTGCTACTTCCGCACTTGCAAATACGCCGGTCAGAATCAGTCCCGCTAAGGCACTGACGCCATGAACCGCAAACACGAGCCAAAGCAGGCTTACAGGTTCGTTCTTCTTGATGAGGAGTGTAAGTCGTGCTGCTAAGGCCCCCAAAAAACCAATCACGATGGCAAACTCGGGAGATACGCTCGCACTACCAGACGATATGGCCACCATTCCCGTTATCGGACCAAACAGCCAAAGCAAACTACCTCGGTTGCCAGACGCCTTGAATTGCAAACCGGCCCATGTCAAATGGCCCATGCATCCCGCTAGAAAGAAATTGGGCAAGTCAGGTGTCCAACCTGGGTCCATCAGCGTTCGACAACCTCCCAGCACCAGCATCCCCGCAATCCACAGTAGCCATCCGGTCACTAACCCTATCGGATGAGAAGCTTTTTCGACCAACGCATTCGATGGCGTTTTGATCCACCAAAGCCCTAAAGCAGTGAAACCTATGGCTAAATGCACCGGAATTGCGCTGCTCGCATCGACACACTCCGCAAGCCATCCGCCACCCTGTGTCCAATAGCAAAGCGGCACATAGACGCCGACACTCCAAAGCAACCAAAATGGAATCGCAGCCCATTCCCCGATCCCTTTGCTGGCAACGATGCAAAGAGGCACGATGGCTTGCAAATAAACCATCATTTGAAAGGTCATAAACAAAATGTGTGGAACTTGATCACCAATGCGTCTCAAAGGATGTTGCACGTTGCCCGCGGCCCACATCGAACCTAGGCCGCCAAAGGCTGAATGCGTTAGCTCACCAATGTACATGTTGCCAGGCGCTATTTTGCGATCCATGACATCGATTTCCCTGTCAAGAACTCCATATGTGTGGGCATTTCGAGAAAAGGCGAGCGAATAAAACAACAAAACCCAAGCCATCGCCAAAATGCACAACAGGCTGACGCTTTTACTGAGGCTCTCCAAATTCAACGAAGCACCTTGCAACGAAGAATAAAACAAATAAACACCTGGCGCTATCAAACAAAGTGCAACACAGATGGCTACAACCACGGTGAGAATGTCGCCAGACCGAAAAACTTCGGACCGCCAAACCCGAAGCCCAGGTACCGGTCCAGACGGTTCTGAGGCAGGAACGTTGGCAAGAAATTTTGCGACCTGATCCTCCGTGCGATCGGTAATGGGAGGGGGAGCCGTTTCCTGTAGTAACGGTGGTCCAGGCACAGGTTCCTGAGAAAAAAGAGGCGATGCATGCGTGAGCAGTACCAGGCTCAAAAAACCGAAATGAATGCAAGTCCAAAGGTGAAGCTGGAACGTACGCATGATCGCTGGTCTAGCGGTTTGAGTTGGAAGCACTGGTTCCTTGGATCAGCGACACCCGCTGATCAACAAGCACGCCAGGAAAAATTTCGGACGTGCCATCTGGCCAATCCACTTCGATCCGTTCGATCCGCTCGACATTGCCGAGACCGAAGTGAATGCACGGTTCATTGCTCGACAAAAAGCTCGTCGATGGTGCGATTTGAGAAGTCCACGAGCCCTTGTCCGTTCGGATGCGCACGATCGCACCGATCGCGTCCCGTCCCGAGACCGGTAACCGACAATCTACTTTCAGCCAGTGCCCATGGCGTGGAAGTTCATTGCGGTACATTCGGGCACGATCACCGATTGCCGTTGTGATTAAGTCAATGTCACCATCTTGATCTACGTCGCCGAAGATGAGACCGCGGGTGGAATTTGCAGAACGCGTGAATTCGCCGGCAAGGTTGCTTTGGTCCGAATAGGTTCCTTTTGCGTTACCTAACAACAGCTGATTCTTGTCATGGTATCTTTTCAAAAAGCCCTCATCGTTGGCTACTTCGATCACTTTATTTTGAAAGGTATCCTCGCCATGAGGAGGAAACATAGAGCCATCCGGGACCACAAATCCGTTTACCATGGGCAGATCGAGCGTACCGTCAAGATCGAGGTCAACCCAAGCCACGCCCCAACCCGTGTGTCGCCTGGTGAGCCTAAAGAGATCCGCAGACTGCGACTTATCCACGAAAAACCCGTTCCCCGCATTTTCATAGAGAGTAGCTCCCTCGGTCACCAAATTCGTCACCAAGAGATCGAAATCAGAATCGTGGTCAAAGTCGGCGCAGGCAACTCCCATGCACCCTTCCTTCACGCCATCACCGTTCAACGCGACACCACGTTCCATCGCTTCCTCAAGAAAAGTATCATTCCCTTGGTTCATCCATAGACGATTCTCTCCCATGTCGTTTGCGATAAAGACATCCGGCCACTTGTTGCCATCAAAGTCGCCGATGGCTAAACCTAAACCGTACGTGGTTTTTGTGCCCAACCCAGTTGCTTGAGTTACGTCGGTAAACTTCGGAACTCCATTCTCAATTGAAGCGGCTCCTTCATTTCTATACAAGCGATCCATGGTGGTCTCAAATTTCTGAGGTCCGCAGTAGCTGACCGTACTTTTCGTAAATCCACAGGCGATGGAGTGATCAAAGCGAGGGTCATCGCAATAGTTGACGACAATCAAATCGAGCCAACCGTCACGATCGTAATCAAAAAAGGCCGCAGCTGTTCCCCAATCGGCACAACCAAGTCCTGACGCAGTTGTCACATCGACAAATCGAGTCCCTGCCTGATTCATATAGAGTTGATCTAGACCGTAGTTGGTGATGTAGATATCAGGAAAGCCATCATTGTTGACGTCGCCAATGGCACAGCCGTTTCCCAATTGTGTCTTGCCTAGGCTACTGCCGGTCTTGCTTAAACCGAATGATTTTGTCTCATCCAAAAAAACGCCGTTCGCCTGTTGTTGATAGAGTCTGTGAGAAAGGTTGACATCCGGTGGAAAATCACGCGATGCTTTTGGGGATTTCCCTAAGTTGATGAGGAAGAGATCGAGATCGCCATCCCGGTCGCAATCAAAAAGTGCGCCGCCAGAGCCGTTGATCTCCGGCATGAAATGCGTCCCGAAGGGCCCTACTGCTTGGACGAAATCCAAATGGACCGCATCAGAAACATCAGTGAACCAAGACTCTTTGGATTGTTCGGTAGGCGGAACAGAGAAAGGGGTTGGAATACTCTCATGCAGTGCAACAGGCACACGTTCCTTTCCAGCCTGCCGTACCACCTCGAAAGCGAGTATGGATAGAGCAAGAGCTGCAACGACATACTTGATTCGTCTCATAGAAGTATTCCAGAAGGTAAAAAAAAAGCAACCCGAGATGCGATCTCGGATTGCTTTGAGTTCAAGGCAAGAATTGCCAAAACTACTTACCACCACCGGGTTTCTTGGGCATGTTACCCATCATGCTCTTCATGTCGGCGTCCATTGCTGAGTTCATTTCCTTGAGCTTCTCCTCAGACGGAGGAGTCGGCGTGGAAGGACCGCAACCTGTGACCACAAACAATCCGAAACAAACCAAGCCCATTTGGCAAAACTTCTGCATTCTTATCTCCTAAGTATTTAGTGTGCTTCAACTATTCAGGGACTTGTACAACTTCACCGCCCGTAATTGTATTGATTGCTCCCCAGACTCCAGCTCCATTGGCGTAACCATTGGTCTGTTCACCGGGATAGTCAATCGAATCCGACAGGAAGTGAACGGACCCGTCTGCATACACAGATTGTGCACCGCCCGTATGTCGGCTGCTAGCACCTGGCCAGTTGTTGTTGATGCCGAAGCAATGCAAGAAGGTTGGCTGCATCGTGAATGGACCGGCTCCCCACCAGAAACCCGAAGTTGCTCCATCAGGTCTAGGCAGATTCCAAACGCCTGACACATCCCCTGCCGTGTTTGCCGATAATAGCAGTGTACGGAAAACAGCATTATCCGATCCACCACCACGTGGTTTTCCACCACCATTCTTCTGGTGACCAGCGACGCCAGGATTTGGCTCGAAACCTTGAGTGGATGCCTCAACAACAGCGAGAGTGTTGGACGTTCCATCAGTGATCGACGAAATCTTCGTATAGGTGTTCAAGTTAAAGAAGCCGCTTAGTGGGTGATTTGCACGTTTCCACCAATCGTAGCCTTCGGCACCTGCGTAGTTGTTCCACGCTAGGTTGTACCGATTCCTATCAGCACCGAATCCAGGGTCTGATGGACACATGAACATCGGGATCTTCTTTGAAACAATAGGCGTTCCATCTGGCAACATTTGGTAGCCTAGTGGATTTGCCAAAGTTGCATTAACCCCGTCCGTAGCGTTTGGACCAGCCAACGGCAAATTGAAATTGATCGCACTATAAATCGATTGGTTTTCGGTGTAGGGAAGCAAACCGCAAACCCATGAGAAGTTTCGCTGTTGACCAGCTGCTGGAACAGCGGTGCTGTCCATTCTTCCGCTCTTCCAAAGCGCAGCAGCCGGGAAAACCTTGGAAGCGCTCTCGTAGTTCAACAACCCCAACCCAATTTGTTTGAGATTGTTCGAACAGGACATACGGCGTGCAGCTTCGCGTGCAGCCTGAACCGCTGGCAATAACAAGCCAACGAGGATACCAATGATTGCAATGACCACCAGCAATTCGACAAGGGTAAAACCTCGACGAAAGGGTTTCCGACTCAACGAAATGAGCACTTCTAGTCTCCCAAGATTAAGGACAGATCGAAAAAAGAGGACTAACGGTCATTGAGGACCGCTAACGGTGAATGTCGTCCCGTAAGAAGAAGCTTAACAAACATTTCGTCTGCTTTGGCGGGAGAAAAAATTATTTTCAGCATTTTTTCTAGATTTAATTACCGCCCACGCCCCCTTGGTGGTTTTTTGCGGGGTGATATACCGCATTAGAGCCGTTGATCGAAGGGTAGAACTATGCGATTCTTAAGATTTTCCGCCTTTTTCATTCACCTAATTTGGGCAGGGGATTTCATCTCTAGGAAGAGCGAGGTTCCTGCCGAGCCATCGCGTGGCCAGCTAGGCAGTAGCCTCGCCCTCCCATAAGCGTTCACATAAGCGTTCAACTGTGTGAACTACCCAATGATGGCCAGCGGAGATGGTCCAATATACCTAGCACGAAATACCTAGTGTGTCCGCCCTTCGGGCCTAGAAATCTTGGAATTAGCAAGACCGGTGCCTCACGGCCATTGGTACTCACTTTCGGTTGGAACAGGCAAATTACTGAGCCGCGGTCGCTAGCCGCGTTACGGTTTCCTTGGTAGGTACGGTTGTCGCGGCCAGCGCGGATTATTCTCGCTCAAGCGTGAGACGTAGGCTTCGGGTTACCAGAAGCAGTCCGCTTTCTTAACGGATTGACTTAACTCGATAAGCAAGAAGCACTTAAACTCAAATTGGGCGAACTCCATGAATAATTCGCGCTAGCTAGCGGCTGCGGCTCAATTTGAAAAAAGTGAGTGCCATTTGCCTCACGGCACCGGCAAAGGATGTGTCGAGCCTTCGGCCCTCAATACAAATAGTGCAACTTCAAAACGCGCAAGCTAGTGAATCTACTCTCCTACTCACTAGCTCACTAGCTCACTAGCTTGCGCGTCGTGCTACGTTAGTTTTCACGCTACCTCTCGCTTTCGGGCTCCACGACCGTAAGTGTCGTTTCACCATCAAAAGAAATCGATTGCGTAACACCCGACGGCCAAGATATCTGCAACTGACCTTTAGAAATTGAGCCAAGTCCAAAACACATTGATCGTTCATTGGTGCAGTAGAAACCATCGCCACCGTTTAGATCCATCCTCCTACGAATTCCTCCCGACTCAACTACGACGCGCGCACCTGTCGCACTTCGGTTTGACTTCTTACCGATGAGTCGAATCGAAAGACTTCGATAGGCAGTCTCGGTTTGGTTCTCCAATAAAGCCACCTGGCGATCTTGGTGAACCACGATGAAGTCGCGACGTCCATCGCGATTCCAATCAAGACTGGCAACGCCGCGACCTAGCTGCTTCTCCTGAAAATAATCGCCTGATAATTGGCTCGGTTCTTGAAAGCGTCCGTTGCCTTGATTGTGAAACAGTTGCGTAGGCATCGTCCATGGCTCGCTTTTCCAACGGACATCATCGATATGACCATTCGCAACGATCAAATCCAAATTTCCATCTAAGTCCAAGTCCGCTGCTTGTGCTCCGAACCCAAGCATATACCTGGAGGGACGACTCAGTCCAGCAGCCTGCGCGCTATCGGTGAAGTTCATCGAGCCAAGGTTGGTGTACAAGTTATTGGACTCATTGTAAAAGTTCGTTACTAACAAATCCGTCTTAAGATCACCATTGTAGTCGGCTGCACTAATGCCCATGCCTGCTTGCGCATGCCCCTCAGGGCTCAAGGCTGTACCAGATTCGAATGAGATATCCTGAAAGCGAAGTCCACCAAGGTTTTTGAAAAGTTGATTCGGTGTTGTGTCATTGGCTACATAAATATCGACCAAGCCGTCGTCGTCTAAGTCAGTCGCAACCACACCGAGCCCCTTGGCGTCGATCGCTTCAAGTCCGCTACCAGTGGTTACATCCACAAACACACCGTCACCCGTGCTGCGAAAAAGGCGATCTTGCACTCCCGTAAAGTTCTGTGGATTGCACGTGGCGATGTTGCCATTCGAATCGCGGCAAACCCGAATCCCATCTACGTAATTGGTGACATACAAATCGAGATTGCCATCGTTGTCAAAGTCGGCAAGCGCAATGCTCGAACTCATCTCCGTTTCATTCCAACCACATTGATCTGTTGCGTCCCGAAACGTCCCATCGCCCTGATTCATAAAGAGGCGGTTCTTGCCCAAATTGGCGACAACGATATCCGGGAATCCGTCGTTGTTAATGTCACCCATTGCAGCCCCTTGCGAATAGCCGTTTTCCACGATGCCTGAATTCTGAGTGACGTTGATAAATCGCTCACCATTCACATTCCTGTACAGTTGATCTATCTGACCAAAGTCCGAAGGATTGCTGGGTAAACTGCTTCCTTGCGGGAAGTAGCAGTCTGGCCATCCGTCGCCGTCAAAATCCAATACGCTTATCCCGCCTCCCATGGCTTCGATAAGGTACTTTTTGCCTGAGTTTCCATTGTAGTACTGAAAGTCCAATCCGACTCGTTCATGAATGTCTTCCATCTGCAAACGATTAACTGGCGGGCTATCGGCCGTCCCATCCGTTGGATTCGTATTGGCAACAGGACCGGCCAGCCATTGCCGTATCTCTTTTTGAACCAAAAGAGGACTTTTTGAGATGGAACTGCCGGCAACCGTGGTTGGTCGACTTGCTCTTGTAACGGCTTTGCTGGCGAGCTCGTTTTCTGGGTCAATTTGGAGAGCGAGGTTCCTCCATCGCTTTGAGTCTTGCACTTGGTTAAGCTCGTCGCAAATCGAGGCGATTCGAATCATCGCGTTTCCCAATTCGCGATCGGGCATTCCGACCATCCGAGTGATGACTCCCGTGAGCTGATGCAGTCTGTCTATACTAGCCGCAGCTTCTAGCTGAGGAAGTGCCAATTCAGCAGCAGCGTTTGATTCGTGGGTAATCCCCAATCGATAACGTGCATAGCCAGATTCAGGTTGCAAATCGACTGCTTGGCGATAACCGTCGCTTGCGATCTGATATTCTTTTTTTGCTTCCGCTAAATTCCCCGCAGCTAGCCACCACCAGTAATCAGGAGGAGAGTCCGTGCTCGCAATATTCATGGTCGCGGTCGCTTCATCCATCAAAGAGGATTGCAATTGACCAATCGTTTTAAGACCGATGAAATGACTTTTTGCGGCTAGCGTATTCGGCATTGACGAAACCAAATCCCTGGCTTCATTATACCGTTCACCGACAATGTAGTACCTCAGCATTGCGCTCCAACTCCACTCGTCTTGTCGATCACCCGCAACAAATTGAGTCAGTCTGGCGATTGCATCTTTCTCATCGATGATCGGTAATCCTGCATCGACTCGCAAAACCATTTCTTCCAACAGCAGTGGCCGTCGTTTTTCAATTTGGTCAAGAATGTTCAAAACATCCTTTCGTCGCATTTGCAACGTGTACAGTCGCAAAACGTGTTCCAAGGGTTGAAGACTATCGGTGTTCCGTTTCCAAGCTTCTAGGAAACACTTCTCGGCATCGCGTGCTCTATTTAGTTCCAAATGAAGCGTACCTTCTAAATAACAAGCGTCGCTGCAGAGCTTATTTAGCTTGACGGATACACCCGACTTTCGAATATTTTGCAAATCCGAAACGGCGTTTTCCCGTTCACCCATTCGAAGCCAAAGTTTGCTGCGTTCGAATAGAGCTTCGGCGTTGTCGGGTTCGGCCTGCAAGATTTGGTCGAGAACGGGGCCGGCCTTTGGAGCTTGCCCTTGCTCAATCAAATTCCTCGATTCCGCCAGCATCGCTGCTGTATCCAATTTGATTGTGGGCAAAAAAAACTGAATTGCGATGACTACGAAAACGGATGCCAAAATCGCAATCAATAATAATCTTCGAAGACGGAGGGATTGGAACATGCGATGACCTACTGATTTCGTCAGCAATTGTTTTCGGATGGGATTCGCAGGAATCCGCCAGTACGTTTCTTGGATTCTCGGTAAAATCTAAATGCAACGAGCTGCCATTCGTGCACACGTTAACCTGGATTTGCTACAAAGCCTAGTAGCACCGCAGCTTATCTCTCCCCTGAGTTCCCAAATGTACCTACTTCGATACCTGATCCCGTTCCTTGTGCTGGCTGGCTGCTCCTCAAAACTTCCTCCCGGCAATTCCGCAAAATCTACAGGCACAGATTCCTACCAACAACCTTGCCTGGTCGATATCACCAAGTTATCGTCGCTCGACTTTGTGCACGACCCCGGGGACTTGGACGGTTTTTCGATGCCGCAAATCATGGGCTCAGGTGCAGCATTCTTTGACATCGACGGCGACCAAGATCTCGACCTGTTTTTGATAGGCGGAAAACAACTGGGAGCCAATGGCTCCGGGGGCGATCGACTTTATCGACAGGAAGCGGGCGGGAAATTTACTGATATCACGGAATGGGCTGGAATCGCGACGGGAGGCTACGGAATGGGAGTGGCTGTAGGCGATATCGACAACGACGGTGACCTAGATTTTTTTCTCACCCGCTACGGTACTGACCGGCTATTCCAAAATAGAGGCGATGGGAGGTTCGACGACATCACGGAAAAGGCTGGTATCACAAATCTCCAATGGGGTACGGCAGCCAGCTTCGTTGATTTCGATCGCGATGGCTGGCTCGATTTGTTCATCGCAAATTATGTCGACTTCTACCCGGGAAGCGTCTGCGAAGATGGGTCGGGACGTCGTGACTTTTGCGGCCCAGAATCACTCTCAGGCACTGTCGGTCGACTCTATCGAAACCTTGGCAAGCCAGCTACCGATACGGTTCATTCCCAATTTGAGGACATAACCGTCCCTTCAGGTATCGCTCGTCGCGTCGGCAAGGGACTTGGCGTACTCTGCAAAGACTTCAACGGCGATGGCTTGATGGATATCTTCGTCGCCAACGATGGCGAAGAAAACTTTCTTTGGGTTCAATACGAAAATCAAATGTTCAGCAACGAAGCCATCCTTCGCGGGGTCGCGTTGAATCGGTTCGGCGAGGCGCAAGCGAATATGGGAGTGGTCTCGGAGGACTTAAATAACGACGGCTTGAGCGACCTGTTTGTGACTCACTTGGCCGGAGAATACAACACCCTTTTTCAAGCATCCCAGGTCGGACAGTTTAGCGACAGAACGGTTGCCGCTGGGCTATCGCTAAGCAGTTTGCCGTTTACTGGGTTTGGTGTTGCCGCCGCAGACTTCGATCACGATGGAGATGTCGACCTGGCGATTGCAAACGGTGGAGTGAAACGCGGACACCGCGTTGAAACAACAGATGTCAACGCGTTTTGGAGCGACTACGCCCAACACAATGAATTCTACCTCAACGACGGCAAAGGTGGCTTCGAATCTCAGCGACGACTCGGTGGCAGCGACTTCACCGAACGCACGGAAGTCTCCCGAAGTCTTATCCATGGCGACATAGACAATGATGGCGATGTTGACTTCCTCGTCACCAACTGTGCAGGTCCGGCCAGACTCTATCGAAACGATTTTCCCAAGCTTGGAAATTGGCTGAGCATCTCCGCAATCGATCCGCTGCTAAAACGGTCGGCCATCGGCGCTGAAATTCAAATCCAAGTTGGAGAGCGGGTCATCACTCGGGACCTGAATCCATCGTCAGGTTACCTAGGCTGCAATGATATGCGAGTGCACGTAGGACTTGGTAAAGCGGCGCGCTACGACGCGATTCGAGTTTATTGGCCGAACGGCGGCACCGAGATCGAGGAGTTCCCCGGTGGAGACAGCAACCAGACTATCACTGTAAAACGTGGCAGTGGCCGGATCCTTGCGGGAGATACACGATGAACAACGGGACACCTGAAAATTCAAAACAAATGGATTCACCGCCGCCTGCTTCAACCAGTCCTTCCATGCCGGAAAAGACCTGGAAGAATCGGCCCATATTGCTTCTGCTTGTTGCCGTCGGCGTATCAGCTGCCATTTGGTTTATCAGCCAAAACCTGAACTCAACGCCCAAGGTTCCCAAGCCCGATTTCACAACTGCTAATAGCAACGTCGCCCTCGCCACGGCCCAACTGCTCAAAGCGGTCGAGGACAAACCCAACTCCGCCGAAGCATGGGGGCAGTACGGCGAAATCTTGATGGCACACGAATGGAATTCGGAAGCATTGATTTGCTTCGACCAAGCCGCCAAACTCAATCCCAAGGAAATGCGTTGGCCCTATCTAGCCGCTATCTTGCTTGACCGACAGGAACCGATTCTTGCGCTCGCTAAGTACGATATCGCCAAGGAGCTTGACTCAGGATATGCTCCACTGTGGATGCGTCGAGGCAATACACTGCTGGGCCTAAACCGAACCGACGAAGCGGAGGCTTCGTTCAAAAAGGCACTGGAAGCCGACAAAAACCAACCGTTCCCACTCATCGCATTGGCTCGAATTGCAGGTATCCGAGAGAATTGGAAGATGGCAACCGAACTGCTTGAGCAAGCTAAAAGTGTCGCGCCCAAAAATCGAGAAGTGCTCGTCGAATTGACGAGATCGCGCATGTTGCTCGGAGTCAATCCGATGTTAGGTCAAGCGGAGCAGTCGGCGATTATGTCCGGCCAACGATACGAGACTATGCCCGATGAGATTTACAGCGCGATCAATGAGCAAGAAGTTGCGGCTCGATTTGCTGCCATGCAGGCAGACTCCGCAGCCGCAAAAGG
>CAMBSL010000127.1 GCA_945870455.1 Pirellula staleyi DSM 6068 | reverse complement strand
GCATCGCGCGGCTTGCCTTCTTTCATCACCATGGTGGTCGGCAAATCATCGCGATAGTCTTGCAATTTCTTCTTGGCAGACTCAAGTTCCTTGACCGCATCGGCATAGGGGCTCGGCACATTCTTTTTGAAGTGCTCCTCCAAGATCTTGCGTTGTTCGTCCGTACGATCCTCTGGCGGTTTATCCAAGATCAACCGAACGTCGGCGGACGTGCTGGCACTCTTTAGCGAGATACGATCCGGGGCAATCGAGGTTGTCGAAAGACGAAATCGGCCAACGTTGTGGTCTTGATAGGTCGATCCATTCTTGATTGTGATTTCAATCTTGGCATCGTTTGGAATTGGCACGGCTTTGTTGGTTTGCAAAACGAGTTTCCTGGGGAGTCGCTTGGTAACGTCGTTGCCATCGATGGCCCATCCGATATTGGTATCTGCTTTTCGTTTCGCACGGGCGGTCACGATCGATGCGGCTGTCCATCCCTTTTGCTCGTAGTCCGCCTGGGCTTTGGTGAATCGAAGCTTGAGTGGTTCCGATAGACTTGGTGCTTGGATCTGAGCGGATACGTCGGTCAAAATAAAGTTGCCATTGAAACCTCGCCCTAAGCTCTCATTCGGGAGCGATGAATCGGGAAAGACTTCGATGAGAATGGCGGTGAGCTCCGAGCCTTGCAGTGCGCCTGAGGCAACGTACGAGTCGTTGGCCGGATTTGGCCCGCTTGCCAAAAAGCTGCCATCGCTTAGCTTGGTTAATTGGGCTCCCCCAACTGACTTGGCGATCGCGTTATCGAACGGACGCCACTCGGATTCGATTTCGCTGGGTTTGATTGCCATCGACTTTTCCCAATCTTGTATCCAAGTGGGCAATCGACTTTCAGCATTCTTGAGGTTTGTATCCGCGTTGGACCGGATCGACTCGAGTCTCGCAATTTCCCGCTCGGTTTCGGCAGTCGAGAGCGTTAGCAGTGGCGGGGTGTTTTCGCCATTCTTTCCGGAGGGTGCGAGGACTCCGCTTTCGTCATTGGAATTAAAAAACGCATACAACGAATAGAACTCCTTTTGCGAAATCGGATCGAACTTGTGATCATGGCAGCGGCAACAATTGAAAGTAAGTCCGAGCCAGGTCAGCCCCGTTGTTTCGACCCGGTCGATCACTGTTTCGACAAACCACTCGGCTTCGATTCGCCCGCCTTCGCCATTCAAACGATGGTTGCGATTGAATCCCGTGGCGATAATTTGGTCTGGTGTGGCATTCGGCAGCAGATCACCAGCCAACTGTTCGATGGTGAACTGATCGAATGGTAGGTTCTTGTTGTAGGCTTGGATGACCCAATCTCGCCAAGCCCATATGTCGCGACTCCCATCGCTTTGGAAGCCATTGCTGTCGGCGTAGCGAGCGTAGTCCAGCCAATTTAGCGCCATGCGTTCGCCGTATTGCGGTGCATTCAGCAATCGATCGATTACCTTTTCGTAGGCATCGATGGACTCGTCTTTTAAAAACGCATCGATCTCCTTGGGATTGGGCGGGAGACCTGTCAAGTCCAGCGTCGCGCGGCGAATGAGTGTTACTTTGTCGGCCTCCTTTGCAGGCGAACAACCCTCCTGTTCAAGCCGTCCGCGAATAAACAAATCGATCGGATTGGCCCGCTCCGTTGTCATGTTGGCGACCGTGGGTAGTGAAGGCCGCACAGGCGGAATGAATGCCCAGTGACTCTGGTACTTGGCTCCTTGAGCAACCCACTGTCGCAGCGTCTCTTTCTGAGCAGTGGTCAAATGCTTTTCCGATCGAGCGGGCGGCATGTGATCATCGGGATCATCCGACAAGATCCTCGCAATCAATTCACTTTGATCTGGATTGCCAGCAACGATGGCTATCTTTCCGGAATCCGATTTTGCGACAGCTCCATCTCGGGAGTCCAAACGCAACCCGCCTTCGCGTTTATTCTGGTCGGGTCCATGGCAGGCAAAGCAATTCTCGGAGAGGATGGATCTGACGTCGCGATTGAATTCAATTTCTTCGGCCTGAGCCACGTCGCTGAGGGCCAAAAACTCGCCAGCGATACAAGGGAGAGCCAATGCAATCGTAGCGAGGACTTTCGTTGGAAATGCTTTGGAAATGTTAGGCATTCGCATAGTCGAATCGGGAGGGAGGGAGGTAGGAATGTTATTGAACCGCAGTTTCCGAAAGGTGAAGCGTCAACTGGCACTCACTTTGGTGCGGAACATCGCGAGCTTTCCTGTGAGAATTCGCAAATCACGTTGGAATTCAATGGGCGGCACGCTCCGCTCCGCTACAAGAGCACCGTCTGCTGACGTTCATCTAAACTACTTAGCAGCTTTTTTGGTAACGCCAAGCTTTGCTAATTGCTCCGAAAGGTCTTTCCCGTGGGTTTCCGTCTTCACCATATCGTCGATAGCCAAGATCTTTCCGTCTTTTCCGATAATGATGGTAACCCGATTTGCGGCCTTGCCATCTGGTTTTAAGACTCCGAACATCTTTGCATTCTTCCCTTCAGGATCGCACAAGATTGGATAATCGAGGTTGAGGCTTTTGGCGAAGTCCGCGTTCTTTTCGACGGGGTCCGTGCTCGCCGTGAAGTAGGCGACTTGGTACTCTCGCAATTGAGCTCCTGATTCTCGCATCGAATTGCATTCTTTCGTGCATCCACCCGTAAAGGCACGTGGAAACCAAGCGATAATCACCGCTTGTTTGCCCACGAAATCCTTGGCTGCGTATGTTTTGCCGTCGCTCCCTTTGAGTTCAAATTCGGGTGCCTTGTCACCGACTTTGAGTCCGTCTGCGGCAAACGTGGTGGACACAAAAATCATTGCCATCATGAAGATACTGTTAAAGAGTCGCATGCTCATCCTCGGTAGGAAGAAAGTTTAGGAAGGGTGGTAAACGATCGCTATTCTAACCGGGACGCACTACGCGATGTTAATAATCGATGATTTTCTTGCGTCTGCCGCCCGTTGCCGGAAAACTTAGTTAAAACCAATAGCCGTTCCGTTAGGGTGCGTTTCCGAAACGCAGCTCGTCTTGATTAAAAATTGCAAATACCAATCCTGATTCACATGTACACATCCTACCGTTTTTTTACCATCGCGACCAGTTTTGTCTCACTCATTGCGATACCTTGCCTGCTTTGTTCCACTGCAAAATCCCAAGAAAAACTGGCTCAAAAAAGCCGGATCCAATTGCCGGGACTACAGGTGAGCGGCGAGACGTTGTTGCCCAATGGATGGTCGTTGAGACCAGCCGGCGAGCAGATCGACGTAGGTGATTTTCCCAGCCGCATGGAAATCTCGCCAAACGGAAAATATGCAGCCCTACAGCATACCGGTTGGGGTACACACGAGATCAGGATCGTTTCCCTCGCGGATCGCAAGATTCGCTCCTCGGTTGTCATCGATCAGACATTCCAGGGACTTCGATTTTCCGAGGATGGCAGTCGACTTTATGTGAGCGGCGCCGAAGATGAGGTCGTTTACGTTTACGATCACCGTGAAGGATATCTAACCCTCAATAAAAAAATCCAGTTGGCCGATCCCAAAGACAAGCTGGTCGTCGCTGGAATTACCGAAACAGGTGCAGGCACGAAACTCTTGGCTTGTGGGTTGATGGCGGATCAGCTTGTTATCGCCGAGCTTGGAGAACTCGGCACCGTGTCCAAGGTGGACCTTCCCAAAGGTAGTTTTCCCATTGATGTCATCGTTTCACCTGACCAAAAACGGGCAATGGTTAGCTTGTGGGGCCAAGCTTCCGTCGCGGTTGTCGATATTGCGTCTCAGAAGTTGTTGGCCCAATGGCCTGTTCGCAGCCATCCGACGGAGATGCTGTTTTTGGACGAAGGTAAACTACTGTTGGTCGGATGCACCGACGATAATTCGGTGGTCATGCTCGATGCCGAAACAGGTGCACAGAAAGAAATAATTCGCACGTCGTTATATGCAACACGCACCAACGGAAGTACACCCAACAGTCTGGCTGTTTCGCCGGATGAGAAGGTTCTCGTTGTTGCCAATGCGGATAACAACAACATCGCTATGTTTGATATTCAGGAGCGCGGAAAGTCAAAGTCGCTTGGCTTCATCCCTGTTGGCTGGTACCCGACCAGTGTTCGATTTGCAGATTCAGGTCAACAAATCTTGGTTGCCAACGGCAAGGGGCTCGCATCTCGCGATAACGCGAAAGGTCCGAATCCACTGCGAGAATCTCCTCCATCGGTTCGCGAGTACATCGGCGGACTGTTCAAAGGGACGCTCAGCGTTATTCCGGCCCCATCGCCTGCTCAAATGGTTCGATTCACCAAGGACGCCTATGCCGTTTCGCCCTTGCGTCAGGACGAACAACCCAACCTGCAGTCGCTGGCAAAGGATTCCGCCATCCCAGGTCGTGTCGGTGATGCCAGTCCAATTCAACATTGCTTTTACATCATTAAAGAAAATCGAACCTACGATCAAGTTTTCGGTGACATTCCCAAAGGAAATGGGGATGCCAATCTTTGTATTTTTCCTGAGTTGGTAACGCCGAACCATCATGCATTGGTCAACGAATTTGTGCTTCTGGATAATTTCTATGTTGAAAGCGAAGTGAGCGCGGATGGTCATGAGTGGTCAATGGCCGCTTATGCGACCGACTTTGTCGAGCGAGCCTGGCCGTTAAGCTATCGCGGCGGGAAAGGCAAGATTGGATACACGTCAGAGGGCGGATACGAAATCGCAGCTCCTTCGAGCGGCTACATCTGGGACAAATGCGCAAAGGCAGGCGTAAGTTACTTTAGCTTTGGGGAATTTATTCAAAACGGTCGCACACCAGGAGTGCCGGGAAAAGCCAGAATCAAGGCCTTGGAGGATCACTTTGATCCGCTCTATCGCTCTTACGACTTGGATTTTCCGGATGTGGATCGGGCGAAGCGATTCGCTGAGAAACTTGCCGAGTTCGATCGAAATGATAACCTGCCTCAATTCATTGTTCTTCGAATTGGAAACGACCACACAAGCGGAACGCGTGTTGGCAAACTTACGCCAACCGCAATGGTTGCGGACAACGACCTCGCGCTTGGAAAGATTGTTGAGACCATTTCCGATAGTCGATATTGGTCAAAGTCTGCGATATTCGTGGTTGAAGACGACGCGCAGAATGGTTCGGACCATGTCGATGCTCATCGCACGGTTGCATTGGCGATTAGCCCTTATGTAAGGCGAGGGACTGTCGACTCAACTCTCTATACGACGGCCAGTATGTTGCGTTCGATGGAACTGATTCTGGGCCTTGAACCGATGACCCAATTCGACGCGGCGGCCAATCCCATGTATGCAAGTTTTGGTAAGACTGCAGACACGACCAAGTTCGAAGCAAAGCCAAACCTCGTCGAATTGAACACCACCAACACAGCGTTGGCCTGGGGTGCTGCCGAATCGGAAAAGATGGATTTATCCCGAGAAGATGCCGCCGACGATCTTTTGTTGGGCGATATCGTTTGGCGAAGTGTTCGAGGCGCAAACTCTCCAATGCCCCCACCTGTCCGTTCCGCCTTTGTATTCTCTGTGGATAAAGACGACGACGAAGAAGAAGACGAAGAGCATGAGAACGAAGAGGGGGTTGCGGACACCAAGGTAAAAAAGTAGCTGACATTTGCCTAGTGCTTTGTCCAACTTAGATTTTGGGGTTGGCGAAAAATTGTAGAACGATTGTCCTCAATCGTTTTGCAAGCAATTGAGGACAATTGCTCTATTCTTCAACCCCCATTTTTAATCTGGACAAAGCACTAGGACTTTGTCCAGGTTAAATTTTAGGGTAGCTGGAGTCGCCAGACTTCAGTGCTGCAACGAAAAACCGAACTCTGGTGAGTTCGGCTACCATTGCCAACCTTAATTTTTAAAATTGACTAATCACTAGCGTGAAGGCAACGCATTGTTCTCATGTGCATTGACAAGCGGCGTTTCCGTGATCTGAAAATGCAGCGCAGGGACTTGGTTGCGAACGGGGTCGACTCTCATGATCTGACCTTCAAACACATCCATGAACTGCTTGACCAGAGGATTGTTCATCGCATTGCGAATTAACTGGGCTTGCGGAACAGTTCGCGACACAGTGTCGCCGGCCCGCTCCTCTAAGTTCGGTTGGGTAACGTCGGCTTGCTGTGCAGGGGCGACGGAGCTCAGTTCGTCCGTCAATTCGAAAGACAAATGGATATCGCGACCAACCCTTTGTTTTACAGCTTGCTTGAGCCGTTTGCCGTTTTCGCCCGCAACAAAGTAATCCCGAACCGTCGCGCCATCGCGGGACAAGCAAACTCTCCATTGCGAGTCGGAAATAGCCTCAATGCGGACTGCCATTGCGGCGCATTGCTCTGCAAAGCCGCCCAACTTGATCGCACACTCGCGGAATTGCAGCAAGGGATCGACCGACGCAACATCTTGATTTGAAAGTTCCGGTTCGGTATTCGATTCGTCAACGGCTTGCCCGCGTTCTGTCGGGGATTCTTCTGCGGTGGAATCCTTGGCAGCAATCGTAAGGGGCTTTGCTTCTAGAATCGGGTCCGCAATGACTGTGACCGTTTCGTTTGATTCCACCAATGCATCGACGGATCTTGCATTTTCCACCGTCTCAACGGCGGTTGGATTGACGTTGGTTACGGAATCAAGCATTTCTGCGATATCGGTATCCTTACCGGAATGACTATGGATACCTCTATCCGATTCCCCATGAACAAGCACTGCTAAGTCATCTTTTTTTTTTGCTTCTTCGGCAGGTACGGCGACTCTGGTACCCGTTGGAGCCGCGACGCGTCGCATGGGAGCTTGTTGACCTGCGGCAAATGCTTTTACTAGCTCGGAGAGCGATTGCAAGTCTTGCAAGTTGCAGATTTGCACCAGTGCAACTTCGAGCAATACTCGGCTCTGCACGCTGTGACGCATTTTGACAATGGTTTCATCGAGCAATTGCAAAGCGGACAATAGCGTCATCGTACCCCAGCTCTTGCCCCATTCGATGAGTTGATCCGCGCTATTGGTGTTTGCCGTTCGAATCAAATCAGCACCGCCACCCACGCTAACGGTCATCATGTCGCGCAGGAATCCCAACAATTGCTCTGCCAATTGACCGACATCAACCCCTTCACTGGCTGCATTGTCCAACTCCCGCAAGGCGCCTGCTGCGTCTCGCTCGATCAATCGCGATGCAAAGGTACTTAGACGCGTTTCATCAGCGGTACCAAGCATGGCGTGAACAACATCGGCGGTAATTCGATCGCCGCCAAAGCTCAACAGTTGTTCCAAAAGCGATTGGCTATCTCGCATCGAACCAGCAGCCCGTCGTGCGATCAATCTCAATGCCGCTTCGTCCGCGTTGGTTCCCTCGTTCTGGCAAATGAATTTCAGCCGTTCGTAGATTTGTTCGGTATGTACGGGCGGAAAATCGAATCGCTGACATCTCGACAGAACCGTGATGGGAAGCTTCTCCGGGTCGGTTGTGCAGAAGATAAATTTGACGTGCCCTGGCGGCTCCTCCAGCGTCTTCAACAGTGCGTTGAAAGCCTGGGGCGTCAACATGTGCACTTCGTCGATGATGTAGATCTTGTAACGCGATCGGCTTGGACGCACGGCTGCGTTGGCTCGCAATTGTCGAATTTCATCGATACCGCGATTGCTGGCACCGTCGATTTCCAGAACGTCCATGTCTTCGCCTGCATCGATGGCTTGCGCCATATCGGAATTCGGATCGAACTGGCCATTCGCATCCGCGGATGCGTTTAGGGCCTTGGCAAAAATTCGAGCGGTGCTGGTTTTGCCGACCCCGCGAGCACCTGTGAACAAGTAAGCATGACCGACACGATTGCTATTGATTGCGCTGAGCAAGGCTTGGGCGACGGTCGATTGCCCGACCAGCTCGGCAAAAGTTTTTGGCCGATAGCGTCGCGCCACGACCGTGTATTTTCCGTTGCCGCTCGCGGTAGCTATGCCTGAATCGGCAGCGGAATTCTTTTCTTGCGAGGCATGTTCGGCTTTGGATCCGCTCGGTAATTCTTGCGTTTTACCTTCGGTTGTTGTGGATTTTTTCGCCATTTTAAAATACGGTTTTGGCATCTGGGAAGAAAACGGAGGCTCTAGGGCTGCCAAGTATAGCATGGCATCCATTGAATTCATCCTTGATTGATCCTCAACCAATTCGCGGCAACGCGAATCAGTTTGAAACGATTGCCAGCTTAGTTGAGATCTCGCCAACGGTCGTCCAATCGCCGGTTTGAGTCCAATGAACTCGGATGATGGCGTCGATGGACAGGTCATCGACCATCCTGGTGTCTTCTGAGATATCTAGGCTGCAAATGGCATGGCAGAGGGCTCGCCATTGTTCTAGGTTGCAATCGCCTTTTACGTCCACATACTCCAAACGTCCGTCGCGATCGTAGACCATGGCGTCCATTTGACGAGGAGGATGACTTTGGTGGTCCACCCAAACAAACGATCCGTCCATTTCGAAGTACATACCAGGCAAATGGCTCAACGCAGCCACAAGTCCTTCAAAAGATTGCGGAAGTCGTTGACCGGGTACTGGGTGAATTTGGACGAACAAGTACATTGGTTGACTCAACAAAGAATTAGAAGTACGTGACGCACAATCATAGCCGAATCGTCTATAATCGGCGGCCTATTGACTCGTCTCAAACTCATTTTGTTTTTCGATATTGAATCCCATGAGCACAGTTGCCATCCAAGTACCTACAGGTGATCTTCCCTCGACTTCGTATCCGTTCTTTGGGAATTTGGCTCGGATTATCAATTCCGGTCAAGCTCGATCGATTGTGATTTCTGGAAATATTTACGATCTGTATTTCGACGGCAAGCAGTACGTCCCGCTAATGCCATTTATCCAGGCGAAAACCCAAATCCCTGGGCTAATACAGGTCATCTATGAACTAAATGGGCCTGTGCGTGTTTCGGACGAGGATAAAACGAAACTGCGCGAAGCTTGGGCGGCATGGAAGAACGGCAGTGCGATCGATGCGATTCCAATGCGAGAGGTGCTCAACGATGGGAGCAAGTTCGAATTGCGACGACGAGAATTCGATCAGTATCTGCGGGATGCCATTGGCAATGCAACTCAAGCCTTAGAGTTCTTGAGGCAGTTGACGATTTGTTCGCGAACTTGCCTCAAAGAAAATTTACTCATCATGATCGAGGGAGCTGACATGCTATTGCCCTCGGGCGATGGCGACGTCGCCAGGATGAACGATGCTCAAGTGCGTCGTATTGCGATTGTTACCGACTGGTTTGGCGACCCTAGTTTTTTTGGTGGAAAGGACACGGTTTTGCTATTTGCAGAGTCTCGAAGTCTGATTCATCCTCGTATTGCGCGGCTTCCGCAGGTGTTGTCGGTGGATGTTTCGGCACCGGATTTGGCGTCGCGCAAGCACTTCATCCAATGGCATAGTGTCAGCTCTGGTAATCGGAGTGTGCCTCAGTCCTCCGATACCGTTGCCGAAGCGACTGCCGGGTTAAGTCTACATGCGATGCGGCAATTGCTTTTGGCTGCCGACTATTCTCAGAAGCCGATCAACCGCCAAGACATCACATTGCAGGTCGAACAGTTCATTCAATCGCAGCTTGGCGAGGACGTGATCGAGTTTAAAAAACCGTCGCAGTCGCTGGAGGATGTGATTGGTTTTTCGAAGTTAAAGGAGTTTTTGCGTACCTATTTGATTCCTCGGATGAAATTGCCGGACGACCGCGCGTTGCCAGGAGCGGCCATTGCGGGTCCGATCGGTGGGGGCAAGACCTTTATCTTCGAAGCGGTGGCGGCCGAGTTGGATATGCCCGTTTTGGTGCTTAAAAACATTCGCAGTCAATGGTTTGGCCAGACGGACGTCATTTTTGAACGTCTCAAACGCGTGTTAGAAGCATTGGAGCAAGTTGTGATTTTCGTGGATGAAGCGGACACTCAGTTCGGTAGTGTAGGCGAGGGTGCGCACGAAACGGAGCGTCGTTTGACGGGTAAAATCCAAGGTATGATGAGCGACCCAAGGCTTCGAGGAAAAGTGATTTGGCTTTTGATGACGGCCCGAATTCACTTGCTCTCACCGGATATTCGTCGGCCGGGTCGGGTTGGAGATTTGATTATTCCGATTTTGGATCCAGTCGGCGAAGATCGCAAGGATTTCATTCGCTGGATGCTCAAACCGACCAATTTAGGGGATGAGGCGTTGGTGGATTGGCTCGATATGGAAGGTCTCGAACAGGACTTCTCGTCGGCAGGATATGCAGCCTTGCGCAGCCAACTCAAAGCAATCCCACCCAAAGACCAAGAGGAATTGAAGTCGACTATTCGCGATTTCATGCAGCCGGCGATCAAACAAACGCGTCGATATCAGACGTTGCAAGCCTTGGTAAACTGCACTCGTCGATCTTTGTTGCCCGATCCGAGTATTTCCGACAAGGATCGCGCCCTGATGGAAGACGAAATCCGCCTACTTGAGCTGCAAGGCATCCGGTAGAATTGGAGCGTTGATAAACGGCAAGTCCATTTTTCCTGCAAAGAAAGATCTTCGAACATGAAAAAATACAGTACGCCAATCATCTCGCTTTTCTCGTGGATCTCTATTTTTTGCTTGCCCATGAGCTTGCTTGCCCAAGAATATTTCTCCGATTTAGTGGGAAGCGTTCAGGTCCAAAGCGTTGCGAAAGGTGGTGCCGTTGAGGTTCCCTACATTCTTTGGGGCGGTGATGTAGCAACGTTTCTTGCTAACGGAGACCTGAAAACCAAGCCTTCGTCGATTTTCCAGCAGTCTGGCCTGGACATTCAACTCGTCCCGGGAGATGACTTCGTCGGGCAAGTCAAAAACTACATGCAGGGCAAGAGTCCGTTTCTACGAGGCACGATGCACATGATAGGCCTTGCAGGCGAAGTGGTTGGTTCCGACCCAAGGACCAAGCCTGTTGTCATCTTGCAACTGTCATGGAGCGCTGGAGATCATATCGTCGCGAGAAAAGGGGTCCGCAGTCTAAACGATTTGAAAGGGAAAAAGATTGCTTGTCAGCAAGGCGGCCCACACGTAGGGCTTCTTTACGATTCCTTGAGTGCAGCCAAGCTTACTAAATCCGATGTTGAGATCGTTTGGACGAAAGACATTACCGGCCCGGATGGACCGGCGGAAGCTTTTCGAAAAGACGCTTCGATTGACGCTTGCTGTGTCATCACGCCTGACATGATGGGACTGAGCACTGGTCTGAACCTTGAGGGTAGCGGTGCCGAGGGGACAGTGGCCGGAGCTCACGTTGTGAATAGCACGGCTCAGATGAGCCGGTCGATCGCAGACGTTTATGCCGTGCGACGTGACTGGTACGACGCCAACAAAGAATGGGTAAAGAAGTTTGTAGCGGGCCAACTCAAGGCGACTGCTCAAGTTGTTGCGATGCGAAAGAGTTTTGACGAAACCAAAAAGCTATCCAAGGAATATGAGCAGCTACTCTCCTTGTCACAACGCATTTTTGGCAAGGAGACGCTTCCAACTTTAGAAGAGGATGCGCACGGGCTGTTGAAGGATTGTTCGTTCGTTGGATTGACTGGTCAGCTTGCGTTTTTCCTCGACCCCAAGAATCAGAGCGGTTTCAAGAACAAGATGGAAGAGTCCGTCAATCTAGCAACGAGTTGGGGTTATGCAAAAAACCGCACTGGCTACGACCCAAATAATTTCGTGAAGCCGGACTATCAGAAGATCGCCGAGATTTCGGGGCTCGAATACGCGGAGCCCAAAGACATCAAGAATTTCCAGGGGGAGAACAATCCGGAATCGACAGACCTATTCTTGGGGGACAACCTGGATGCCAGCACCATTGTTAGCTTCACAATCAACTTTGAGCAAAATGAAAAGGACTTTTCATCCGATCGTTATGGAGCGGATTTTGCGAGAGCCCTTCGTGAAGCCAGTAAGTTTGGCAACGCCAGGGTGATTATTCGCGGACACTCCGATCCTACGAAAACGTTGTTGGATCTCGTCAAGAGTGGACTTGCGAAGAAAGTCATTCAACAAACTGGCACGACGGGGAACTATCGATATTTCTTGAACGGTAAACCGCTCGATCTGAGTCGTACCAAAGAAGTGCTTGAGCTTGTGAAAGGCGGAGCGTTTGGTGGTGGCGACCCGGACCCATTGATAACCATGCAAGCGGCCCTCAATCTTTCCAAGTCTCGGGCTGACGCGGTTCATTTGGAGCTCCAACGCTACGCAAAGCAATCGCAAATGAATATTGATCTTTCTCAGATCGTACCTATCGGCGTTGGAATTACCGAGCCGATCATTCCGAAGCCCCGCAATTTGGAAGAAGCCAAAGAGAATATGCGGGTAGAATTTCGGATCGTGAAAGTGAACCCGGAATCACTCACACCGAGCGATTTCAACTTTTGAGCGAGCGACAGAGTGAAAGATACCGGATGAAAACTGGGTGTAGGATGGGACCATTGTCCCGTGCAAACAACGGATCGGGACATTGGTCCCAATCTACTTTTGGTAGTTTCCAATCTGCTGCTCGCCGTAAGCGAGCGACAAAGGTCAGGAAATAAAGGGCTATGAAATGAAGCATGTCATTCCGATTGCAATCGCTGCTTTGTTCGTGGCGTTTGCTGCGCCCCGTTCGATCGCTCAAGACAATGTAGTCATCGTGCTTGATGACTCTGGGTCCATGAATGAGCAAATGAGAAATGGCGGGACGCGTATGGAGGCTGCCAAGTCCGCGATTGCGGCTGTGCTCAAGCAGTTTAAGCGCGATACGAAATTGGGTGTGCTCTTACTCAATGGTTCGCTTTCGAAAGAACACTGGGTCATACCGTTGGAACCATTGTCTGTCGAGACATCAACGCGATTGGTGAAAGGGTTGACGGCATACGGAGGTACACCATTGGGTGATCGGATTCGCGAAGGAGCGGATGCGTTGCTCAAGATGCGCGAGAAGCAAATCTTTGGAAACTACCGTCTTTTGATCGTGACGGACGGGGAAGCGAACGATGCTAGGTTGCTTGCAGCCTACCTGCCGGACGTATTGTCGCGAGGAATCATTGTGGATGCAATCGGCGTCGACATGAAACAAGATCACTCGTTAGCGACCCAAGTACATAGCTATCGACGCGCAGACGACCAAGCCGCACTTCAGAAAGCTGTACAAGAGGTTTTTGCAGAACGAGACGATTCGGCCAGTGGCAATAGTGCTGATGATTTCTCGTTGTTAGAAGCAATCGATAGTGGTACGGCCAAAGAGGTGATCAACCTGCTATCGAAGCCTAACAATTCTGCAATCGTGGGAGTTTCCAAACCGGTTAATTGGAGCAAAGTCGTAGAAACGGGAGATTCATTCTCGTGGTCGATTCTGATCGGAATGTTGACCTGCATCGTTCCACTTCTGTTGTTTGTTATTGTGATTGGGAAGGTGCTGTCCAAACTCAGTGGAAAATAGGAGCATTGAGATGCGCACGTTTTTGGACGAGTGTTGCTCGCTGGCACTTTCGAAGTTTTAGATCATTTCTCCGTTGACTTCATATCTAGGTCGTCGGATAATCCGAAGATTGTTTCCTAGGTTTGCCAACCTCGCTTGCTCGCCGGGTCCTTTGTTAGAGTCCTTGTGTTGAAGAAGAATGGTTGACGCTCCGCGGTTTTTTTAGGGAGCTGTCTTCACAAGTCGGCTCATTGGTTTTTGATTTGCGTGCTGCTTGTCCAGATGGACGTGGCAAGGCGTATTTCTTAGTAAGAGGGTTTGGTCAGTGACGAATATTTATGTAGGGAATCTTTCCTTTCGAGCGACGGAAGATGAAATTAGGCAGGCGTTTGCAAGGTTTGGTGAAGTGAGCAAGGTCAGTATCATCGTTGATCGCGAGACGGGGCGTTCACGAGGATTCGCGTTTGTGGAAATGCCAAGTGGAGATGAAGCCAAGGCTGCCGTTGAAGCCTTGAATCAGCAAGAAGTCGCAGGACGCAGGATATCTTGCAACGAAGCGCGGCCGCGAGAAGAGCGACCTGCCGGCGGCGGTGGATATGGCGGCGGCGGCGGTGGATATGGCGGTGGTGGCGGTGGATATGGCGGTGGTGGCGGTGGTGGCGGATATGGTGGTGGTGGCGGTGGATATGGTGGTGGCGGAGGAGGCCGACGTGAACGCGGTGGCGGAGGCGATAGCGGCGGTGGTGGGTACGGCGGTGGTGGATATGGTGGCAAAAACAGTGGCGGCGGTGGCGGATACGGCGGCGGCAACGGCGGCGGCGGTGGCGGATACGGTGGTGGCAACGGCGGTGGTGGCAACGGCGGTGGTGGCAACGGCGGCGGTGGTGGCGGCGGACGACGCGAACGCTACTGAAATCTAGCTCAATTCGTATGAATTTCTCTAGTGTACTCTTAGTTGTGCGACGCTCCGCGTCGCAGGAATCACGACGAGGAGCGTCGTGCAACTTAGCGTCGTGCGACTTATTTGGGTAAAAAATCAATCGAATCGCCCTGGAACCCGGGAGATTCGATCTGACCCTCCCAATCCTACGTATCGGAAACTTGCAAATTATTTCGATAGGATGTCGTAAACGCATGACTGGAATCTGCCGCGTGCGTAGATTAGTCTGTTAGAAGCTTACTTTCCCGCGTTTGTTCTCTCACTTCGAAGTGACACCGGTATGGCAAATTACGTATCGCTTGATGAAGCCGCAAAGATTCTTAGTCTCTCCCCAGACGAACTGGTCGAGATGCGATCCCGGGGAGAGATTTTCGGATATCGAGATGGTTCGTCTTGGAAGTTCAAATCCGAAGAGATTGAACGTGTGCAGTCGGAGCTCAATGGCGATGCGCTTGATGAAGAAGCGGGTGGTTCGTCCATTCTGGTTTCAGAGAGGCAACTTGGACCGTCGGGTAGCAAGAGCGGCTCTACGAAAGGGAAAGCCGGTTCGAGCGAAATCGGATTGGGCAGCGAACTTAAATTGAGCGTTGATGACAGCCGCCTAGGGAGCGACGTTTCGCTTGTGCCAGACCCGAAGAGCGGCAGCGGAGTGCGATTGGTCAACCGAAAAACAGAATCTTCCAGCAGCCTGGACCTGGTCAGAGGGGTAGATGTGGCTGGTGTTTCGGATCTGAAACTACAAGAGGAGGGTGGTTCGGGAAGCGAAGTCGAACTCGGTAGCGATTTGAAATTGATGGCAGAGGGATCGGCAGGTGAAAGCGGTCTTGACTTGATGAGCATAGATTCAAACGTGCTCGGCTCCGGTTCGCTTTCAGGTTCTGGAAGCGGTAGCATTGGGATCGGTGGAGGCCTTGAGCTTGCAAACGATGATGAAGACGACTTGGTACTTGGCTCAGATTCTGGCGTAGGCCTAGGTTCCGAAAGTGGAATTAATTTGATGAGTCCCTCCGATAGTGGATTGTCTTTGGAAGACGAACCACTTGACTTGGCGGGTACTGGAATTTCCGGATTGGATCTTGGCGGGGAAGTGGCTGGCGGTTCCGGTGGAGGTTCCGCAAGCGGCGTGAGTGGACTTGGCAGCGGCGCACTGATTGATTTCCAGCAAGGCGAAGAGTTTCAGTTGACACCGTCCAGTGGCGGAATCGAAGTAGACGATGACAGCGGCTCTCAAGTGATCGAACTGGAAGACTCAAGTGAATTTGGAGCGATCCCCGCAGGTGCGGGTGGATTTGATGCAATCCAAGAAGGCGGCTTCGATGATGGTGGCGGTTTTGGAGATGACGCCGCATTGGCTGGTGGAGCCATGGTGGCGGGTGCAGGCGTGCGAGGCATCCCTGAGACACCGTATGGAACGGGAGATGTATTGCTTCTGTTGGGCATTCTGCTCTTGATGGGCTTCGGCGGTTTGTTGCTCTCGGACCTCATGCGAAACATGTGGGCTTGGGACGGACAAAACGACTACACCTCTGGACTTACTAGCATGCTAGTCAAGGCCATCGGTGGGAAATAAGCTACCGGTTGTTCGATAAAAAATACTCGAAGAATGCATAGGCTTGTGCATTCGAATCCGCGTTCGGCGAATGCTCTGGGCGATTTGTCATCGCGACGCGTTCTGAGAACCCAAGTATCGTATTGACCGCGATAGTGTGGTTCAGCGGAACCCACCGTCGCGGCGGATCCTCTTCTCCGCCGGA
>CAMBSL010000126.1 GCA_945870455.1 Pirellula staleyi DSM 6068 | reverse complement strand
GGGGTTTTCACGAGGTCCGACGTCTTGCTCAACTTGCTGAAGTAGTCGCTCCGAGTCGAGCGAGTGCATCGCAGTCAACAAGGGCAACGTTCGTTTGGCTTTGTTCCGCTGAAGGTGTCCAATCAAATGCCAATTTATTTCTAGACCAGCCAGGTCAGCCGACTTGTCCCAAATGACCTGCGGGCGGCTTTCCCCCAAATCGCGGCAACCAGCCTCAATCAGATGCCGAGTCACGGACGAATCCACATACTTGGTAACCCCAATAAGCCGGATTTCTTCAGGCTTTCGGCCCGCTCGACGGGCCGCCGTGTTCATTCGGTCCAGAACGGACAGGTAATTTGCTCGAACGTCCGAAGCTGAACTTTGCAGCGAATTTGCTGGATTCATAACTCGATTCTTTCAAAGTCCATCGCACAAACCATTGATTAGAGAACGCATTTAAAAAACTTTTGCAATTGTATTGCATGTGCGTCCGTTTTCGGTACGATATTCATGTCGTCGTAAATACGCCTACGAACTAACTATACCATGGAGCAAAGCGTGAATCGTTGGAAGGACACACTTGGGATTTTGGCCTCGGTCGCCTGCGCGATCCATTGCGCTGCAACTCCCATTTTTCTTGCGTTCTTGCCTGCATTGAAATTCACGGAGTGGATGGCTAGTCCTCAGTTCCACCAAGCGGCGGCGATCGTTTGCGTTGGCTTGGTCTCGATTTCCATCTGGCCTGCGTTTCGTTTGTTTCGTGACTTCAAGGTGCTGGGACTCTCAACCGTCGGCCTGGGACTTGTAATTACTGCAGCTTTCCTGCTGCCTGACCAGTGCTGTTCGCGTGTAGTGAGCCACGGAGACCACAGTCACACGACTGGTAGTTCTCCGGTAAACGAAATCAGTCACGCGGGCCACGATCATGCGGGCCACGATCATGCGGTTCACGATCGTGCCAGTGAAACGTCATTGGCGTCCATTTTTCCGACGAATCTGTTGGTAAGCCTACAGCCATGGATGACTCCGCTCGGCGGATTGATGTTGGTCTTAGCTCACGGCTTAAATCTTCGTCGTCGCTTTGGTTCCTGCAAGCGCGGGTGCGCATGCCACGAATCCAAGTCAGCGGCACGAGTGGAAACCATCGAAATCGCAGCTTTAGGCAACGCTAAGGCTGCATAAGCCGAGAGCGACCACTCCTTCAATTGGAAAGCGAAACGACTTCAATTGGAAAGTGAAACGACGTGCGGTTCGCGTTCTCGAAGTCGGCGTAACTGGCCGCAAGCCGCTTGAATGTCGTTCCCCTTGCGTTGTCGAAACATGACGTTGATCCCACCTTCCATCAAGATACGACGAAACTCGTGAATCGCTTCCGGGGCAGGCGTCTCGTAAGGCAAGCCGGGAACAGGGTTGTAGGGGATGACGTTTAGCATTGCATTTCGATGACGCAGTAGTTTCACAAGTTGTTCCGCGCATGCCGGTGAGTCGTTCAAGTTCTTAAGCAAGACATACTCAAACGTAAGTCGGCGTCCTGTCGCATTGAAGTATCGATCTGCGGCAGCCATAATCGGCTCAATACCGACGCTCCTGTTGACTGGAACAAGCCTTGTTCGAAGTTCATCGTTAGGAGCATGCAAACTAATCGCGAGTTGATACGGCGAATTTGAGCCAGCAAGTTTATCGATGGCAGGCGGAAGGCCGACGGTGCTGATTGTGATTCGGCGTGGACTGATCCCAAGACCGAAGTCGGAGTCTTTCGCAACCGCGAGGGCTTCGAGCACGCGTTGAAGATTCGCGAGCGGTTCTCCCATACCCATCATCACGATATGGCTCAATCGCTCTTCGGGTTCAAGCAAACGTTGAAGTTTGAGCATTTGCTCAAGGATTTCCCCACGAGTTAGGTTGCGATCGACTCCATCGAGTCCGCTAGCGCAAAAGACGCATCCCATAGCGCATCCAACTTGGCTGCTAATACAGACCGAGCGACGAGGGCCGTCTCGCAACAAAACGCATTCGATTCGGCCGCCGTCCGCCAACTCGATCAGCAGCTTTTCTGTGCCATCTTCCGAATGTTGCGATTCGGCCGTCTTGCCGGTGAAAATGCAAAAGTGTTCGGCAAGCTGGGTTCGAAGTTCTTTGGGTAAGTCCGACATATCGTGAAACGTATCAAGGCGTCGTTGATAGATCCAGGAAAGGATTTGTCTGGCGCGGTATTTCGGAAAACCTCTCTCACCTAACCACTCCACGATTGCTTGCTCGGTTTGCTCGAGGATCGAAGGTTTTCGCGTTTCGGGAGTTGGTTCAGGGTTTTCGGGGGTCATAATTGCTCGTTTGCCGAAGCACTACCGGCACAAGTGAAGCACGAATGCACGAATGCACGAATGTTGTTGGAATTGGAGCGGATTTCGCTCAGTGGATTCGTACCAGCATGATAGTCGTTTTTTGGAATTAATCACGCTCCAATCCGGTACTAAACAGCGAAAACAAGCGTCGGTTTGCGAGTCGTGAGTCGTGGACCGTGGTCCGCGATCGCTCGGCGATGTAACGCACGCTTTCGCACTTGCAGTATCCCAACCCGAAGCGTGACGGGCTGTTGATTTAGTGAAGTCGTATTGGGCAAGGGCGGTACGACGGACCATTAAAGTAACAAGCCGGTGAGCGAGGGATTGCAGTCGGCTCCTCGCTTACGGGCACGGGTTACCATAGCGTGGCACGAGCGCGCTCGTGAATCCATGGGCGAGACGCCTCATCTTTACCCACATTTCAGAACACGCTACACTCGAAATCCCAATGGATTTGCGTGATCTACGTGCGTTTTCTCCCCCTCGCCCCGCTTCGGGGAGAGGGGGTCGGGGGGTGAGGGGTAGAGCCCTGACGTGGTAGCCTCCGGTTCAGTTATTTGTTTACAATTCCGAAACGCAGCTAGACATTGAATTCACGATCAAAAACCAATCAAAACACAGTGTAAACCCCTCACCCCCAGCCCCTCTCCCCGAGTACAGGGCGAGGGGAGCAAGATCAAAAGATGTGGGTAAAGATGAGGGCGAGACGCCCATGCCACTTTCGAATCCCCCGTCTGACAATCCATTAAAGCAACAAGCCGTTACGTATCGGGTTATGATTGGTAATATTCAGTCTGCCGCTCGCCTTTAACCGCAAAGCATCTGCCATGTTCCTTGATCTAAAAACTTCGAATCGCAGTCGCATTGTTTGTTTGATGTTGGCATGGCTTGGTGCGTTTCAACTTTGGCTTCCAGCGCAAGAGCCGGCGCGAACGAACGTTGCCGATCTCGCCATTGTCAATGCGAAGATTCTGATCTGTGATACAGCCATGAGCCAGGCGAGCGCAATTGCTGTTCAAAGTGGACGCATCGTGGCCGTTGGTGATCGCTCAACTGTCGAACCCTTTGTCTCGAAGGCGACCCAGGTACTCGATGCGGCGGGTCGAACCGTCACGCCGGGACTGATCGATAGCCATCTCCACTTCATTAACCTTGGGCAGTCACTTCAAGAAAAACAACTTGGCTCGCTGGAATTAGGTAAACGAGCAGATATCGTTCTCTGGGATACCGATTTATTAAACTGCAAGCCCGCCGCTATTCTGACTGCAAACGTGGCGTTTACCATTTTGGAGGGGAAGATTGTTTACACAGGCGAGTGAGAGGCTTGCCACCCGGATGGGTACATTTCAATCTGCGGCTCGCCTATCCCCGAACCATTGCGTCCGATTGGGCCAATCCCCCTACTGTTCCATTTCTTTCAAGTGGATATCCAACGCACCGACCGACATCCGGATCTCGACAATGGATATTCCCAACGAGGCTGCCATGAGCAACAAGCTACCTCCGAAGATCCATTTGCCAACTTCTCCCCAACCCAAAAACAAGGCTCCCATGCAAACGGTGCACGCCAGCAAACTGCCAACGCCCAGCGTTTGCATGTCGCGTATTAAGTAGACACGCCGTCGAAGATTCCTGATCTCAGCCACATACACTTGATTGGGTGTTTCGGTATGGTCCGCGTGCAACTTGCGGATGATGTTAGCCAACCCCAAGAACCGATTCGTATAGGCAAGCAAGAGCAATGAAATCGTCGAAAAAAGAAGTGCTGGAGTGGTGAAGTCGATCTGCATTGTTATTACTTTTGTTGAGAGATGGTTAACGGCGCACAGGAGATGGCACTAAGCATATCCGCAACTGTTTTTCAACCCAATAAGCCGTTGGGCGATAGCCCCGGTTTTCCAATTGCTCGACATTCGTCGAGAACCGGGGCTATCGCCCTTCGGCACTCAGTTTGTTTCACTCGAAGACTCATACCGTTGTGTTCAAAGCAATGGGCTGACGAGTCTCGCTAAGTTCTCAGTGAAGCGAATGAGTCTCGACCTTCCATGCCAAGCTTGCTTGTCCATCATTTCCGATTGATCGATGTACGTTTGTTGCAAGGCTCGGAGGGACTGCGTAAATTCTGCATCGTAAATAGCCAACGTGATTTCGAAGTTTAACCGAAAGCTGCGAGGGTCCATGTTGAGAGAACCAAATAAGCTGATGCGTTGATCTATGGTGACGCTTTTGGTATGCAACAATCCACCGTAGAACTGGGCAACAAAAACTCCCGCGTCAAGCAGTTCGCCCTTGAACGTGCTGCTGGCCAGTCGAGCCAAGATAGAATCAACCTTGGCAGGCAAAATCAAAATCACTTTTACTCCGCGTTGTGCAGCCGAACTCAATGCCATCTGCAATGCTTCGCTGGGTACGAAGTAGGGAGTGGTTATGACCAGCTCATGCCTAGCTGCATAGATTGCGGTGATCAGGATACGCTCGATCGCTTCGACACGGTTGGCAGGTCCGCTTGGTAGCACTTGAACGGCGCTTTCACCGTGTTTAATGATCTTTTGCTCACCCGTTAGATCCGGCAATGTCAGCCCCTTAGCACTTGTCTCAATATGCCAGTCCGTTTGAAATGTGATAGCCAATGCTTCTACAGCCGGCCCCTCGATGCGAACCATCGCGTCAACCCATTGCCCGACACCTGAACTTTTTTTGAAGTAGCGAGGATCGACCAAGTTCAAGCTGCCAGTCCATGCGATTTGATCGTCAATCAGCACAATTTTGCGATGTAGACGCAAGTCGAAGCGAATGAAAGGCAATCGCCAAAGCCCACCTGGCAAGGCCGCCTGAACCACGGCTCCTGCGTCCCGAAGACGCAAGGCATCGCGGCTGCGCAAAAACGCCTGACTCCCCATCGCATCGACCAAAATACGACATATCACCCCACGGGAACATGCTCGTCCGATCGCGGAAACAATTTCCTCCGTTCGGCCGCCACAATACCAAATATAGAACTCAAGGTCGCAATTGATTTGTGCAGCATCTATGTCCGAGATCAGCCTATCAAAAATCAAGCCCCATTGCCCGATGAGCTCAAGCTTATTGCCGTCGAGCGTTGGGACCTGCAACATCTGCTCACCCGAACGCGACAACTGCTCCCACTCATCTCCAAGACGCTGCCAATTCACATGCAAACGCGGATGATCCAGGGCTTTGTATCGATCGCAGATGGCTTCATTCAGTTGCTTTACTAATCGAGTTCGCCGCGAACCAAGCCGGAGTTCGCCAATCAACAAGTAAAATGCCGACCCGACCATCGGCAACGTGAACAAGATCGTAATCCAGGCCAACGAAGCACCGACTGACCTACGGCTCATCACGACGCGTACAGCCAACACGATTTGAACCATGAGATGCAATATCAACAACAAGACTGCCCACGCAAACGGTCGCAGTCGTTCTATGATCTCGACGAAGGAGCTCATTGTTTGGAAAGCTCATTCGCCTTGCTTGGTTCTGCAACTGGAACGGATGGCAATTTGGTTTCAATGATTCGAAAGGAAAGGCCTTTGATGGATGCTCCTCCATTGTGAAAGTTCAACCCACCGAATTCGACTCCGTCAACATCGCGATGCGTGTGTCCGAAGTAAACATCCGTTACACCATGGCTTGCATCATGCCCCTGATCTGTTAGGTACATCGCCAGTTTCCGCAAGACCGCAGTTCGGCGAATCGCAATCGCACCGGCAACTCGATGAATTCGTGCTTGAACGACAGCATCATATAGCAAGTGCCGGGAGGGATGAGGCTGTGGCTTGTCTTCGGATAACTTGCGACGGGTGGCAAGCGCTATGTCGGTCGGTTCACCGTCGACAATATCACCGTGGAGAAAAACGCACGTACCTAGCCTCAAAATGTAGGGTTGCCAAACGAGCCTTGGCTGTCGAAACGCGAGACGATCCAATTCAACGACAAAACGAGGGTGAGCGTCATGATTGCCAAGCAAGTAATAAAAAGCACATTCTGGATACGCATTAATGAGGTCATCGAGCCAAGCAATGCTATCGGCAATGGAGTGTTCAAACGAGGGGCGGGTGCTCCATTTGAAGTCGAAGATATCCCCACCTAAGACCATCGTGTGTGCTTGAGCAGCGGCATGATGAATCCTGGGAGTAATGGCTGCTGCTGAGGATCTACGCGCAAATAAGTGCAAGTCGGATAGGAAAAAACTTCGCAATGTCGTAGCCATAATGGATTCCGAGAGCCCTCGATGCGTAAGGCGAAGGGGCAGTTTGAACTCTACACGTAAATGGGGTGGCACGAATTGGGTGGCGCGCTCTGGGGAACGAAGTATACGCTGATATCGAATCCAATCGCGTGCCTTACTCGAATCCTTCAAGTATAATCGAGAGTGGTTTTGCACTACTATTCCCTCCATACTGCAATCCGAACAAAGTTGCTCCACTCCGTCATGCTCGTTTCGATATTGAACTTGCGGCTGCTCATCGTTGGTTCGTTGACAACCTTTATTGCAGCCCCTTTACTCGCTCGCCAGGAACCGGCGTCATTCCATCGAGCCATCAATCTCAACGGGCCGGCGCTGATCATTGATGGACATCCATGGGAATCCGGGGCTACCGACGGTCTTAAATCGACGTCCAAGTCGTTCGAAAACCAAAATGTTCCGTTGAAGCCGTCCACAGATCCAAGTCGAGCCGAAATGATTCGAAGTAGTCGATGGGGGCAACCTGTCGAAGTTACGGTGACGAATTTGCCGGAAGGTCGCTACCAAGTTTTCGTTTACGTCTGGGAAGATAACGCGACCGAACGATTCTCAGTCCAATTGAATGGCAAGACGGTGCTCGCTCAGTACGAAAGCGGGCCGGCAGGGAAATGGAAGCGACTGGGACCTTGGCGAACGATGGTCAAGGATGGCTCGATCATCCTCGCGGCTCGTGGCGGTGCTGCAAATTTTTCGGGAATTGAGATTTGGAATGGATATGGAGTCGTTCCAGACCCATCCACTTCGCAGTTTGTTGCTATACCGAACGAGGAACAACTTGCCTTTTTTGAAAGCAAGATTCGACCGTTGCTGGTCGAACACTGTTACGAATGCCACGGCAATAATGCAGATGAGCCAGGGGGCAATCTATTGCTTGATTCCCGGGCTGGAGTCTTGCGCGGGGGTTTGACGCAACCACTTCTTATCCCCGGTGATCCGGACAACAGTTTCTTGATGAAGGTTGTCAGCCATACCAATCCCGATTTAAAGATGCCGCCGGAAGCAAAACTGGCAAACGAACAAATCGCGGATCTTGCAACTTGGATTCGAATGAAAGCCCCCGATCCACGAGTTGAAGATACGGTTGCGACCCTCAAAGCCAAATCGGAAATCGACTGGGACAAGGCTCGCGATTTTTGGTCGCTCAAACCTGTGTCGCATCCACGGCTACCGATTGTTGCAGAAGCCGCGTGGCCCACTAGCCCGATCGACTACTTTGTTCTGGACAAGCTCGAAAGGGCGGGTTTGGCACCAGCTTTGGAAGCCAGCAAACGCACACTGATTCGGCGGGCCACTTTCGACCTGATCGGTCTTCCTCCGTCTCCGGATGAAGTGAATGCTTTTTTAGAGGATGATTCGGCGAATTCGTTTGCAACCGTCGTGGATCGTTTGCTCGGCTCGCCCCAATATGGCGAACGCTGGGGACGAACCTGGTTGGATGTCGTTCGCTATTCCGATACTGCTGGCGACAACTCTGACTTTCCGGTACCGCAGATGCATTTGTATCGCAACTGGGTCATCGATTCGTTCAATCGCGATCTGCCATATGATCAGTTTGTTCGAGAGCAACTTGCGGGCGATCTGCTGAGTGGACAAACTCCAGCCGAAAGACGCGAACGGATCATTGCGACTGGTTACATTGCCAACGCGCGCCGATTCGGATCCCGTGTCGACGACTATCCTCAACATTTGACGATCGAGGATACTCTAGACAATTTGGGCCGAACTTTTCTCGCCACCACGATCAATTGCGCGCGATGCCACAATCATAAATTCGATCCCGTTACCGCCGAGGACTATTATGCTCTCTATGGCATCTTCCACAGCACCCGTTATCCATGGCCTGGTATTGAACTAGAACAACGCCAACGAGATCTTGTCGAAATGGCGTCGCCCGAGGAAGTTCAAAGTGTTAAGCGAACGCGAAAAATCCGCCAACAAGAGCTCGATACGGAAGTAAAAAGGCTTGCAAAAGAGCGCGATGGAGCCAAGGGTGAATCGCGGGACGAGTTGGACAAACAACATAAGAAAGCAGAAAAAGCTGCAAAGTCTTATTCAAAAGAGCCGCTACCCTACGAAACCCTTTATGCGGTTGCCGAATCAAGCACGATTGAAGATGTCGCCTTGCAAATCAAGGGCGATCCCTTAAACGCTGGGCCGGTCGTTGCACGTCGGTTTCTCAGTGTTTTGAATGGGGCGGAATTGTCGAAGGAGGATACCACTAGTAGCGGGCGGCTTCCATTGGCAAATTGGATTGTGGACAGCAATAATCCACTCACCGCACGCGTCATCGTAAACCGTATTTGGCTCTATCATTTCAAGCAGGGAATTGTCCCAACACCCAACGATTTCGGTCGACAAGGCAAAGCCCCGTCCCACCCCGAGCTTTTGGATTGGCTCGCACAAAACTTCATGCTTTCAGGTTGGTCGATCAAGTCGCTTCATCGAACGATCATGCTATCAAGCACGTATCGTATGAGCAGTCAATTATCTAAACTAGCCTTGGAAAAAGATCCGACGAATGAATTGCTATCGGCATTCCCTCGTCGGCGGCTGGATGCCGAGGCCTTGCGTGACACGATGCTTAGCCTTGGAGGCAATTTAGATCCAACGCGGGCTGGTCCTCACCCGTTCCCGCCACAATCCCAATGGCAGTTCACGCAGCATAATCCTTTCAAAGCAAACTACGAAACAAATCGCCGCAGTGTTTACTTGATGACTCAACGGATTCAAAGGCACCCCTATCTCGCCATCTTTGACGGTGCGGATCCTTCGGTGAGTGCGCCCATGCGATTGACAAGCACCACGCCGCTGCAGGCCCTGTATTTGCTTAATGATAAGTTTGTGCATGAACAAGCGATAGGGTTTGCAAGTCGTTTGCTAGGCGCAACCAGCGATGATTCATCACGAATCGAGAAGGCATGGATGTTGCTTTTCAGTCGACCACCAAAAGAAGAAGAAGTAAGTCAAGCTCATGCGTTTTTGGAATCGACACGAGATGCATTGCGAAACATGGAACCACCGACGGAGAATGTCGAGCAGCAATGTTGGCAATCGTTTGCTCGAGCCTTGTTGCGATTGAATGAGGTCGCCTATGTTGATTAGTTTTAAAAGCAATCGAGACCAATCATGAAACGAAGACCCTTTATTCAGAGTTTAGCGGCCGGCTCGCTGCTGATGCCGGGCTTGCTTTCCGAATTGCTCGCGCAAGACGACAGCCGCGACCCGCTTGCGCCAAAGCAGCCGCACTTCCCCGCAAAAGCCAAACGCGTCATCTTCATCTTTTCCAACGGCGGTGTGTCGCATATGGACACCTTCGACCACAAGCCTGAACTGTTCAAGGCGGATGGAAAGAAGATGGGTATCGGCGGTGGCCTATCCAATCAACAGAAAGTACTTCTGAAACCCTTGTGGGAGTTTCGGCCTGGCGGACAGTGCGGAACGCTTGTTAGCGATCTCTTCCCACACCTTCGCGAATGCATGGACGACATCTGCTTGATCAAGTCGATGAAGTCGGACGACAACGAGCACTATCAAGCAACATTGGCGATGCACACGGGCTCGTTTTTCTTTTCTAGGCCGAGTATCGGCTCGTGGATCAGCTATGGGCTCGGTACCGTCAATAGCAATTTGCCATCGTTCATGGTGTTGGCGGCGCAGTTGCCATACGCTGGAACACAGGTCTATGCCAATGACTTCTTGCCCGCCTATCACCAAGGTGTGCGAGTCGTTCCTGGCAAGGAACCGATTGTGGATTTGCAGCGACGGACACCGCAAGAAAAAATCCAACAGCTTGAGATCGGTCTTACCAAGTCGATCAATGATCGGCATTTGGCGGAACGCGGCAACGATCAAGAGTTAGCGGCACGCATTCGAACGTTCGAGACTGCTTTTCACATGCAGACGGAGGCGTTCGAAGCCTTTGATATCGCCAATGAAAGCCAAGAGACGCTCGACTTGTACGGATTGAAAGACGGGCAATCGGAAGGATTCGGCTGGAAGTGTCTTGTTGCACGTCGATTGGCCCAACGCGGTGTTCGGTTTATTGAGCTGATCGATGGTAGTTCAAGTAAGAATTGGGACCAGCATGGCAACATGGCCGAACACGCGGACCATGCCAAGGTGATCGACCTGCCGATTGCTGGTCTGTTAAAAGATCTGAAGCGATCTGGAATGCTCGAAGACACATTAGTTGTATGGACAACCGAGTTTGGGCGAACGCCTGGCGTGGATGGCGACAAAGGCCGCGGCCATCATAGCGCGTGCTTCAGTTCCTGGATGGCTGGCGCAGGTGTGAAGCCAGGGACAAGTTACGGGCGCACGGATGAGCTTGGCGCGACAGTGGCAGAAAATCGTGTTCACGTGCACGATTTCCATGCGACGATTCTGCATTTGATGGGAATCGATCACACGAAGCTAACCTATCGTCACGCGGGCCGAGATTATCGGCTGACGGATGTGCATGGCAATGTGGTGCGTGACGTTCTGGCATAAGATAGATTCGAACTACCCCAGGCTTGCCCTGGGGATTGTTATGTTTTGTGGATAATCGAGGCCGCTGATCGACGCACCGACAGAACGGTACATTGTCGATACGTATCAGCGTCCGTCGTCGAATAGGACGCAAATCGCGGATGGTGTGAAGACACAGTTCTGATTAAAGGTCAGTCGACCCGTTGAGTTGTCGAGCCTAAATGCCGCAAGTGTATGCGAGCTTTGGCCGGCGGTGAGCAACCAATTCCCATCCGGCGAAATGTTGAAGTTGCGAGGTGTTACGGCGCGAGCGTTTTCGCACTGAATCACCTTGAGCTCGCCATTGCTTTGATTGACTTCAAAGGCGGTGATCGAATCGTGTCCGCGGTTTGCGGAATAGACAAATTTGCCGTTTTCATGAACACGTATCTCGGAAGCGCTTTTGGCTAGCTCGCGCGCGAGTTCGGCAGCCGGTACCGTTTCAATCGTTTGCCTTGGCGTCATCGTTCCGGCTTTGGAATCGTAATCGAAAACGGTAACGCTTAAACTCAACTCGTTGAGAACATAGACCCAGCGTCCGTTGGGATGAAACTTCATGTGGCGAGGTCCACTCCCTGGTGGCACGATTCCAACGCCATGTGTCGTGAGCTTGGAGTGCTCCGCGTCTACGTTATAGATGACGACACGATCGAGCCCAAGGTCGGGCACAAAAGCAAAGCGATTGTCAATCGAGAATCCTGTCCAGTGCGCGTGCGGGGTATCTTGACGCCCCGGAACGACACGCGAGCCACCCTCGTGCTTGATCAACTGCGTGCGTTCCTGGATGGAGCCGTTCGGATTCACCGAAAAGACTGCGACCGAGCCAGCCCCGTACTGCGCCGTCAGCAACGTCTTGCCGGAGGCATCCAGCGAAACGTGAGCGGCACCGCCATCGCCGATTGGCAAGGCATTGATGAGCGTTAGGCTTTTCTTGTCTTGCGGGCCTTCGATGGCCATGGCGGCGACGACTTGTTCATTCTTGAGCCCGCCTACTGCATAGAGAACCGGCAAGAGCGGGTGCTTTGCAAGAAAGCCTGGCCCCTCCATTTCTGCGACCAGCCTAGGGTCCGTTAGCTTACCATTCGTAGTATCGAGTTGGCAGTGATAGATGCCTCGGCTTTGTGCGCTACGTCCGGTACCGAGCCAGACATTGATTTCCTCAGCCAAAGCGACAGGCGAAAGGGCACAAACTGACATCAAATAGGTTCCAAGCAATAAACAAAGAGGGATCGCGTTGCGGATACTCATCTTAGGGTGGCTCGGGTTAGGGTAGGAAATGGATTGCAGACTGAGGCTTGGTGCACTGATCATAGGACTTTAAAGCCAAGAAAAAACCCGATGTTTTCGCATCGGGTTATTTGACTGAATGGACTGTTGAGAAAGTGTGACTAACGCTTGGAGAACTGAACTCCACGGCGAGCGCCGCGAAGACCGTACTTCTTTCGTTCTTTCATTCGTGAATCGCGAGTTAGGTAGCCATCATCGCGTAGGGGTCCGAAGTTTTCTTCATTCAGGCTGACTAGTGCCCGAGCTAAGCCCATTCGGACGGCTCCAGCTTGGCTGCACGTTCCGCCACCGTTGACTCGAATGAAAACATCTACTTTGTCTCGGTGGCCGACGTGGTCCAGTGTCTGCAGCACGAGTCTACGCTCGGTATCGTTCACGAAGTATGTTTCAAACTCGCGATCATTTACCGTGATCTTGCCTCCGCCCAACTTGATTCGCACTCGTGCTACCGAGCTCTTGCGTCGCCCGGTTCCAAGGCTCTCGCCACTTACTTTGTCTTTTTTGCCTACAAGCATTGGTTATTTCTTTGCTCTGAATAAATCGATCGAAGGACGGATAAGTTTTTGGCTTTAGCTGGCTTGGTGGCCAAACGAAGCGGGTTGAGGCTGTTGAGCCTGGTGAGGATGCTCGCTGCCAGCATAAACTTTTAGTTTTGCTAGCATGTGGCGCCCGAGTGCATTTTTCGGAAGCATCCGCTTCACAGCCATAGTGACCAAGTCGGTCGGCTTTCGTTCGAGTCGTTCCGCGTAGCTTTCCAGTTTTTGGCGGTGGTAGCCGTTGTACCAAGCGTAATGGCGTACTTTGAGCTTGTTGCCTGTCATAACAACTTTTTCAGCATTGATGACGACAACAAATTCGCCCGTATCCACGTGAGCCGTGTACTCTGGTCGATGTTTTCCCATCAAAACCATGGCGATATCGCTGGCCAATCGTCCCAAAATGCAATCGGTTGCATCTGCGAGGTACCATTTTTGATCGACTGCGCCCGTTTTGGCTACGTATGTTTTCGGTTGTGCTACCATGAATGAATCCTTTGGTTTTTGACTGTCAGCAGGTCCAATTCGGGAAAAAATCGAGCCCCGAAAAAGTCCTAACTTCTTCAAATAACCAGTGTTGCAGAGTATGTGAGGGGAGGAGTATATCGGCCCCTTTTTGCAATCACAAGTGCTTTTCGCGGCTTCTTAGCTGGGATTTTCGCTGCTTCAACGACCGAATCGCGTCAAAATGGGAGTTTTGGGCAGAAAATAGGGTGTACCGAGTTTGCCGAATCACAGGTATAAACAACGGCCGATAGACGACTAAGCGGAGCATTCCATTTTTGTTCGCAGTCCTGATTGCTGTGATTTGTTTGTTAGGGGAACTTTTTGTGTTGGATTTAACCCGATTTCACGCCCCATTCAATCCTCCCAAGTCCACATTGGTGGATGTGCTTCGATATTGGGCGAATACGCAGCCTAACAAGGTTGCCTTTTACTACACGGACGGCGAAACCGATGATGACACGTCGATTACATTTGCGGAGTTAGACCACGTTGCTCGTGCCGTGGCGGTCAAGATCCTCGAGACGAATAAACCCGGCTCGCGGGGATTGTTGCTCTACCCACCTGGGGCAGATGAGTTCGTCGCCGGTTTTTTTGGCTGTTTGTATGCAGGCTGCATTTGCGTCCCTGCTTATCCGCCGCGTCGCAGCCGAAAGGGAGCTCGAATCCAAGGTATCGCTCATGACTGCCAAGCCGAGTTTGCACTAACCACCAGCGAGACAATTTCGCAAATCCTGAAGGAGGAATCGACCCGAGAGGAGACTGCGTCCATGCAGTTGATCTCCACCGATTCCATCGACAGGTCGCTAGCGATCCAATTCTCTGAAATGCCTATACCGCCGTCGGACTTGGCTGTGCTTCAGTACACGTCGGGTTCAACGGGGCAGCCAAAAGGTGTGATGCTCACTCATTCTAACCTAATTAGAAATTGTGAAATGATCACCGCCCTATTCGACGGAACCAATAATGCAATAGGGGTCAGTTGGTTGCCCATGTATCACGACATGGGGTTGGTCGGGGGCGTCCTCTCGCCGATGTACATGGGGCTTAGTATGGTACTGATGAGCCCGATGTCTTTCATGCAACGCCCTGTGCGTTGGCTCAAGACGTTGTCCAAGTACAAGGGTACGACGAGCGGTGGACCGAACTTCGCTTACCAGCTATGCGTTGACAAAGTGACCGAAGAAGAGATGCAAGGACTGGACTTAAGTTCGTGGACGTTGGCGTTTAATGGTGCCGAACCTGTTCGAGCCAATACTCTGGAGCAGTTTAGTCGCAAATTTGAACGTGTTGGGTTTTCGCATACGTCCCATTTTCCTTGCTATGGAATGGCCGAAACGACTCTGATCGTGACCGGCGGCCCACGTCAATGTCCTCCGGTCATCAAGCACTTTGATGGCCGATGTCTCGACGCTCGGATGGTAAAGCCTGTCCGAGAAGATGCGCCGGATGCACGCAGTTTGGTCGGTTGCGGTCGTGCCACCGAAAATGAATCGCTGATCATCGTAGACACAGAAACACATAGGTCTTTGCCCGAAGATTCAATCGGCGAGATTTGGATTCAAAGTCCCAGCGTTGGCAAAGGCTATTGGGAAAAAGAAGAATTGTCGCAATCGAGCTTTCAGGCGAGGACGGCCGACGGCGAAGGTCCCTATCTGCGAACAGGCGACTTGGGTTTCTGGAGCGATGGGCAAATCTACGTTGCCGGTCGCGTTAAGGACTTAATTATTGTGCGCGGTGTCAATCGCTATCCGCAGGATATCGAGCAAACGGTTGAGGAATGTCATGAGTCCATTTCCTCGTCTGCGGCTGCGGCGTTTGCGGACGACAATGGTCCCCGCGAACGACTTATTATTGCGGTCGAAGTCCAACGTTCGCTGGAAGACGATTGGAACCCAGTGGTCTACGCGATTCGGCGGAGCGTAACCCAAGGTCATGAGCTTCCTCCGGATGCGGTGGTCCTTGTCCGTCACGGATCATTGCCTCGGACTTCTTCTGGCAAGATCCAGCGGCACGCGTGCTTGAAAGATTTCCGCGAAGGAAACTTGAGAGTCATTCATCAATGGCTGTCTTGGGATGACAATCTTCCAGAACAAGCCCCGATGATTGCCGCCGCGACAATCGACGACCTGCGCTCGGGCTTCCGAGGGCGTGGCAACTACGGTTCGGCCCTCCCGCACAAGAAAAAACGCGACCCAGATATCGATGTCGTGGAACTTGTGAAACGGGCTGTCAAAAACGTTGCCCAAGAGCGAGCCAAATTACTCGATCTCGACACCAATATTGTTGTGGACTTGGGACTCGATAGTCTAGAACGTCTGCAAATCGCGCATGTGCTTGAGAGCTCGGTAGGAGGTCGTTTTCCAGAAGAAGTCTTGCAAGAGATCGAAACGGTCCGAGAAATCGCCGAAGCGATCGAAGAGCACTTCGGAAAGGATCGCATTCGAACGGATGTTGTTTCCGAACACGACGCTGAACCGGTGATGCGAGAAGTTGCACCCGAGGATTATCGTTTTGATTTGATTCCAGAATATCGTCGGTTGAGACAGACCATGGGCCAATTTGAGATGACGGGGTTACCCAATCCCTATTTCTCCATTCACGAGGGCCTGACTCGAGATACGACGATGGTCGATGGGCGACAACTCATCAGCTTTGCGAGTTACAACTATCTCGGAATGAGCGGCGATCCATTCGTTACTCAAGCGGTCATGGATGCTGTCCAAAAGTACGGGACGAG
>CAMBSL010000125.1 GCA_945870455.1 Pirellula staleyi DSM 6068 | reverse complement strand
ACAGTAAGCTCGTCAAAGCAAGTCTTGCCAAGGACTAGTGCTTCGTCAACATTAAAGATTAGGGTCGGCAACGGTAGCCGAACTCGCCAGAGTTCGGTTTTTCGTTGCGGCACGGAAGTCTGTCGACTCCAGCTACTTGTGAGACGGGGGCTTCGAAAGTAGCATGGGCGTCTCGCCCATGGATTCACGAGCGCGCTCGTGCCACGCGATGGTAACCCGTGCCCGTAATCGAGGAGCCGACTGCAATCCCTCACTTACGGGATTGTTGATTAAATAGATTTGCCGTTAGGCAAACCGGTAGGACGGCCTTTCCAGGCCGTCGCGAGCATTCACGCTGCTTTCGACGGCCTGGAAAGGCCGTCCTACAAAGCAACTGCACAGTATCAATGCATTAAAGCGACAAGCCGTTACGCTTCGGGTTGGGATACTGCAATCTGCCGCTCACCTAAGAAATATAGAAACCGGGAAAACAATATGATCCAAACGCTCCTTTACTGCGTTTTCTGCGGAGTATTTACAGACTTAGACAACAGCACGTTCGCCGAAGGGTTTGTGGTAGAGCATCCGACGTTATTGAATCTTGGTTTCGAATGGTCCATTCGCGGCGACGCAAATCGAAACGCATCCGTGGCAGTCCAGTTTCGTGTTGTTGGCGATTTGCAGTGGCGAGATGCACTTCCGCTAGTACGAATCGGAGGCGAACACGTTTACCGCCGCCGGGAGAATCTCGACTACACGGTACCCGATGGATTTGCTGGCAGCATTCTCAATGTTGAGCCGGGAACGGAATACGAGTGTCGATTTCAGCTAACCGACCCAGACGGATCGAGTGGCGAGACAACGCGCACCGTTCAAGTCCGAACGCGTGCTGAGCCGCAGCCCTTTGAGGCGGGTCGAAAGCTGCACGTCTACCCACCCGACTATACCGGACCTCGCGAAGAGCCAAGCTTTACAAGTTTATTGCAAGCGTACTATGGCTCCGGCTTGGGCGACTGGAGTGCCGTCTGGGAACGCAGGGCTCAACCCGGCGATACCATTCTTATGCACGCCGGATTGTACAAGTCCGAGCGACTTAACTACGTCGATCCGATGATGACCCCTTTTGATGGTTCAATGTCTCTCACTTTGAAAGGAACTGTGGACAAACCGATTACGATCAAGTCCGCTGGCGATGGAGAAGTTGTCTTCGATGGCGCTGGTAACCACCGACTGTTCGACGTCATGGCTTCCACGCATCACATCTTCGATGGCATCACGATTCGCAACACGGATGTCGGTATTTTCGCAGGTCAGAAGGAGGTCCTCGGCGCTATTGGCTTAACGGTCAAAAATTGCCGATTTGAAAACATTGGATTCGGTGTCTGGACCGAATATGCGGGTTCGAGCGATTTCTATATTGCCGACAATCTTTTCTTAGGCCGCGATGATCGCTTTCGGTTGGTCGGCTGGACGGGGCCGCTTTGGGCCAGTGCCGGTCCCTACGGATCGCATTTGCTGACCAGTTACTACGCAGTCAAAGTCTACGGGCCAGGGCATGTCATAGCCCGCAATGCCATCGCTTATTTTCACGATGGGATTGGCATTTCGACTTATGGCACTCCGCCTACGGATCCTGAAAAACAGGCGTCATCGATCGACATCTACAACAACGACATGCATATGCTCAACGATGATTTCGTGGAGACCGACGGAGCAGTGCATAATGTGCGAGTGATGAACAATCGCGGTGTCAATGCAGCACACGGCGGCTACAGTGCACAGCCCGCGTTCGGTGGGCCGGTCTATTTTATCGGAAATCTACTTTACCACGTGCCGAGTGTTTCCGCTTTCAAATTCTCTGGCAAGCCTGCAGGGCTATTCGTCTATCACAATACCATCATTGGCGAACAAGGGGCCGAGGACCCGACATCCAATGTGCACTTTCGCAACAATCTTTTCTTAGGTCGCAAAACGCCAGGCCGCGGCATCATGACTTGGGCCAACGCAACGGAAGCGTTCAGTTCCGACTACAACGGCTTTCGTCCAAACAAGGGAGTCGAAACACAGTACAAATGGCTCAGCCCAAAAGCTGGGCAGCGAATCTACGAGCCTCAACCCGGGGATTGGCGCGGTTTTGAGAGGTTAGCCGATCTTACGCAAGCCACAGGACAAGAAGAACACGGTATCGAAGTCGATTTCGATATCTTTGAGAAAATGAGCCCACCCGATCCAGCCAATCGCCATGCCGTGTATCACGCTATGGATTTGAATTTTCGGCTCAAAGCTGGCAGCCAAGCTGTCGATGCGGGCGTGGTCATTCCAACGGTGAATGATGGATACGCGGGACGAGCCCCTGACTTAGGGGCAGTCGAAGTTGGCAAACCGGCACCCAAATATGGTCCAAGTTGGCTCACTTGGCAACCGTTCTATCGATGATCGGTTCGAGCGTATAGATTGGGGGTGCGACCGGTGCGACCCTGGCTTGGTACGATTCTGACTGCCGCTAGCCTTCGAGGTTTTTGGATTGTCTGCAATTTTCCGATGCTTACCATCCAAAAGTCGTACAAATTTGGTTTAGAATAACGTTGGGGGGCCCTCGCACCCGAGCCATCCTCGTCAGAACCTCACCCAACACGAAATGAGTTTTCCGTAATGATCTACCTCGTCCGTTCCATCCAATTCCTCCTGTTGGTCGCGTGTACACTTTCGCTTTCGCTTCGAACCAATTCTCAAGAGCCTACCTTGGCAGATGTTTTGGCATCGAGTCCGGACCGCCCCAACGCGTTGCTCTATATGGACACTCCGTTAGTGCGGAAGTTCGTGACAGGCACGCCGTTATTTACCGAATTGTCGGACAAGTTAGGTGAAGTCCGAATCACTTCTGAGTTGGACTTTAAGACTCTCGAGCCAACTTGGGAAGTCGGATACGCTACCGTTAGCGGCATACCCGACGCCAGTCTTATCGCCGCGTCGGTTGGTGGATATGTCGATACTATTGCTGGCAAGACGGTTGTTTGGTCTCCAAGAAAATCCTACTTGGTTCCAATGCCCGGTGGAGTGCTAGGGTTGGTTCGGCCTTCGGACCGAAAACTTGCAAGTAGGTGGCTAAATAAAGAAACCTCGGGAGGAGGCGTTAGCTACCTGCAGAAACAAGCAGCACAAGGAACCAAGTTCATTTCCGTCCTTCTTGCAATTGACCTGGAAGACGTTTGGTCTCCGATCACCATCAAACAACGCATCGAAGCCCTTGAGTCATTGAAGAGTGCTGACAAGAATGCAATCGCGGCAACGCTGTCGACCATTAAGGGGATTCGAGTCATTGTAAGCAAGAAAAACCTTGAAGAGTCGATTATCAGTTTGGATTTCGGCACATCACCGTCGGGTCTATTGCCGGTGGCTAAAGAGTTCTTTGTTGAGGTCCTCGCTCGAAATCATTCGGCGATCCCAGAGGCATCCAAGTGGACCCCATCCGTCGACGGAAATACGCTATCCTTTCGCGGTAAAATAGCGCCAGAGACATTAGACGACTTGCTCGGCATCTTCACCCTGCACGGCCAAGTAGATCAGGCTTCGGCATCGAATGATTCGTCGTCCGCAAACAAGTCTGCGGAAGCGAAGGCAGTAGCAGTTGCCAAAACTTACTTTGATAAGACCGCAAGCATTGTTAGTCGAGTCAAGGACTATTCGGCTACCAATTCCGGAGATCGAGCCCAATGGAATGGAAGGATGGCCAAAAGGCTCGACGATCTACCAACTCTCAACGTGGATCCGGCTCTAGTCGATTATTCCACCAAAGTATCTCAAGCATTGAGAGGCAACATGGTAAACATTCAGCAGACCAACATCGCGGGAGGCACGAATGCGATCGTCAACTCGGGTGTCAGTGCTTACGGCAACCCCTACAATGGGTACTACTATGACGTCAATTCGCCTTACCAATACCTAGCATCGGCGAGGGGACAAGCCTACTCCTCGTACAGAGAAGTCATCGCACAAATCGAAGAGTTGGAACGCACGATTCGTCGAGAAATGACGGATAAGTATCAATTCCAATTCTAGGAGATTGTCGAGCTTGCTTGCCTCTGATTTCGTCCGTCCTCTGACCACGCGTCAGTGGACGGAATGAACTTTCCGCTACGGCTGTCGTCGCACTGGTTTTACCAGAGATTGTTGGACGATCCCCAGTTCCGATTCTGAACACGGTGGCTCAATCTTTTGCTTGTAGTTCAAGGAATAGTCGTAACCAGCTCGGTCGTACACCAGTGTAAATACCATTTGCAGGTCGAGCGCCACATCGGGATCTTCGATCGAAAGTGGTATCAGGATCCGCGGAAGCGGATCTGACATCGCCCAACCGTAAACATCCACGAGCGGACGTGGCTTCGGTTTACTCACCAACGCGAAATAGTCACCTTCAGGCGGATTGGACACGCTCGAACGCTCGCCACCTCGCAGCAAATCGATTTCTACTATGCTGGCTTTCGTCTGAAGCAACGCCTGGATCTTTTGCAAGTACTGTTCCCGGCCATCGGTCCCTTTGCGTTTGTTCGTCGGCGACAACAACTCGATCACGGTTACAACTTCGCTCGGCGAGCCACGGCGAATCGTAACAAACGTTTCGCGATGTTCTTCAAAATATGGAATCGTGCAAACTTTGGGCTTTATAGAAGGTTGTGCAAGCAAAGCAACGGCGTCACTTGCCGTTTCAGTAGAATGGCATTCAACGCGGTTATAGATGGCTGCATCCGCCACCAGTGATTTCACCGGAGCCGTCAGATCGACTCGCTCCAAGTAAATACGTCGCTCGACATCTACTACATACTTGGGGCGAACGACCGGAACCAACGCGTCCCCTAATGCTGACATGAAGCGAGTGTGAAAGTCTTCCCACTTTTGACTTTCGATGAATGGGTCCATTCCTGGAAATGGCGATGGCATTGGAGTTTAGAATCCTGTGTCGTTCTTGATTTTCTCAACAATCCATTGTACCTTTTGTGTACCTTTTGAGGCAAGGTTGAGAACCTTGTTCGCCGAAGATTGTCCGATACCCAGCGAGGAATTAGACAAATGGTTCTTGGGCTAAAAAAGCGAAGCAAACTGCTTTTTCGCCAAACCTCGGATGCATCTTTCTAGCGGAAGTAATCGCATTGCCGCACCGGCTGCGGCGGATACTTGGGCCATTGCTTGGGTGTCGTTTTTGACTGACAGAGCATAAACACCGATCCCTTGCCGGAAAGAATCGTTCGATGGTCAGCACAACTGAGGCAAACGGAATTTCTTAGCAAAGGCTGCATAGCCGCGATCTCGTCCAAACCCCTCGCGTTGCTTTCCACGCTTTCGCAATCACGGCCGACATCAGACTCATTGCAGTTGTCACTCATGATTTCATGACGATCTGCCGCAAGACTTTGGGCAACGGGAAATAGACTTCTTCCTTGCGTACTTCCTGCTCTTCGACAGTCGCGTTGAAGCGATCTTTGAGCCACTGGAGCGTATTTTGAACCACGAGTTCCGGAGCGCTGGCACCTGCAGTGATCAGAATGGTACCCAAGTTTTGAAAATCGGCTTCTTTGAGATCATCAGGACCATCTACCAGATAGGCGGGCCGATCGAATTCCTGTGCCAACTCGCGCAGTCGCTGCGAGTTACTGCTGTTCTGACTTCCAAGAACGATCACCGCGTCGGCTTGTTGGCAAAGCAATCGGACCGCTTCTTGTCGATTCTGAGTTGCATAGCAGATGTCCTCTTTTTGCGGCCCGATAATCCACGGGAAGCGTTTCCTAAGCCGCTGGATGATTCGGTATGCATCATCAACGCTGAGCGTCGTTTGCGTCAAATAGGCCAGTTTCGTGTCCACTGAATACTGAAGTGCATCCACGTCCTCCACGGTTTCAACCAGCACTATGGCTTCTGGAGCTTCACCCATCGTGCCGATAACTTCATCGTGCCCCTCGTGTCCGATCAGCACGATTGTGTAGTGTTCCTTTGCGAATTTGATCGCCTCCAAATGAACTTTGGTCACAAGTGGGCAAGTAGCATCGATGGCATTCAATCTTCGGTCTTGAGCGACCCTTCGAATTTCGGGCGAAACACCATGCGCAGAAAAAAGAACCGTCGAATCGCTTGGGATCTCTTCTAACGAATTGACGAACACAGCCCCTTTCGCTTCAAAGGTTTGAACCACATGCTGATTGTGCACAATTTCATGGTAAACGTAGATTGGCGGACCATAGTGCTGCAGGGCCAATTCAAGGCTTTGGACGGCCATGTTGACACCCGCGCAAAAACCGCGTGGAGCTGCAAGAATTATTTTCATAAGACGATACTGTATCTACGAGCCTCAATCTGAGAGGCATTTTGAGTAAAAAGCAAACTTCGTTCTGAGAGTTTCTGAACTGATTTCACGTGCTGATTTTACGATATGATATCCGTATGTCATCCCCCCGCGAAGCCATTCCGAAATCCGTTCCTCACACTCGAGCAGGCAATTGTATTGTTTTAGAGGATCTCAAGCGATTCGGCCCGGATGCCAAATGCCCGCCTTTCAACCTCGCACAATCCCAAAAATATTGCAAAACTCTTGCGGTTCGACATTACGAGAACTTTTCCGTTGCAAGCTTGCTAGTTCCGCGTGGGATTCGCCAGGATTTTTTCAATGTGTATGCGTTTTGTCGCTGGTCCGACGATTTGGCGGACGAGCTAGGGGATTCGGCGAACTCTCTTAGGTACCTTGGCTGGTGGCAGAATCAATTGCAGGAGTGTTTTGATGGAAAGGCTTACCATCCCGTTTTTCGAGCTTTGCAGGAATCGATTCGAATGCATGGATTGCGGATAGAGCCGTTTCAAGACTTGCTTGGCGCGTTCGCACAAGACCAACACACAACTCGCTATCCCACGGATAAGGATCTTTTGGGATATTGTCGCGGGAGTGCCAACCCGGTTGGCCGTATTTTGCTCCAGCTTGGAAAAGTGGAATCCGACCAAGCCAAACAGTTGAGCGATCAAATCTGCACAGGCTTGCAGATCGCGAACTTCTGCCAAGACATTCGTCAGGACGCGTTGCGAGGCAGGATTTACCTGCCCGAAGAGCGATGGGCACAATATCCAATCACGGAGAACGAGATTCTTGCTGGAAACGCATCTTGCAAATTGGTTCAGGCGATGCAGGATTGGGTGCGGACAGCCCAATCACATCTGATCGATGGATTGCCTTTAGTGGAGCACGTCCCTCGGTGGCTTGCTCGGGACATTCAGTTGTTTGCAAGAGGCGGTTTGACTGTACTTGATAATATCTCCAAAGCTGGCTTCGACGTGTGGATAAAACCGATCGAAGTTACCCGAAAACAGAAAGTCCGTTTATTGTTGCAAGCCATACTTCGACCGAGGTCGTTAGAATTGACTGGTTTTAGAAATTTGGATGGGCCAATCACCGTATGACGGCACTTTTTGAATCCTATTCTGTCTGCGCGTCCATTGCCCGAAAAAGTGGGTCCAATTTCTTTCGATCGTTCGCGCTTTTGGGCCGAGCTCGCCGCGATGCCATGACGGCTTTGTATGCCTTTGCAAGATTGGCTGATGACGCGACCGATGATGTTGCATGGGACGGAGGTTCTGCTTGGTCTGCGGCTCCATGGCATGAATGGATCGACCAATTACTCGAACCATGCGTTCCGGAAAAATCCAACACACCATTGTGCCTTAAGACCATTCGATTGGCACTCGCGGACGCTGTCATTCGCTTTTCCATTCCACTCAACTCGTTGCATGACATAGTCCGCGGCGTGAATATGGACGTTGTGGGAGAAATTCGCTTTCACGAATGGGAACAATCGAAGTCGTATTGCCACCGCGTTGCCTCAAGCGTCGGTGTAGCATGCCTGTCCATTTGGGCCAAGTCGATCGGGGAACCGCCCAATCCTCAAACGTTGCGAGCGGCACTTGATTGCGGCGTTGCCTTTCAGTTGACCAATATCCTTCGCGATGTTGTCGAAGACGCGGGGCGCGGCAGAATCTATTTGCCATTGAGCGAACTTGAACGATTCGATATCGATTCCCAGCGCTGGCTCCAAATGCAGCCGCAACCATCGATCTTTGCACTCAATGAACTCGGTGATTGGCGAGGGTTGATTCGATTGCAAATCGAACGAGCCAAGGCCTACTACGAAAGCGGGTGGCAAGTCGCATCCGACATTTCGCTTGACGGGCAGCGAATGTTCTCGCTGATGTGGCACACGTATCGCAAGCTGCTCGATTGCATTGAAGTTGAGCCAGAAGCGATATGGCAAAAGCGTGTCCGAGTTTCTAGGTTCGACAAGCTTGTGCTGGCTGGTCAGCATGCATTTACTCCGTGCTTTCAAAATGTTTTTGCCAAGCAACCTGCGGTATCGAAACGGGAGCATCTGCAATGTGAGCAAGACTGGCCAGCGGATAGCCCACAAGTCGCCGTCATCGGTGCAGGACTTGCCGGCATAAACGCGGCCATGCACTTAGCCAGACACGGTTGCCGCGTTACATTGTTTGAATCGAAACAACGGATCGGTGGCCGCGTGGGTTCGTTTACTGACGCCATTTCGGGGCAGTCCATCGATTATTGTCAACACGTGGGAATGGTTTGTTGCACGACGCTCCGACAATGGATTGACGATACGGACCAGCAACCGTACTGGACGGAACAGGGTGAGCTTCACTTTGTTTCATCGCAGGGCAAGAAGATTCGAGTGGGAGCGTGGCCGCTGCCTGCTCCACTGCATCTGTGCGGTCTTCTTCTTCGGTGGCCACAACTGAGTTGGGGTGACAGAATTCGAGTCGGCTCGGGGCTGTTGCGATTGTTGCGACTCAAGATCGATGAAACTCTAGCATCGAAACTCGCGATTGATTGGTTGCGGGAGAACGGACAAAACGATCAATGCATTAAGAACTTTTGGGCGACAATTCTGGTCAGCGCGTTGGGTGAGCAAGTCGATCGCGTCACACTCGGCGCAACTCATAAAGTCCTCGTCGATGGCTTCGCTGCGAATCGACGCTCCTTTCATTTGTTGGTGCCAAACCGTTCCCTATCGGAATTGTTGGAAGGTTGTGTGGCGACCCATCTCAGCGATTGGGGCGTATCAACCTTGCGTGGGCAGACCGTCAAAAAGATCGAGCGGAACGACGACGGTAGTCACAAATTATCCATCCAGGGGAGCGACGCGGATTCAACAGCTAGGAAATCATTTCACGCGATCGTTTGCGCCGTGCCCTGGGACAAGATTGTTGAAATCTCGCCGGATTCGACGGCTGCGACGGTTGCTCCTGCGAGTGAATTGCAAGCCTCTCCGATCACAGGCATACATACGTGGTGGGATCGGCCTTGGCTAAAACAACCGCACGCGATTTTGATCGATCGACTTTGCCAATGGATCTTTCCAGCCCCACGATCCACAGCGGAATCGACGAATCCACCCACAGCAGAACACTACTATCAGATCGTCATTAGCGGTTCGCGCGATTTGCCCCGGGGTGATAGCGACGCCATTCTCAAAGTCGTTAAGCAGGATCTTGCTGAGATTCTACCGGAATCCGCCGTCGCGACGATGCTTCGAGGACGAGTGGTTACCGATCCTAACTCAGTATTTTCGGTATCCGTTGGACATGAATCAAGTCGATTGGCAAGCGATGCTTTGGCGAGCGAACGGATCTGGCTTGCTGGCGATTGGACACAAACAGGCTGGCCAGCCACGATGGAGGGATCGCTTCGATCGGGAGCGATGGCCGCACAAGGAGTTCTGGCTCATTTTGGTAGACCGGCCAAGCTTGAGTTGTAGATGGTAGTTGTAGCTAAGCACATCCGCAGATGTTTTTGATACCAATTTGCCGTTGGGCGATAGCCCCGGTTTTCCAATTGGTCGACATTCGTCAAGAACCGGGGCTATCGCCCAATAGCACTCAGTTTGTTTCACTCGAAGACTCTTAACGATGTGCTTAGCACAAGATCCATTTCAATCCATTTCATCGATCACCAGCACGGGCACGAGCACGAAATCGGCGTTCGAAGGGAGTAGAGGTAGGGTCCAAGCTCCAGGAATGAGTGAATATTCCCGGGAGATCCCTGTTGTGACCGAATGTCTATGGCAGCAGTTGCCAGCTATTCCTAGAATGGAGTCATGGAGATGAAGCAAGAAATAAAAGAAAAAAATCGCGTGGCCGCACTGCAGACGGCCGTTGTTGCATCTAGCAAGCACTGGATTCGCAATTTCTTTCCCAATTTGAGGGACGCTGGGATTCGTTGGAATGAGGATGACGCGAGTTCGTTAGCTGCTTCTGTCGCGTATTATTTGGCGCTTTCTCTGTTCCCCATGATGCTCCTGCTAACATCTGTCTTTGGTCTCTTTCTCCAATTTTCGAATACGGGAAAAAAGGCCGAGCAACAAATCCTCGACATTGTTGAGACGTACGGGTCGCCGGTGATTGAGAAACAAATAGAACAAGTCCTGACTCAAATGCAGAACCAGTCGCTTGTGAGCGGCCCATTTGGTTTCCTTGCCGCGACCGCAGCCGCCATTGGAATCTTTGCTCAAATCGATCGAGGTTTTGATAAGATCTTTCGCATACCTGCTCCCAAAAATGCTTCGGTTCAGAGGACGATCTTCCGAGTCGTTAAAAGTCGATTCCTGGCCTTTCTGATGCTGGTTGGACTTGGTGGCATGATCCTCGTTCTGTTTACCGCAAGCTTGCTGATCGCACAAATTCGATCGCTAACCAACTCAACTCTGCCGAGTATGCAACATGTGTTTAGCATCTTTGAACTGTGCTTTGCGGTGATAGCCAACGGAACGCTCTTTTCTTTTGTGTATCGATGGCTTCCGAAGAAAGAGGTTCGTTGGGCTGACGCGATTCGAGGCGGGCTTTTAGCCGCATGTATTTGGGAGCTTGGGCGAGAAGTTCTCGGAGCCTTTCTTATTGGTATGCGATACACGTCTGCATATGGTGCCATCGGCTCCTTCATCGCTATTTTGCTTTGGTGCTATTACGGCATTTCTATCCTTTTTTTCGGGGCCGAGTATGTTCAAGTGCTTCAATTGCGACGTCTCGGACGGTCAACGACTGGCACAGAATTGTCGCTGAACAAGTCTGCCAATTCCGTTGAGCCTCAAATCGATACAACTGAGCCCCAACTCGATACAACGGACCAGCTTAGTAACGCATCGCACGACGAAATGATAGAATCGGGTCTGCGGGAAATCCACGCTCCGCTGTTGAGTCAGCCAAAACAACGTCCGAGACGCTCTGCCGAACAACTGTATTAAAGCCAGTCTCCCCTTAGAAATCACCCGTCGCATGTCATTCGTTGCTCCCGGAAATTTGATCAGTATTGGAACGGACATCATCGAGTGCGTTCGAATTGCGCAAATGATCGAGAAGCACGGGGAAGTCTTTTTGCAGCGCGTTTTCACGCAAAAAGAAATCCAGTACTGTTCTTCTCGGAAAGCAGCAAACCAACATTATGCTGGTCGATGGGCGGCAAAAGAGGCGGTTCTCAAGGTGCTAGGTACTGGCTGGGCAAAGGGGATACTGTGGACCGACGTCGAGGTGGTCAACGAAGTCTCTGGAGCACCTACGCTGGTCATGACGGGCAAGGCTGCTGAAATCGCACGCGAACTTGGCATCCGAGAAGTCATGATTACAATTTCGCATTGTCGGGCCTATGCGACCGCGTTCGCAACCGGCATTGCTTAAAACCTCCTCCCGGTATCATCCACCATTCATTCACTGAAGGACTATTTTCATGTTTCATCGCAACCACTCCAGAGCGGCCTTGTTCGGATTGCTCTCATCGCTGTGTAACATGTCGGCAAGCATTTCTCAAGAGGCGAAAACCGACACCCCACCAAAACCGGTACCCGCAAAAGCAGTCGAAATAGCAGTCGAGAAAGGTGCCGAAAAAAAAACCAAATGGATACCGCTGATCGAAAGCGATTCGCTCAAGGGCTGGGATTTGACGAACTTCGGCGGAGAGGGAGCCATCGAAGTTAGTGAAGGAGTCACGCGATTTGGAAACGGGGATCCGCTCACCGGCATTACGTTCGGAAAGAAGGATTTTCCGAAAGAGAACTTTGAGTTGCGCTGGAAGGCCATGCGATTCGATGGTTCTGATTTTTTTGCGGGAGTCACGTTTCCAGTGGGCGATGAGTTCTGCTCGTTTGTGGCGGGCGGGTGGGGCGGCGGCTTGGTGGGACTGAGCAATATTAATGGCAACAACGCTTCCGAAAATGAGACAGCCAGCTTTCGTCAATTCAAGAACAAACAGTGGTACTCCTTTCGTGTCCGAGTTGACAAAAAGAACATTACGGCGTGGGTCGATGACGAAGAAGTATTGAAGGTCGAACGCGAAAAAGGAAAATTCTCTGTGCATGCGGCGGTCATGAAGTCGAGGCCGCTCGGTTATTGCGTGTTTCAATCGATCGTCGATTTAAAGGAGTGGGAATACCAAATCCTCGATTGAGTCCGGATTGCGGAACAAATCTTGCGACAAACAAAAGTGGTTCTTCGTAAGATTGCGTTCTTAGCGAAAGACCACTCCATAGCGCCCGAGCAATCCTTTTGGCAAGCGAGCCACCAGCATTTAGCGCCCCTTCTGCGAAGCCATCGAATTTATTGTTTCTGCCCCATTCGGGGCGAAATACGTTTTTGCCCCAGTCGGCCAGTCGGGCGAAAGGACTGATAGCCCACCGGGCTTAAATATCGCAGCCCAGGGCAGAGCGAAGCGCCGCCCTGGGACAACGCCCCACACAAGGCAGATTGCCCTGAAGGGGCGACACCGTCCATCCATCGTTGACGGGACGCATTTTGTTTTGCCCTTTCAGGGCGACGACTGGGCGTTTTGCAGTACCCAGGGCGGCCCTTCGCGACGACGCTCGTCGCTTGTAATGCATTTGTCGTTTCGAGTAGACTGAGGTCCGCCTAGCTCTCATCCTGCTTCGAAGCGGTTGGGATAGTTTGCTGTTCGTTATCCGCATAGAAGTCCAATGCCAAATCTCGGAGCCAAGTTCAGTTCGTCTTACATAACGGTCGAGGTGATGCGTGAGTTCATTGCGCAGTTGCCGGCCCGGTTGCGCCCAATTTTAAGCAGCTCCAATTTGACCGTATCCTACGGTTGGGGTTGCAACCTGCATCCAGACTTGTGGTACAAGCCAATGAACGTTGGCCTCGATTTGTTTCCTTACTTTATCGAGGATTCCGTAGCGCAGGGCATATTTCAGATTGGTGAATCGGATCTGCTGATTGAGTCGCCTGATTCCCATTTGCAGCTTCTTCTTTGCCACGAGTCGGACATTCACATTGAAGGGACGGACAATGAAACAATTGCAAAACTGGTTGAGTCGTTTCCAAACATTGACTTTCGTTCTGCGAACGACTGGAAGTCCCACTACGATCATTAACGCAAGGTAGAACTACCTCCAAACGCGGGATAAAAAAGATCGGAATTGCGAATTGCCCGCCTCGGTGATCAGACCCAAGTGTTTGTTGGATCAGCGAGAAGTGTCGTTTTTTGCTTTCATTCCCCCTTTGTTCCGACAGACGCTCTTGTTTTGATGGATTCCTGGCCCTATTCTTAAGGTCAATAGCGATTTGGAAATGGCCCGTTCGATTCGACTAGTTTTGCTCGCCATGCCTCAAGGCTGGTGTTGATTCCATTTCGATTCCTATTGCACCACTTTGATTCTGGTTGTTCATTTTAGAAAGTAATATCATGTTGACAAAAATTGCGTTATTGGGTGTGGCTAGCGTTTTGGCTTTGGTTACCGGTGCAACATCTTACAGGGGAATGAATTCGAAAGGACCATGCTGTCCTCAGTCACTGATGGTCTCCGGCGGATGCTGTCCCAGCGCGGTAAGCTCTTGCCAAGTCGACATGGCCTCGCTGGAATGCACCAAGTCGCCATCTGAGTGCTCCGGACTCGTTTGCAGCCAAAGTTTGCTGGACGATTGCTGCAGCAAGGACTGTTGTGCAGACGACTTATGTTGCGAAGGCAAAGATTGCGATTGCTGTGGCGACTCGTCCACAAAAATTGTTAGCGTTCAGGAAGAAACCTGCGCGAGCGGTTGCTGCTCCAAAAAGTAACGGGAGCGAGCACTTCGAGACTTCTCTAATTTGGTCCAGCTTGTCGAGATTCGTTTCATCAAGCTGGACCTTTTCGTTAAATGGGGTGCAAACAGCCTCAACGTGGGCATGAATGTTTTCGTGATGCAGCGATTCGCAAACGCAGAGTTAGCGGAGGTCGTCAAAAGCGACGTTCGATCCCGGCCTAGCCCTTGTTCTGCCGATTATTGGAGTGGAACTACGGATTGTCAGCGTGGCTCTCGCGGCAACGTTTTTCAAATTCGAAAGGAACGGACGGTGCGAACGGGCGGTGCGAACGAACGTGGCGGCACCTTTTGAATCCCAATATTGTTAACGGACGTTTTCTGCTTATGCATCGCGAATCACACGTTCAATCGCGTCGAGTGTAGCCGAATCAAAGTGTCCCGATCCCGGGATGCGTTGGCGTCTAATCGCAATCTCGATAATGGGTTTTGCATCGGCGTCGATTCTACCTTCGTCCATGATTTGGCCAAGTCCGGTCGCGATCAAGGTCACGTCTAGCGTAAGTGGATCCCAGTTTTCAGATTCGTAATCAACCGCGAATTCAGACAGTTCGCCATCCAAAATCCAATCTAAGCACTCAATTAATGCAGTATCAGGGTTATCGTCTCGCCAAGATCGCCATTCGTAGTAGGCGTCACTTCCTTCATCGCTTCCGAAGGGCATGGATTCATCAACGCAATTCCAAAATAACGGATCACGCATTAGTTCCCGTGCACGCGGGTGTGCAGTCTCGGGTCCATTAAATGGGTCGTGGTCAGACATGATTTCTTTCGAAGAATAACTTGATTATTTCCTCGGTTGGGGCCAATAAGGTGATGGTGAGGGGTGAGACTACTTACCAATCGGATTCCAGAACGTCTGGCGTGTAGAGACACAGAAGTATATTGCAGGGACAAACATGAGCAAAACCTCGGCAAGATCAATTGGAACACCTTTGAGGTAGTCCCGAATCGCCAATCCAGTTGGTAAAACGATTAAAATAATCAACGACAGATAAAAGGCTCGCATAAACCACTTAGGTACGCCTCGTCCACAATACAATGAGGTTGCAAGGGCACCACTTGCGTAGCCCACCGCAACGACGCCTAACAAAGGAACCAAATCTCGTAAGTCACCTTGGATGAGTGACATCAACAACGACATTCCGGCTATCACAAGACACAGCGACAAGAGTGCGAACGGTGCCGCCAAAATTCTCTGTAACCAAAGTGTGCCACCGCTTTGGTTGGCTGAGAGGGTCTGACAATTGGTATCGAAATCTGACATAGCGTGAAATCTCTGATTTCTGTCGGTCGAGAACGTGGTAACGTAATCCGGAGCCAGATTATACGTAACCTCGGTTTTCACCTCCATGGTTCTTTGGTGACAACGATGAATTTCTGGTGAAGATTATCCTTTGAATTGGATCGATGTTTCTAGGCGGATCGAGTCGAATTCAATCATTGATCGAGACGTCGCGATGGGGGATGATGAGGGTTGCGACGCGTCAGCGTCTCAGATTGGCCGTCGGATCTTGCGAAAAAAGCTTGCTTCCTAGAATCGTGGTAAGTTTGTCGGACATGTGATATTCTAAGGAGATGAAACGAAGAAACTTTTTGTCCACAGCAGCGGGCACTTTAGCTGCTAGTTCGGTATTTCCAACGTTCGCCATCGGGAGGGCTGGGAAGTCCGCGAACAGCAAACTCGATGTCGCCTTCATCGGCTCTGGCGGATGGATTGCCCAACAACCTTACAAGCAAGGCTGCAGCGAGGAAAACCTCGTGGCGTTCTGCGATGTAGATCGCAACCATTGCGCAGAAAACATGCAGAACTGGCGCACGACGCAACCGTTCTTCGATGACTTCCGCGTGATGTTCGACAAGATGCACAAGGAGATCGATGCCGTGGTGATCTCTACGCCGGACCACACGCATTTCGCCGCTACGCTTGCGGCCATGGAGCGCGGCATTCATGTCTACACTCAAAAGCCGCTCACGCACAACATCTGGCAGGCGAGAACTCTCCTCAAAGCCCGCGAGCGCTACAAGGTGGTCACGCAAATGGGCAACCAAGGTCATGCTGGCGACGGCATTCGCCAATCGGTCGAAGCGGTTCGCGCGGGTGTGATCGGTGATGTCAGCGAAGTTTTTTGCCACAACAGCGGA
>CAMBSL010000124.1 GCA_945870455.1 Pirellula staleyi DSM 6068 | reverse complement strand
ACCACTTGTTTTTTACCTGCGTTGTCAACCACCATCGGCGTGGCCCAACACGTTGGTTCATCGCGTTTTGTCTCCCAAATCGTTTTGCCCGTTTTTTTGTCTAACGCAACCAAAAGAGACGGACCGTCATGATCCCACGGCACCAGAATCGTATTTCCCACAAGTGTCGGCGAACTCCCTTCACCAAAATCGTTGCGAGTTTTCATTTGTCCGAAATTTCGCTCCCAAACCAGTTTGCCGTCCATGGTGTAGCAAAACAATCCGCGAGAACCGAAGTGCGCGTAGACATGTTCCCCATCGGTGCATGGCGATGCTGACGAAAAGTTGTTTGTTTGATGCGTTTTCTGGTGGGGTGCCGCTTCGACAGCCGTCTGATCCCAAAGCGGCTTTCCAGTTTGTCGATCAAAACACATCAAATGAAAACCAAATTGGTTTTGCTTGGTCGGAACCGCTGTAACCACGAAGACTTGTTGTTCCCATACGACTGGCGAGCCTGATCCGCGCCCAGGAATCTTGGTTTTCCACTTCACATTTTTTTTGTCGGAAAATTCCACAGGTGGATTTGCGTCGACAGCCACTCCATTTCCGGTTGGCCCACGCCAATGCCCCCAATTATCCGCTTGAGCCATGCAAGCAAAAACTGCTAAAAACGCCGTAACAAAAACAATTCGAATCATTTCATTTCCTTTTGCTGTGATCGCCGTTTCAAAACATGCATAGCTTATAATACCCACGAATGGTCATCCTTGCTGGGCTACGACTCGCGAAACATCGATTAAGTAAACTTGCCGACCGTTGCCGCCGTGCGTGGAATCGACCACCACCGACTTGCCATCGCGACTCGCACTTGGGTGATTGTCGCATCGAAACTCTCCTTGGTATTTCGCAGGTGACAGGAGATGCGCGAGCGGCACTCGGCGGCCAGTGCTGACTTGAAAAAGGTAAGGATGCTGCTCGCGACCTTTGTCGGGATAGGTGTCGTTAAGAATCCAATCGTTGTTCATTCCCGGCAGATAAGTATTGTGGCCGTTTGCCGTCATAACGTCGGGACCGACCACCGAAACGCGACTGCTTTGATCTTCGTAAAGATAGAATCGCTCCAGATGCGACGGATGCCAAGCCCAAGCGCAAATCGTCGTTGCGTCGCGCCACACAAAGTGCGATGTCTTGCCATAAGGATCGACCACATGCAGATCGGATCCGTCCGCATTGGCTGTCCACATTCGCGTCGAGAAGCCCGTCTTGGATAATTTCTCGCGAGTCGCATCGGCTGGTGTTTCTCTCCAGCGGTGTAGAAACAAGAATCGCTTGCCGTCGGGCGCTATCAGCAAATGATTGAACCAATGCTTGGATCGGGCTGGATCAAATTGCAACTTGACATCGTTCCGGTACTCCATGGCGGCAATCTGCGCGTAGCTCAGTAACAATTGCGATGCACCCGTTCGAAGATCAACGCGCCAGATGCCAGTCTCGTCTGGAGCACTACGGTCTGCATATGGATCGGCGATCCCCGCATAGCCGTAGCCAGGTCGGCAATCATTGAGTCTTCGGAAATCAACGCTCAGCCCCCACAGGCCATCAGGCGAAACGCAATAGATGGGCATCGGTAAAACTCTAACCGTACGATCCGCAACATGGAGTATCTTCGAAACGAAATCGCCATCCTGCCGTTCGTTCCAAAGAACCGATGGTTTGTCCCCTGGTAGCCATTGCAACATGCAGCCTTGTTGCCAATTCCAAGCCGTCGTGGTTCCCAACTCGGTCCATGCGTCGTTGTTTTGCAAGTCGATCATGCCGACCCGCAACACATCATTTGCATTGGGAGTGCGACCTTCGAAGTCGATTTCGTTCGCTAGAACATAGCGATCCGAGGGGTCGAACAAGTCCTTGTCGTAGTAGCCTCGCCAATGAAAACGCGGCCCGCGAGTTATCTCGCGAATCGGCGGGAGGCTACCGAAAGGTTGCGTCACCGATTCCGTGGCAAAGCCTGGGTTCCATTGCATGAGAGCATTGAGAGAAACGGCACCAAGGGAGGAAATGCAAAAATCGCGTCGATTCATAAATTCTCCTGGACTATCATGGATGCTCGATGCCATTAACGTACGCCTTCGGCTAACCGTTAAACAAAATCCTCTGCGAAATTGGGCTTCTCGCTAGCACGAAGGTAACGATCCCCTGGGATAAACCCAGGGGCATTTTCTATTCATGCCATCTGGCTTTACGCCAGTGGTATTTGACCTCCTCGCTAGCACGAATGGATCTTTAATGGATGCGTTGCCCGGGAACAGCACCCGAATCGATTCCGAGCAAAAACACTTCGGTACCTCCGGGCCCGGCTGCCGTTACCATCCCTTCGCTGAGCCCGAACTTCATTTGCCTTGGTTGCAAGTTCGCAACAATCACCACCAATCGTCCTTGCAGCTGCTCCAGGGTGTAGGCCGCCTTGATGCCTGCAAATAAGGTGCGTGTGTTGTCCCCACCCAGGCTTACGGTCAGTTTGACCAGTTTCTTTGCTTCTGGCACTTCTTCGGCCCTGATAATACGTGCAACTCGCAAATCCACTTTGGTGAAGTCATCAATGGTGCAAGTCGGTGCCATTGGCTCTGCAAGCAAAGCATCGCCGGAATCGTTGAAACCGGTCGAGACTGGGGTTTCTGAAGTCGTTGCTGGAACTGCTTCTTTGCATTCGTCGATCATGGCTTGGACTTTCTCGGGAGCAATACGTTGTAAGAGATGTTCGAATTTGGATAATTTTGTTCCAACCAGCGGAGTTTGGCTATCGTTCCAATGTTGGATTTTAACATTGAGCAGATCGCCACATTGTTGTGCAAGCTTTGGCAAAACGGGCGTTAGGTAAATACAGATCTGTCGGAAGAGGTTGAGTACGATCGTGCAAACTTCTTGCAAGCGATGATGTTGGGTCGGATCTTTTTTGAGAGTCCAGGGTGCCGTGTTTTCCACGTAGCCGTTCGCCTGATCGGCGAGTTCCATGATGAGGCGTGTCGCGCGGGCGTAGTCGAGTTGTTCGTATGCGGATGCAATACGTTCACCGGCAGCGGCAGCGGCTGCGAAAAGTCCACCATCGTATGGGTACTCAACCGACAATCCCACGGATTCAACGAAGCGGGCCGAACGACTTGCTAAGTTGACCACTTTGCCGACTAAGTCCGAGTTGACTTTGTTAATGAACTCTGTGACGTTCAAGTCGATATCGTCTAGTTTCGGCCCAAGTTTCGATGCATAAAAATAGCGAAGAAATGCGGGATCAAGATGTTTTAGGTATGTGCTCGCTTGAACTTGCGTACCTTTGCTTTTGGACATCTTCTCGCCATCCACGGTGAGGAAACCGTGGATGTGCACAAATTCAGGAAGCGAATAACCAGCGGATTTCAGCACGCCTGGCCAGAACAACGTATGAAAGTACGTGATGTCCTTGCCGATGAAATGATGGATTTCGGTTCGCTCGCTTTGCCACCAATCCGCCAGCGACTCGTTGTTGCGTTTGCACCATTGCCATGTCGATGCGATGTAACCGATCGGGGCATCGAACCAAACGTACCAGTAATTATCGGGACTATCCGGAATGGCGAATCCAAAATACGGATTCGGACGCGAGACATCCCAGTCTCGCAATGGGTTTCCTAGAAAGTGGCCTTTGAGATAGTTCGCCACTTCTGGCTGCAAGTGTTTTCCGCCCTGCGTCCAGTCATCCAAAAAGGGATGCATTTTTTCCAGTTCAACAAACAGATGGCTGGCCGACTTGGTAATCGGTTTCGCACCACTAAGCGTGCTGATGGGATCGATAAGATCGGATGGGGAATAGGTTGCGCTGCATTTGCTGCAATTGTCACCGTATTGGTCGGGCGCTTTACAGAGAGGGCACGACCCTTTGACAAACCGATCGGCCAAAAAAGTTCCTGCGACCGGATCAAACAACTGTTCGACATCCCGTTCGGCGATCAAACCGGCTTTGCGAAGCGATTTCCAAATGTCTTGACATAGTTCAAGGTTCTCGACCGAGTTGGTGCTGCCATAGTGATCGAACGCAATGTCGAAACCGGCAAAGTCTCGTTCGTGGGCCGCTTGCATATCGGCGATCAGTTCGGTCTCCGGTCGTCCCTCCTGACGGGCACGGATCATAATGGCTGTCCCGTGGGTATCGTCCGCGCATACGAAGACACACTTGCGGCCTCGAAGTTTTTGGAATCGAACCCAAATATCGGTCTGGATGTATTCGACCAAATGACCAATGTGAATATGTCCATTGGCGTAGGGTAAGGCTGCGGTTACGAGAAGCTGTCGGTCAGTCATTGAAATTTTTGGTTAACGGTCCTTTTAGCTCGATACGCTAAAATGGGTGAAGTTCGAGGATTGTACTTTGTTCCAGCTTGGACCACGAAAAAACGAAAGACACGAACGTAAATACTAGAAATTAACCTTGTCAAATCGTCCACTCTCTTTTCGTGTTTTTTGTGCCTTTCGTGGTTCCCGATTTCTTTACGAGCAGGTCTTGCGATCTTCGAGTACGAGTGAAAAGTGTTGTTTATTTGGACCAATCCAAAATCACTTTTCCAGAAAGTCCGCTTTGCATGGCGCTGAAGCCTTTTTCAAATTCCGTGAAGTGAAAACGATGTGTGATGACCGGCGAGATGTCGAGCCCGCTCTCTAGGAGTACTGTCATCTTGTACCAAGTCTCATACATTTCGCGTCCATAGATGCCACGAATGGTGAGCATGTTGAATACGACAAGATTCCAATCGATCGCGATCGGTTCCGACGGAATTCCCAGCATCGCAATCTTACCGCCGTGGCACATGTTCTCAAGCATGGAGCGTAGCGCCGCCGGTGACCCCGACATTTCGAGTCCAACATCGAAGCCTTCACGCATGTGAAGTTCCGACTGCACGTCGGCCATGGAACGTTCGCGAGGGTTGACCGCAATCGTTGCTCCCATGCGCTGTGCAAGTTCTAGTCGAAAGGGATTCAAATCGGAAACCACGATGTGCCGCGCGCCAGCATGCCGAACGACCGCAGTGGCCATCAGGCCGATCGGGCCAGCCCCTGTAATGAAAACGTCTTCGCCCAGGCAATCAAAGCTGAGAGCCGTGTGAACGGCATTTCCCAATGGATCGAAGATAGAAGCGATATCTTTGTCGATAGACGGGTCGTGATGCCATACGTTGGTCATCGGCAGAGCGATGTACTCGGCAAACGCGCCCGTTCGGTTGACTCCGACTCCTTGAGTATCCTTGCAAAGATGACGTCGACCCGCCAAGCAGTTGCGACAGCGACCACAAACGACGTGTCCTTCTCCCGAAACAATTTCTCCCGGGAAAAAGTCGGTTACATTCGATCCCACTTCCACAATTTCGCCGACAAACTCATGCCCGACCACCATTGGAACTGGAATCGTTTTCTGAGCCCAAGTATCCCAGTTATAGATGTGCAAATCGGTGCCGCAGATCCCGGTTTTGTCGATGCGTATCAGGCAGTCATTGATGCCGATGGTCGGAAAAGGGACATCTTGTAGCTCGAGACCCACATCTCGTCGGGATTTCACCAAAGCTTTCATGGCGGCTCATAATTCGGGAAACTTTGTTTGTAAGAATGTAGAGTACCGGGATTCGGTATTGCCGTACACCGCCTTGTACTTTTTCCTAAAAAACATTAATTTCCACGTTTTCGACAGGACGTCTCGTTTACACCGCTGAGCCATTGCGGCCAAGCACCATGAGCCAGTTTCTCTTCCATTACGTTAGGCTTGAGCCACCCACTTGGGTGTTTCTCTCAACATTGCTGGTGGTGGGTCTGTTTTTGATGTTCCATCGGTTTTGGTCCCTTCGGAATCTCGACATCTTCTTGGTTTTAGCGTTCACCCCTGGAATGATGATGGTTTACGAAGGGCGACAAAAAGCCTTTCGCAATTCGGAACACGAAGGCATCCCAGCCATGGTTGGGGTGGGTGGGCAAACCGAAAGCGACGCATCCGCGTCCCCAGTTCCGCTGCCAAAGTCGAATGGTTCGCAAGAAACTTGGACGCCCGAAAGGCTTCTTTATTGGGGATTTCTTTGGCTTATTGTTTGTGCCGGATTGCTCGTGATCCGGATGTTGCTCGATACGACGATTGTTCGCCGTCCGTTGCTGGACCCAAATTTGAGTAGCGGCGGCATGCTTTTTTTGGGAACTTCTTTGCTGCTTTACCTGATGATCAACGTCGCTACGAGCAGTCCAGTCGAACAGCGTCTGAGCAGTCCTGAGATGGGGCCAGGTTACGTTTTGCTTAGCTTTCTGCCCCAAATTGCGACCACGCCTCAATTGAATGAAGCGAATGATGCGAATGAGCTGACAAAGGAACGTTCGGACTACAAGCTCACTCTCGCGAGAATTCTGGCGATTGGAGCCAATTTGACGTTGGTATTCTGCATTCTCGCGATTGGGTACTGGCACTTCGGGAACTTGAAGACAGGTGTCGGTGCCGCAACGTTTTATCTTCTTTTGCCATATACAGCGCTCATGACCGGCAGAGTGGACCATGTGGTTCCAAGCGCACTATTACTTTTGGCGTTGCTCATGTATCGCCAGCCGTTTGTTGCTGGTCTTTTCCTAGGGTGTGCGGCTGGCGTTGTCTATTATCCGTTTTCACTGCTGCCGCTTTGGTGCAGTTTCTATTGGCAACGTGGTATACGGCGATTCGTAGGTGGATTTACCGTTTCGATCACCGCTCTCGTGCTTGCCATGATCTTGCTGCATCCGAGTAACGTGATACAGGACTTGCGGTACATGTTTGGACTCAAGCAAGTTGCAATGACCGGGATGGACGGTATCTGGGGTTTAGGTTGGTATCCTGTCATGCGGATTCCGATCATTGTCGCATTCGTTCTGTTGAGCCTGTCGTTTGTATTTTGGCCACCTCAAAAAAACTTGGCAACCCTGTTAAGTTGCTCGGCGGCTATCATGGCTGGGACGCAGTTTTGGCACGGTTTTGGTGGCGGTTTGTACATGGCTTGGTTCATACCTCTGGCATTACTAACGGTTTTTCGGCCAAACCTTGACTATTGCATTGCGCTCGAAGTTGTTCGGCAGACTAGGCGTAAAGCATCTCGAAAGTCATCCCCAAGTCCTGAGCCAAGCCCACCAGCCTCAGAGCCGGCAGCTTCAGAGCCAGCAGCATGACTATTTTCGACTGGCAAAACGTGATGGATTGGTCACGTAGAATTTCGGATCGTCGATGATCCAGTCCGTTGACCAGTCTCGTCCATTGTCTCCGTTAACAACATTGTAGAAGAAGGATCGCACTTCCTCGCATCGGTAGCCGTAAGGCATCGCGGTCGCGATATAGTCTTCCCTGGTTAACTCTTCGACGCCTGGCTTGGCGAAGTAGTGAGTAAGACCATCTGGGGTGAACGAAAGGCCGAGCGTCCACCAGCCCGTTTTGTTGATTTCGGGGCCCATAAAATCTCCGCCTCGCCTGTCCGCTCTAACTCGGATGTAGGCGTAAGGAACCGTCTTGCCGTTTTCATTCCGGGTTCCACGCAAGATGAACAAGCCAGGCCAGTAAATCTCGTCCTTCTCCTCCTTGCTGGAGAATAAGAACTTGGTTTTTGTTTCTTGAACCGTCGTCTCCACCGCAGCGCGGAACGCAAAATGCGGTCCATTGCGATTTTCCCATTTTTCGAGAGGCGGCAAATAGACGCGAGTGGTCATATTGGGTGATTGATCAACACGAACCGTACCTCCAAGTCGGTATTGAACGTTGCAAATGAAATCGTCCTGATGCATCTTGAAGCTTGGCGACTTGGGAATCCCCGTTTGCAGTGATTTCAGAAGCAATGAACCTTCGCTATCGGGAAGTCCACCTGGAGGAGTTGGCACGCGTTTGACGACGTCGGGGTGGCCGCGTTTCGCTCCCTCGTACCAGCGCCCGTTCGTCGATTTTCCCATCGGCATGCGTTGCTTTTCGTCGATATCTTCGGAACTCTTCGGGTTATTGGGTATAAACTCCCAGCCTTCATCCTCAAAGTCATCACCAACTTGAGTTAATTGAACTCCCGTTCCCGGAACGACGATTTGAGTCGCAGACTGACTGTATCCGAATGACGAAAACAAGCTAATCCCAAGTCCGATCGATAGTGCACCACAAATGAATTTCATTGGTCTTCTTTCCCCTGGCATGACACGAGATAGGCCGCACTGGGCGGCGTTCTATTCGTATCGGCAAGAAAAACCGTTAGAACCGTTGTTTTCACTGTGAGCTACCAAAGTAACCCTAAATTGCGTAGCTTACCGCCAGTAAATCCCTATAATTGCACTCCACTCGCACTCTCGGTTCCTGAGGTTTCTCAGGGTCGATGACACACTTACGTAGGTCGCATACTTGAACGAAAACTCTCCCTCCGCTCCCAAATCAACAGATCTCCCCCTACCGCCTGTCGTAGATAAGTCTCAGTCTTTGCAAGGATCGCGAGCCATCGGTCGACTGGGCGAGTCCGCGAAAATAACGGCCATCATTGCAATCATGTGCGTGGCTTTTTGGGTCGTAAAGAACAAACTTGTCAAAGCCAACGTGACCTGGGCGGTGGTTCAAGAAGGCATTTCAAATGTGCCTTATTGGCAAATCGGAATTGCGTGTGGTTTGACGGCGTTGAACTATCTGATTTTGACCGGCTACGATTGGATTGCGGTTCGGCATCTAAAGAAAGAGCTTCCCATGACAAAAATCATGACTGGAGCCATCGTTGGGTACTCCTATGGAAACGTCCTTGGTTGGCTGCTCGGCGGAAACGCCGTTCGGTATCGGCTCTATTCAAGCTGGGGGTTCTCGTTCCTCGAAATCGTCGCTTTCGTGTCGATTCTCGCAACCACGTTTTGGCTTGGTCTGTTTTTGCTAGCGGGAGTGGCGTTTATTGCACTCCCCATCAAGCTACCCGAGGAGGTCAGCGAAAAGCTTATTTTCGATCACCATGTGTGGGGATTACTGTTCCTAGGCTGTATCGGTCTTTATCTTGCCGCTTGCACTATTTTCCGTAAGCCCATTCGCGTTCGAGATTTTGAAGTGACGCTCCCGCCGTTCAGTTTGTCGACCATGCAGTTGGTGGTTTCGGCAGGCGATTTTTTGTTAGCGTCGCAAGTACTATTTTGGTTGCTGCCAAGCAGCCAATCGGCCGAAATCAATTTCTCGACCGTGCTTATTGCTTACCTAACGGGCCAAATCATTACGGTACTGACGCACGTTCCCGGCGGCTTCGGTGTGCTCGAAGGGGTCTTGGTTTCGTTTTTTCCAGAGGAATCTTTAGGGGACGTTCTAGCCGCTGTCGTCTTGTTCCGAATTATCTACTATTTCCTGCCGTTCATACCGGCAACGATCCTGCTGATTTACAACGAGCTCCGATCCAGGCATCGTCCGAAGGAAGCGGTTCAGGACATATGATCGGGAGCCCGGATAACGCCACGTGGCAGAGAGCAATGAAGTTCGCGATTCGCGATTCGCTCCGGCTTTGCCAGGCACTTGGGATCGATCCAAACGAATTACCCGTTTCCGAGAGCGGCGAACGGCAATTTCCTGTCTTTGTTCCGCTTGAATTCTTAGCGAGAATGAAGCACGGCGATCCTTTCGATCCGTTGCTGCTGCAGGTCATCCCTCGCTCTGGCGAAAACATCGTTTCCCCGGATTTCACTTCAGATCCGGTAGGGGATAACATTGTTGAAATGGCACCAGGACTGCTTCATAAGTACATCGGTCGTGTGTTGCTAATCGTTTCTGGGGCTTGCGCAGTGCATTGTCGCTATTGTTTCCGAAGACACTATCCGTACAGCACGGCTCCAAAAAGCATCGATCATTGGTTGCCCGCACTGGAGTACATTCGCAGCGATGCCTCGATTCACGAAGTCATTTTGTCCGGTGGCGACCCACTCACCGTAGCGGACCCGCAACTGTCGCAATTGGTCGAATTGTTGGGTGACATTCCGCACTTGACTCGCCTCCGTATTCATACGCGCGTACCTGTGGTTATTCCACAACGCGTCGATGCGAATCTCTGCGCTTGGCTTGAGCGCTCTCGACTTGCAAAGTGGGTTGTCCTGCACATCAATCATGCGCAAGAAATCGATTCTTCCGTTGTCGCAGCGATCCATCGACTCAAGGCGACTGGCACTACGGTTCTGAATCAGTCTGTGCTGCTTCGCGACGTAAACGATAACATTAAAACATTACAAGAACTTTGCGAACAACTGGTGGATATTGGGGTGATGCCATACTACCTGCATCAATTGGATCGCGTTGACGGTGCTTCCCATTTCGAATCCGATCCAATCTTGGGCCTGTCCTTGGTGGAGGAGCTTGCGAAACGCTTGCCAGGCTATGCGGTCCCAAGATACGTTTCCGAAATCGCAGGTGAACCCAACAAAACTCCCGTTGCCCTCTCAGCGTTGTCGCATCTCCCGTGACTTCTTTTCGGCTCGTTGTTTGTCTCGAAATCGTTTTAGTTGTTTTGCAGCTTTCTCTTGCGAGCGTTCCGCCTTCTCCTGGATTGCAATCGCGGTGCTCTTGATCTCATGCTCCATCATCAATGGTGTTTCCAATGTCAGTCGGCCAAGCACTCCCGTTCGGAGATCCATCACAAGAATCCGCGAGGCTCGATCGATGTCGATGACCTGATTTTTCCCAATACATCCTCGCTTTCGCCCGATCGCTTCGATCAACTCCATTTCGGTGGCGGGCAAGGATTCGAATTCGTAACGTTCCCTCAGTCGTTCGGGATATTGCGACGTCATGTAGCGAGCACCAAAGAACGCGACATCGGCATAGTCCATCGCCGTCTCTTGGATGGAACCGATCAATGCTAGTCTGTATCCACTGTTAACGTTCTCAACGTTATGCCACAACATCCCGGGTGTATCACAGAGCGTGACGCCATCTCCAATATCGATCTTTTGCTGTTGTTTGGTGACGGCAGGCGTGTTGCCGGTTTTGGCGATCTTCCGTCCTGCCAAGATATTGATCAGTGTCGATTTGCCGACGTTTGGAATGCCAAAGATCATTGCGTTGACCGTCCTTCCTTCGCGATGTGGCACCAATCTCGCAGCAGCATATTTCAACGATCGAATGGTTGAAATGTCCTGCGAGGTAATGATCCTGGCGCGAACTCCCGGTGACCGTTCCAGATATTCCTGCCAAGCCAAAGTCATTGCCTCGTCTGCAAGATCGCTTTTCGCAAGGACTTTGAGACATGGCTTGTCGCCTCTTATCTCCGCCAACAGCGGGTTTTGGCTTGAAAAGGGGATTCGGGCGTCCAGCACCTCGATGACAACGTCCGTTTTGGGCATTGCAGTGCGTATTTCAAGCTGAGCCTTGTGCATGTGGCCTGGAAACCATTGAATAGGCATGTGGAGCAGCCGTTTGATATCAGGTAAATCGGGAATAGTTGGGAAACAATTTTGAGCCACACCGATCTTATCATTGAAAAGCCTAGTTCGCGTTGCCAGAGTCCTAAAATGGTTCAATCTCTTCGAGGTCACTTCACCCGTAAAACTGAGTTTGACGCTTTACTAGAGATCGGTTCGGAATTGACCGTATCCTGGCAATTACGATGAACTAAAGTTAGAATTGTCGTTTGCTCAAAAAATCACCTTCGGAATCCCGTAGGATAGGCTGCTAGGCTGTCCATGAAGCGACAGGCTGGCAGCCTATCACTACTTCCATTTCGCAGCAACTTCCTAACCTGAAAACGACGATGTAGCCGATTATGAGTCGACACTCAACCGCATTGCAGTTCCTCAGGTCCAACTTAGGTTCCGCCTTCTTTTGGTCGCTAGGTTTAATTGGGCTGATTTTGAGCTTGAGCTCAATCAACGCAACGGATGAATTCCCGGAACCTAAGCCTGAAAGCATCCAGTTCATCCTCAGTGTGCGCTGCATCGAATGCCATAATGCACTTGAAAAAAAGGGGGGACTCGACTTATCGACACGCGAGTCGATGATGTTAGGCGGCGATAGCGGCGTTGCCCTCGTGCCGGGAAAAGAAAGCGAGAGCTTGATGTGGAAACGCATCGCTTCGGATGAAATGCCCCCCAAGCAGCCACTCAAAGAAAGGGAACGCGAAACGATACGAAATTGGATCGCGAATAACGCCCAATGGCTCGGGGGAAAGTTGGATGCTGCGGAATTTACCAGCGAGACGAGGGCAGGCTATGACTGGTGGTCATTGCAGCCTATTCGCTCAATCTCACCACCTAGCGTTACCGAACTCGTCCAAAATCCGATAGACGGCTTCGTTCTGGCTAAGCTAAATGCAAGTGGCATGACACCTTCGCCATCGGCGGACCGCCGAACCCTCGCTCGCAGAATTGCATTCGACTTGACAGGCCTGCCTCCGGCTCAGACAGATGTTCAGGAACTCATCGAGTCAAAAAACCCAAATGCCCTCGAGCACTGGATCGATAGCTTGCTCGACAGCCCTGCGTATGGCCAACGTTGGGCTAGACATTGGCTTGATACCATTCGATTCGGCGAAAGCCATGGCTTCGAACGAGACCAACTCCGCACCAATTCATGGCGATACCGAGATTGGGTTGTTAAGGCATTCAATCAAGATATGCCTTACGATGAGTTTTGCCGAATGCAGATCGCGGGCGATGCACTCGTACCTGATTCGGCGGATGGAGTAATCGCAACTGGTATGCTGGTCGCCGGATCCTACGATCAAGTTGGGCAGACACAACAAAGCAAGGCCATGCGAGAAGTGGTCCGACAAGACGAACTCGAGGATGTGGTCAGTCTCGTCAGCCAGACTTTTTTAGGACTGACCGTCAACTGTAGCCGTTGTCATGATCATAAATTCGATCCGATCCCTCAACGCGATTACTACCAAATGTGCGCTGCCTTAGCCGGTGCGCACCACGGCGAACCCAAGCTCAAGAGTGAATTGCTGGTGAGTAGTGCGCGTCCCATTACCGAGCGATTGGAGGCGAGACAGTTTGAACTGAAACGAAGTATCGCCGAACTCGAACAACCGGTGAAAGATCGCATTCTCGCCGAGCGAGCCGTTACGAAAATCACAGAGCAAGCCCCTGTTCCGATCTCGCGTTGGGAGTTTGACGATCTTCGCGATGCGATCGGTGGATTGGATATCGAACTGCGTTCGAATGCCGTTTTACAAGATGGTCGTTTGATTTTGAAAGACGGCGGATATGCCTCGTCCAAAAATCTGAATCGAACACTTAAGGAAAAGACGCTCGAAGTCTGGGTTCAACTCGCCAACGCAACACAACGCGGCGGGGCCGCAATCAGCGTTGAATCGCTAACAGGAAGTGTCTTTGATGCCATCGTGTACGGCGAAGTGAGTTCCAATCAATGGATGGCTGGTAGCGATGGTTTTACGCGTACTCAGCCCTTTCAATCAGAAGAGATCGAGTCGACGACAAGCGAATTCGTTCATGTTGTAATCGTGTACGAAACAGATGGAACCATTCGCGCGTATCGAAACGGTCTGCCTTATGGTCTTCCAATTCGCAAATCGAATCTTATCGAATTCCCGCCGAATACGACGCATGTTTTGTTCGGCTTGCGGCATTCGCCCGCTAGCGACGGCCGAATGCTAACCGGTGCATTGGAGCGTGCGCAATTGTACGACCGTGCCCTTTCCGACGTGGAGGTGCGCGCATCTGCAAACATCCAAACGACTTTCGTAAGCAACAGCGAGCTCATGGCCGCCCTCGATCTACCTGCTAAGGAGTTGTTGGCGGATTACCGTTTCGAGTTGAATCAAATCCGTGAGCAGCTCCAACGCGTTTCGGATTCTCGCGTCTATGCGATCGCCTCGAAAGAACCCAGTAAGACTTTTCTATTGGCAAGAGGGAACCCGGGTTCGCCGCTGGACGCCGTCCTGCCAGGTGGAGTTTCCTCCGTGAAGGGCGTGTCCGCTGACTTCCTTTTGGACGACACGGCGAGCGATGGACAACGACGATTAAAACTGGCGGAATGGATTACCGAACGACGCAATCCGCTATTCGCGAGAGTGATCGTCAACCGCGTTTGGCAGTACCATTTTGGCGTAGGCATCGTTGAGACGCCCAACGATTTTGGGTTTAACGGAGGGCGTCCATCGCACCCCGAGTTGCTTGATTGGCTTGCAAACGATTTGATTGAGCATGGCTGGAGCCTCAAGCATTTGCATCGACGAATCCTGTCGTCAAAGACATACCAACAATCCTCACAAATCGTTCCGACAAACATGGAAAAAGACGCGGGGAACAGACTGTTATGGCGCAAGTCGCCATCGAGGTTGGATGCGGAATCGTTGCGAGACACGATGCTAGACTTGGCCGGCCAACTCGAACCTTCGTTAGATGGACCTGGTTACTACGATTTTGCTTTGTCGATCAACAATTCGCATTTCTATTCCATGCGTCAGCCGGTCGGTGAGAGTTTTCAACGTCGAACGCTTTACCGCACGGTGGTTCGATCTGCGCGAAGCAATCTCTTGGACGTTTTCGATTGTCCTGATCCGTCAACCAAATCACCCCTTCGGGCGTCAACGACAACGCCTTTGCAGTCTCTTTCGTTGATGAACAACGCGCTCGTCATTCGGCTCTCGGAGGCGTGGGCGAAGCGAGCGATGTTGTCCGCTGGTGAGACTCTGCCGTCGCAGGTCGTTTACTTGTTTGAGCAAGCATACTTCCGAAAACCCGACGCACCGGAACTAAATGCTTGCGTTGAATTTGCTGACAAACATGGACTCGCGGCAGTATGTCGCGTTCTCCTCAATAGCAATGAACTTCTATATGTGGACTAAGGAATTATATGTGGACTAAGGAACGATGTTGAACCGCAGAGAAGTATTCGAATGGGCGAGTCGCGGGATTGGCAGTACCGCGTTGTTGTCATTGCTCATGAACGACGGAATCGTTCGAGCCGAACCTCGACGATCGGATGGGGCGCACCAGTCACTTCATCATGCCGCCAAGGCAAAACGAGTTATTCATATCGTGGCATGCGGTGGCGTGAGCCAAATCGATTCGTTCGACTACAAACCCGAACTCGAAAAGTACCACGGCAAATCGTTGAGCGGCGATCGACCGGATGTTTTCTTTGGTCAAGTTGGTCTTTTGCGTAAAAACGATTGGGAATTTAGACAACGAGGTGCGAGCGGGCTTTGGATATCCGACCTATTCCCAAGTTTGGCGACGGTAGCAGATGAGCTTACCGTGATTCGATCGATGTACGCGGAAACATCCAATCACACACCGGCAACATTTCAGGAGAACACCGGCTTTCGGCTAAATGGCTTTCCAGTCTTCGGCTCATGGGCGTCTTATGGATTGGGTAGCGAGTCGCAAGATTTGCCAGCGTTTGTGGTCATTCCAGATCCGCGTGGCGTTCCGGCAGGAGGTTCGATCAATTGGACCAATGGATTCTTGCCAGCACAACATCAAGGGGTGATCATTCGCAGCCAAGGTACACCGATTGATGACTTGTTCCCAACGCCTGCCCCGACCTTGGCACGCGAATCGGACACGAGGCAGTTGCTGGCGACGCTCAATGAACGTCACCGCCGATCACGAGGCGATGATGATTTGGCTGCCCGAATGCGCAGTTACGAATTGGCAGCTCGTATGCAACGCGTCGTCCCCGAGGTAACCAACCTTGCACAAGAATCGGCCGAAACGCATAAGTTGTATGGTATCGATGAATCAGCGACGGTTGATTTCGGTCGGGCGTGTCTATTGTCCCGTCGGATGTTGGAGTCAGGGGTTCGGTTCATCCAATTGTTTTCGGGCGGGGCATTTGGTTCGCCGCGCATCAATTGGGATGGCCACGAAGATATGGTTCAGAACCACAGTCAAGAAGCAAAACGAATCGATCGGCCAATCGCCGGATTACTCAAAGATCTTCGGCAACGCGGCATGCTTGATGATACGCTGGTTTTGTTTACAAGCGAATTTGGCCGAACTCCCTTTGCGCAGTCTGCGTCCGACGTGGTAGGCAAAGGCCGCGATCACAACCAATTTGGTTTTTCGGTATGGATGGCTGGAGCTGGGCTCAAGCATGGTTTCGCGTTTGGAGAAACCGACGAGATCGGCATGAGGGCGGTCGAAAATCCTGTGCATTGGCACGATTTTCATGCGACAGTTCTGCATTTGCTCGGCGTCGACCACGAACGCCTCACTTATTATCACAACGGTATTCGCCGACGTTTGACAGACGTTAGCGGCAAAGTCGTGCAAGGGATTTTGGCGTAAGGATCGCAAACTCAGCCCACCTTCCGGTAGAGTTCGATTTCATATGGACCTAAAAACATCAGCAGCAGCGCTCCGTCGCCTGCGTAATTTCTAAAAACTTCTTGCTGAAAAAGATGCTCGCCTGGCCAAGG
>CAMBSL010000123.1 GCA_945870455.1 Pirellula staleyi DSM 6068 | reverse complement strand
CCCCGTCTCACAAGTAGCTGGAGTCGACAGACTTCCGTGCCGCAACGAAAAACCGAACTCTGGCGAGTTCGGCTACCGTTGCCGACCCTAATCTTTAATGTTGACGAAGCACTAGTCCTTGGCAAGACTTGCTTTGACGAGCTTACTGTCGCTTCGTGCAAAGATGCTCTTTTCGGCGAATGCGGGATGCGACCAGCAGACACCTCCCCGCTGTGCAAGCTGAACAGTCGTTGGTTCAAGCAACTTGCAACGATCAAGAATGGTTAGGCCTGTCGGTGAAAGTTTGGCAATCAAAAGTTCGCCACGCTCGTTGAACATCCAAACTCGGCCTGCTTGCCGAACCATATGAATGGTGGCCCAGCGAGCTTTTGGAACGGCTTTTAAGTCTTCCCATATGCGTGCTCCGGTCATGGCATTCAAACACCGCATCTCACCGTAACTATCCGCCCCGTATACATAGCCGTTCTCAAGAATATCGGTTCCAATCATAGTGTGCAGCGACTTGGTGTTTTGCTCGTCTTTGCCGACCTCGCGCCAAATCAACTCGGAGGTAAGCGACTTGGACGGCACACGAATCATCATCGAGCCATCGTAAAACGAGGAAACGAACAGCATTTCGTTGTCGATGATCGGAGTTGAAATGCCGATCGGCATGCGAGATGAAGGGAACGGGTGCGTCCAATAGAGTTTCCCCGTTGAGGGATCGAGTCCCGAGAGACTTTCGCCTGTCCAACACACGAGCACATCTTGATCCGCTTGCCTAATTACAATCGGAGATGAGTACCCTGCCTTGTCATTCAATGCACGCCAGACTTCTTTTCCAGTTTTTTTGTCAAAGGCTACCATGCAAGAGTTCTTGCTACCACCGACTTGTTGTAGGACGAGCTCGCCGTAGACGAGTGGTGATGCTGCGATGCCCCAGATTGGCATATCGATACTGTATTCGGTTTCAAGGTCATGTTGCCAAATAATTTCGCCCGAAACCGCATCCAAGCAATGAAAGTTACCCCGGGAACCGACGGCAAAGGCTCGTCCCTGATCGATCGTGACGCTTGCTCGGGGCCCTGCCGCGTAACCTACGTTTCCATATGGGGCTTTATACTCCACTTGCCAAAGCAACGTACCCTTAGCCGAATCGAAACAAAGGATGCGTTCCGTCTCATTGCGATCGGTCACCTGGCGATCCATGACATAAACACGACCCTTTGCAACGGTCGGTCCGCAATACCCAGGCCCAATATCGACGGACCAAGCCAAAGGGTACTGCCCATCAGGCAGGTCGTCGCGAATTCCTTGTTCATTCCAACGACCATCGCGTTCCAACCCACGCCACTGTGGCCAATCATCGGCGTTAGCACGAACGCCCATCAACGGCAACGTCGACGCCAACAGTACTGCCGTCAAGCCCCAGAAGCATCGAATCAACATCAAGAAAGCCCAGTCAAATGTAAATTGAAATAAACGCGAACCATTTCGGTCACCCGAAGGCGAGATCGAACGATCCTTAACATCCGCTACAGTGTCCGCAACCAAGTCACATAGTCAAGCGATTTTGGTTTTTTGCCTGCGGTGCGTATCATGTTGGTTACTTGAGCCCGGTGTAGTGTACCATGCACGGCCAATTGAATTACCGACTCCGACAATCGGAATTCCAACGGACCACTTCCGAAATCGACTCGAACGATATCGCCAAGCTTGGATTGTCCAGCTTGCTCAAGCCAGGCGCGTTTTGAACGCGTCGTCGAACTCCATAGGCTGGCGAGTTCGTTGATGGATGTCGTTTTGAGTGTCGATGGAAAGGGAGACTCAGGGATCTTCCAATTGGCCTGCCAGAAACACTCCGCATCAAGCAAATGGAGGAGTGTTTTTCGAATCGACCCTAAGCCCATCCCATGTTCTGTATCTAATTGTTCATCGCTTAAGTCAGCCACCTGATCGAACACGCTTTGCATTGCCCAGTCGCCGTACTCGCCGTACCGAATCAACGAATCCAAGTCGGGCGAAGAATACGGCTTCGCAACTTCGCCAACCTCCAGGCCCCAGTGCCGACAACCTGCCGCAGCGGGCGATTTCAATAATACTGTCGGTACGGCAATGCGATAGAAGATGTAATCTAGCCCACCCGGGATGGTTACCCCCTGTTTTTTCAAGAAATGCAGGGCTTGAGCCCGGTGGTGGATCGCATGGTTGAGCACATGAATTGCAAGACAACCCAAATTGTTTTCATGCGACTTGCCATCCAAACTTTTGTATTGGACGCTCGCACGGAATACTTGCGAGTCCCCTTCAGATAGCGATTTTCGATCCCTGGCGAGCAGCGCGAAGCTAGACTCCAATTCCAATAATGCAGTCGGCATCATGGGCAAGCCAGTGGTCGACTTACCTACCCACCTATCCAACCAAATTTGTTCGGCAGCAGCGATGTGCTGGAGAGTCGCTCGCAATGTCCCCAGCCCGATCGGCAAGCTCGCATCGAGCGCATCGTCCGTCAAGGGACGACACAACCCAAATAACTTGCCCATCGCCCATGCATGGTAGGACTCAAGGTCATGATACAAAGCTAGGTCCATTTTGTTTCCAGCTAAAAGAGGATGGGCCAGCTTGAAGGGTAACTAAATTATGCGGCCCCGCCGAACAATCGCAATTTAGGCAAATCCGCAAGCACAGCGGCTTGGAATGGCTCGCTTGGAATTGTAGCCAAAATCGAAGCGGCACACTCCATATCCGTTCGAACCTTTTTTGTTTGGCAATTCGTCCATCGATTGGCCCCCCAACCCGCTAGAAGCAATTGATCTCCTAAGCGTGAACTGCGAATAGCCAGCTCGATTGCCGCTTCTCGATTTGGCACTATTTGAATCGAGGATGGATCGTCACACCCGTCAAGCAGTTGCCAAACCGACTTTTGACCTAATTGTGTTGAAAGGCGACTTTGCGTCAATATAACCCGCGAAGCGGACCTTTCGAGTACGCGACCGTATGCAGCAAGTTGTTCGGCTGTGGCAACTTCGGGAACCTCTGCAACGCAGGTAACTGGATTGCCGCTCTTGGCCAGTGTATGCAAGGCAACCGCCAATCGATCGGCCTGATCTGCGCTGTCGATGTGTACCTCACAACGAGCGGTGCTCGGTACACGTTGCATCCGGCCCGGGATTTTTTGGAGACGTTCAATTCCCTGTACGATTTCAAACAACTCCAATCCAAATGCATAACCAACGGCAACGGCTCCGAGCATATGGCGAGCGTTATGATCGCCGAGAATGAGGCTGGTCAGCGGCATCACGCAAGAACCAGCCGAAATCATCATCGTTTGTTCACCTGGCAAACTACCAATTCGCTTACCGCGGACATCCGCAAAGGCATCCAGACCATAACTGATCGCATTGGGCTGATGTCGTTCGATCCAGCGATTTAGCCTTGCATCGTCTGCGTTGTACACAACGAGACCATGTTGTTTGAGTTGGCCGATGATTCGGTGCATCGCATTTTCAATACCTCGAGCTTGCAAGGAATCAATGCGTTGCGATTTTCTGAGGCCTGTGAACAACACGACATCAAATTCAATGCCGCTTGCCGAATGCGATCGAAGCATGTCATCGGTCAATTCAATGATGGCCACCGGCGATTCGTTTTGCTCGCTTGCAGCCAGCCATTGTGCAAGTTGATGCGCATCCGCGTCAGGATGAGCGTTCAAGCATGTGTTTTTGCTATCGCTTGCACCTAGTGTGGTGTAATAGGCAACTCGATCGCCGACTCGCTTGAGCATCGAAGCAACCATGAGCGAAGCGGTCGTTTTGCCGTGTGTGCCAACGACAGCAATCGTAAGCATCTTTTCACTTGGATTGCCAGCAATCGCTTGGCAGATTTGTGCATAGGCTTCACGCACATCGGGAACAATGCACTGCGGAACACTCGACGGCAGAAATTGCTCGGTGAGAATCCCCTTGGCTCCCAAGTTGATCGCATCAATCGTGTCCCGGGCAGAATCGGATTCGGTATCCAAGCCTGCGGCAAAAACCCAATTACATGACGCTTGGTCCGCATTCGCCAAACAGAGTTCGCAGCAGATATCGTCTGCCCCGACGATTTGTGCGGAAGGAAAAACTTGGCGAAGCGATACCGTTTGTAAACGAGAGTTGAAAGACATGCTTATGGCCTCCTTGCCATCCTGACGGTGTGTCTGCTCGATCTTGCGAGCGTTCCAATTGTAAACCGGATTCGAATCGTCCTGATTCGAAATTCGACTGGCACATGCTTTACTGGGGAAAGAACGCTGCCAGTCGAACTATCTAACAACGTGTCCCAAACCAGGGGTTCCCGTCAAGTCGAAAAAGCAGGAAAATCGCTGGCGAAAGCTAGCAAAGCACTTCGTTGTGCGACGCTCCGCGTCGCACAAATTCACGACGGCGGAGCTTGAATCACGACGCGGAGCGTCGTGCGACTTAGTTCACTATCCCAATCGACCTTTTTGATTATTTTGGTTCGGCATCCTTCAGTTCACCGGAATCGCTAATGACAATCTTGGCGCGAGTCTTACCGGAAGGTGAACTTCCGTAGCTCTCGATTTTCTTGACTAGATCCATGCCTTCGAGAACGCGACCGAAAACAACGTGCTTGCCATCGAGCCAATCGGTTTTCACGGTGGTGATAAAGAACTGAGAACCGTTCGTGTTGGGGCCGGCGTTCGCCATACTCATCAGGCCCGGCGTATCGTGACGGAACTTAAACGACTCGTCCGCAAATTTTTCGCCGTAGATGCTCTCACCGCCGGTTCCATTGCCATCGGTAAAATCTCCCCCTTGGAGCATGAAGCTTGGAATGACCCGATGAAAGATACTTCCTTTGAAATGCAAGGGCTTTCCTTTTTTTCCGGTTCCTTTTTCACCTGTGCATAGGGCACGGAAATTCTCGGCCGTCTTAGGTACGTCCGCTCCAAAGAGCCCGATGACAATTCGACCGGCATCTTTGCCGTCGATGGTGATGTTGAAATAAACCTTGTTCGTAACCTTGGCATCGCTTGACGAATCCGCTCCAAATGCAGCCGAAACCATAGCCAGAAAACAAGGCAAGAAAAATAGACGCATCATTCTTCGATTCCATAACGGAGGGGAGAAAACTATTTGCAGCACACGCATTCATTCCGTCGGATGAAAATTGCGGACATGCGGGACACATTACCAATAAAAACTACCAAAGAAGCGACAAACTGACAACCGCTAGGGGGACTAAGGACTTTTCTTCAGCGATTCAAAGAATGCGTCAGGTTTATCCCACTCCTTGGCTCGTTCGGCAGTCATTCGAGGTTTGGTTCCCTGTCGCTCCTGTAAATCCGTCCCGTTTGCATACATTACCAAGAGAATCGTATTCCCCAGCTCAAACACCTCCGCAGTATGGGGTGCTTCCGTTCCCAGCACTTGATATCGCAGCCCATTTAGGCCCGCTCTCGAAACGGGCGAAACCGATTGAGCCCGGACTTGTCCGCTGGAGTTTAGCGCTTGAATATACGACTCAGGAGTGATCGTCCTATTTCCATCCACAACTCCCGTAGCAATGATGAACTCGGATCTTGTCATGGGATTGACAATCAACTGGCCACTCAAATTGGCATGAAGGCTGTTCTTTTTCGCGACAATCCCAATCGCATCCGCAGAATAACCGCTCGACAAAATCGTCTGCCTCTGAGTAAGCATCCAAAACAGGACGCCAACCCCGCCGCAACAAAGCAACAGCACCAGACCTCCAATGCCACCGACAATCCCCAGAATGAGTCCAATGCGGGAGCCTTGATTCGAGTTCGCAGTGCGCTTCTTTCGGCGAATGGTTGGCGTTGGTGAGACCGATGGAGGCATGTAGGAGGGAGCGGAAACGCTCGACGCTGGCGGTGGCAACATGGACGTTAAATCCATGATCGAACCGGAGGATGCAACGGGCTGCGAGGGAGCGGCAGGCGTTTTTGGAACAGGAGGTCCGACGGCAGGACCTGTGCGGTTCGTTTTCGTATCCACTGAGTTCTTTTTCGTTCCGAGTGCCGACGGAACTTTTTGAGATACGTCCCGTTTCGGTACTTCGGCAGGCTTAGGAGGAGTGGGATATTTAGGAGGAGTAGGAGGAGTAAATCGTTCGATGACAAAGACTTCGCTGCAGTCCGTGCACTTGGCCTTCTTCCCCTCCTTGTCTGGCGTCCCTTCGAACAACTTCTTGCACTTGGGACAAGCAAACGGAAACGACTCTAGGGCGTTATCCGTTGCCGAAAGATCATGATTCATCGAAATCGTAAAGACGTGCGCGCAGCTTGGGCAGCAACCGCGGGTTCCATCTAGGTTTGCGTCGCACTGAAGAACATTCTTGCACTTTGGGCAAGGGACATCGATGCGACGGCCAACGGGATTCGGCACCAGGACTCGTTCCTTGCAACCTGGACAATTGCAGTGTTTTCCTTGGCTGCCATCCGGTACTCTCAACAAACGTGAGCACCGATCGCAATGAAATTCAATAGGCATAATCATCGTCTACGCGTGGGCCAGAAAGCGTTTAGCATAAATGCCGCGACGACGGATTGCTAGTACTTCAGCAAACTCTCGATGCGATAGGGAGCCAAACGCAAACGACCGTTCAGACCTACTAATTCAATGCAAAACAAACAGCCAGCGATCTCGACATCAATGTTCGAAAGCAATTTGCAGCAGGCTTCGACCGTCCCGCCCGTTGCGAGCAAATCGTCGACGACCAACACTCGCTGCCCCGCTAAAACCGCATCCTTGTGCATTTCTAACGTGTCGCTGCCGTACTCCAAATCGTAACTGAACGAGTGTTTTTCGTGAGGCAATTTTCCAGGTTTTCGAACCGGTACAAAGGCGGCTCCAAGTTCCAGTGCTAACGGTGCGGCGAAGATAAAACCCCTCGCTTCCGCCGCGACGAGGCAATCGATTTTTTGGCCCCTAAAAGGATCCGCCATCCGTGCGATCGTTTCCCGAAAAGCCTCTACATTTCCAAGCAGAGGCGTAATGTCCTTGAACAAAATACCAGGTTTGGGGAAGTCAGGAATGTCGCGTATGAATTGCGTTAAGTCCAGCGAAGAATTGCGTTGCATCGAGGTTTTTTAACTCAGAAATCAGTTAACGGAAAGAGTTTTCTATTAGTGCTTTGTCAATGCAAAGAATTAGGGTTCAAAAAATTAGCCGTTGGGCGCTAGCCCCGGTTGTTGTCGCAAGAACCGTGGCTATCGCCAATCGGCTAATCCTAAAACTAGATTAAAATAAAGCACCAGAACGATTCGCGGGATTGTAACATCAATCATGCAGCAGTTCTAGGAAGTGACAATTCTGGAACGATCTCGGACTCCAAATCGCCAACCGCAAGTTGCATTTGCTCTAAAACCGCCTCCACCACCTGCGGATAGGTAATTCCATGCATGCAATTATTGTGCATAAGCGGGCATTTGTACTTGCCACATGGGCTGCAAGACATCGATTTGCTAAGGACTTTTTCTGGGAGATTGTAGGTTTGATAAAGCCCAGGTGAGGTGGGACCAAAAAGACTGACGACCCTCTTGCCTAATGCAGAGGCCATATGGCGAGGTCCGCTATCCGTTGAGACGACCACACTGGCTTGCTCCAAGACCGCTTTGCTGAGCCCCATCGGCAAGTGCTCGATTTGCCCCATGCTTTTGACCAAAGGATGTGCAGCTCCGAATTCGACGGCGTTCGCTTTCTGCCGATCCGAGGGTCCCGAATGGACTACCACCTGCAGCCCATGCTGTATCGCCAGCTGGCGAGCCGCTCGACTCGCATTTCCCGTCGGCCATAACTTAGATTCTGCCGTTGCCGAGGCCGTGTTGAGGACAATTGTTGGATGATCCCAAGCAAAGTCAAAGCGGTCGAACATGTTCTTGGCGAGGATTCGGTCGGACTCCTTAACGGCAATCTGCATCGCTAAGTTGTCGGATGCACAACCGAGATGCTTTGCAATGTTCATGTAGTAGTCGATGGTTGGCAACGTACGATTGTCGACGCTCCCCTCAATCAATGGGATTCGATCGGTTAATAGCCAAGAACGTCCATCTTTTGCGTAACCGACTCGACGTGTTGCTCCGCTCATAAAACCGATGATTCCAGCGGACAGCGAATTCGGCAGCAAAATGATCAAGTCGAATTTACGACGCTTTAACTCCGCGATCATTGCTCGCCGAGAAAGGGTTTTGCCATCCTTGGACTTCGGTTTGTAGGTGATCGACGAGTCAACCGATGGCAGGCCCTCCAATACGGCAATGGGCGCGTAGCGGCCCACGAGGCATAGCTCGCTAATATCGGGCATCCCATTCCGAATGGCCCGAATCGTGGGCGTCGCCATACAGGCGTCGCCAACCCAAGTTGGAAGCAAAATTGCAGTTTTCATGATTTGGGCAAGAGATAGAAGATCGGTAACCTCCAAGTCAAGATTGAAAAGCTTGCGATTTGGGTTCGGGTGCGTTTTGGTCGATTGGTAATTCGCCGAAAGTCCCAACGGGACGGCATGTTGTAGCCATGGGCGTGAGCCCATGGTTGGGCGTGAGCCCATGGTTGGGCGTGAGCCCATGGTTGGGCGTGAGACCATGAAAACGGGGCAACCGCCACGTTCGTAGCCCCAACGCGGGGCGGAATGATATGACGCTCCTGTCGTCCCTTCGGGACTAAACGCCATTGGTGGACTCGAGGTCCATGGGCTCGCGCCCATGGCTACATCCTGTCGCCGCGTTGCGGCTGGGAGTTGCCTCGTTGCGGCTGGGAATCGCCGCGTTGCGGCTGGGAATCGCCGCGTTGCGGCTGGGAATCGCCGCAATGCCGACTGGGACATCCTTCGTGAGTTCATTGAATGACTTCCTGTTCGAAAACGTATTTTGGGTCGTAATGGATCTGATGGCGTTCCAACATGCCAATAAATTCTTCCTGAAACGTTTTATTGCGATGGTGCTTCTCTTGGTTCAACACGTAATCTCTCACTTTGCCAACCTGCGACTCACTAACGGAAAAAGCACCATAACCCGTTTGCCATTCAAACGGTACTTTTGGCTTGATCTGTTCGTTGACCATCTTCGATGAATTCGATTTGATTAGCCGCAGCATATCCGAAACCGCAATGGTTGGACTTAGCTTCGCCAGCAAATGAACATGATCGTTTACACCGCCTATACACAACAAAGTCCCCTTGTTTTCACGAATGATTCCGCCAACATAACCGTGCAGATCGTCCTGCCACGCTTTTTCAATCGTTGGCTTGCGAAACTTGGTGCTGTAAACGATATGAAAAAGGAGATTCGTGAAGGTTGACATTACTTCTCTTCCCTGCCAGAGCCTAGCCCATTCAGATTCTTCATTATCAACTTTTCGAGTTTCGCGGACTCGGCGAACTGATCAGCATAGTTGAGAACGTTCCAGCCACGGATGTGGATAATCGAATGGGGAGGGGGAGCGGATACTGGCTGGTCCTGTTCAGGCATGATAGCGAGGATTTGTAATTGAGGTCGCAATTTGCGACCTCAAAGCTTGCGAGTGTTTTTGAGCGGAAAGCCCAACCCGGCAAGGTTTGTAAGGATGGCGGAATCAAGTCTGGCCGCAAAGAAGTTTTTGCCAGAACACGATTTGGCTTCCACTAAGAGTGGACCTTGGTCTTTAGCCGCAAACGCCAAAGGATTGTTCGAGCCGGATAACGAAAAACCCTGGAATTCACAAGGAAAACCAGGGTTTTTGATAGGGGTGGAAGACGGGACTCGAACCCGCGACATTCGGAACCACAATCCGACGCTCTAACCAACTGAGCTACAACCACCATGTTCGAACATGAGTTTACTGGCTTGCCATCGGTCCGTCAACATACCATTCCAACGACGCAAACCGCAAAAAAACGGCACCGCGGTTAATTCCCTGACCTTTGGCAAGATAGGCTATTTCCCGGACGCTTTCCTCCGTTGGCATTGCGGACAGAAAAAGGTACTTCGCTGAGCTTGGACAATCCGCACAATGACTCCCCTACCGCAAGTTCGGCAGGATTCGTCCAAGCGATCGTAGACCTTGTGTTGATTCTGATAGCTTCCCTCTCCATTGATGGCGTTGCGATACGTACCGTCGCTCAACGTAGATCCCTCCTTTTCGATCGCCTCTTTTAAGATGCGAAGCGTTTCACTGTGAATGCGTTTCCAAACCGATTTGCTGATCGAACGACATCGCGAAGTGGGATGAACTTTTGCCGCATGTAGTATCTCCGCCGCATACAAGTTGCCGATTCCGCAAATACGCTTTTGGTCAAGCAATGCAACTTTGACTTCGCGATCAACGTCGCGAAACCTTTCAACAAAAGTTTCGAAGTCAACGATCGACGCGTCCGGTCCTAGTTGACTTGGGCCGAGATGCAACTCGACTTCTTCCGGATTCCAAAGGCAAACCGTTCCAAGCCCGCGACGGTCCCAATAGAGAAACCGGGCTACCCTGGCCCCGCTGAGTTCAAAGATGACACGCGTATGTTGCTCGCTGGGCGGATCCGAAAGCATGGCGATGCCTGCCATCTTGGGTTGCATCACGATGGAATCTTGAGTGCTCAATCGTACCAACACTCGTTTTGCAATTCGGTCGACCGCTTCAACCTGCGCCCCGATCGCTCGTTCGCGAAATTGTTGGATGCTAGGTTCTATTTTTATCGGCCGATATGGAATGATCGGTTCGAGAATCGCCGTGATGGTCCCGCCAATTGTCGGCAGAAGACCACGTCGCATGGTTTCAACTTCCGGCAGCTCGGGCATGGCTTATGGTTGTCGCGATTTGTAAACGGACGCCGGCTCGACCATTCGCTGCTGATCGATCGTAAACTCGCCGTCTGCATAATTGCGAAAGAAACAACTTGCGTATCCCTCGTGGCACGCGGCCCCCAATTGATTCACTCGCAACAAAATGCAATCCGCATCGCAATCGATTCGAAGCTCGACCATTTCTTGGCGATGTCCGCTCTCCTCCCCTTTTCGCCACAATCGATTTCGCGAGCGGCTGAAATAGGTAGCAAAACCGGTCGCGATGGTTTCCAAATAAGCCTCTTGGCTCATCCATGCAAACATCAGCACCTGATTCGTCGATGCGTCTTGCGCAATCACAGGCAAGAGCCCGTTGATTCCTTTTGAAAAATCGGGGCCGGTCATTGCCAAGGTCGCTTCATGATCTCGTGAGCGATAATGGCCATCCGCAGTGTTTGTGGATCGCGAAGCTGCTTAATCATTGAAACCGAGGAAACCTTGGCGGACTGTTGAGGTTCGGCAGCCGCCGCCGGTGTTTCCGAAAGGCTCGATGATTGGTCCCGCTTTTTGCCAGCGGCTGTCATTGAGTTCGTCGTTCGAATTTGGCTGAGCTCGTCCGCTTGACGAATACCCCGGCTCAGGTTTCCCGAAGGAAGGTTGGTAGACAAATTCCCAACCGTCGGCTGGTAAGGCGTGGAATAATCAACCACTTGAGCGGTTGGCAACTCCGGTTGAAGACGGGGCATTTCGGGACGAAGACGCGGTGGTTCTTTTATCGGTGGTGGCGCAGGTGTCGCAACGGGCCGCTTCTGCTGCTGTCGCTGCTGTCTGCGAAGGGCAGCTTGCTTTAGAAAGTCATCTAGGTCATCAGCCATCGTTGAGAGTTCCTTGTTGGATCACTTGGACTTGGATCAATTGGACTTGGATCAATTGGACTTAGATCAATTGGACTTAGATCAATTGGACTTAGATCAATTGGACTTAGATCAATTGGATCGGGTTGGATTGGACGGTCCGGTGGTGCTCGTACCAGCGATGCTTTGTCGCATTTCGGTGTCGGCCGTGATGTTGCGAAGTTTATAGTAATCCATGATGCTTAGGCGACCGCTGAGCAAAGAGTCCGCGATCGCCTTGGGGACGGACGCTTCGGCTGCGACGACTTCAGCACGGCTTTCTTCGATTTTGGCGATCATTTCTTGTTCGGTCGCGACAGCTTCCGCGCGTCGACTTTCGGCTTTGGCCCTTGCAACGCGAGTGTCCGCTTCCGCAAGATCCGCTTGCAATCGAGCTCCAATGTTTTCTCCAACGTCAATATCCGCGATATCGATTGAAACGATCTCGAATGCAGTTTGGTCATCCAATCGGCTTGCGAGTACGGCTTTCGAAATAACGTCTGGGTTCTCGAGGACGGTCTTGTGGCTAGCAGAGGACCCGATAGCGCTGACGATCCCTTGACCGACTCTCGCGATAATTGTCTCCTCGGTTGCACCGCCGATGAGGCGTTGGAGATTGGCACGAACGGTTACGCGGGCCTTCACTTTGAGTTGGATGCCGTCTTTGGCAATGGCATCGAGAAAAGCAACCGCACTTCCTTTGGGCGGACAATCAATGACCTTGGGATAAACGCTCGTTTGAACTGCATCCAACACATCTCGTCCAGCCAAATCGATGGCGGATGCTTCTCGAAAGGACAACGTAATTTGCTTGCTTTTGCGAGCAGCCACGAGAGCCCTAATCACCAACGGGACATTGCCTCGGGCAAGATAATGTGCCTCAAGCGACTTGGTCGTCAGGTCCTCGTCTTTGATGCCCGCTTGAACGGCCATGATCTTACTGCGAACAATGGTGCGAGCATCGACGCGTCGAAACAGCATGCCCAACAGGTCGATCACGGTGACTTTGGCACCGGTCATAACCGCCTGGATCCAAAGCCAGAAGTACCTAGAGAAGATTGCCAAAAAGATGATCACAAAAACGAAAGCAAACAATCCAAGTACGAGAGAAATCGTAAAGACAACTGGATTCATGGTGATCAATTCTTGGGCAAGGGGGGTTGAGCTAACGGTCTTTATTGAAAAGGGTGATTTTTATTTGGCTCGCGTCGCCTTCATGATTTCACCACCCATGTAGAACTGCAATTCCGAAGGATTTCCTGATTCATCATATGTTAGCGTTAGTTTGCCCGCTGTGTATTTTAGCCCGAACTCTTCCTTGCTATGCGGGATCATTTCAAGCGGGGCTGCAATCATCGAAAAGAGCAATTTGTTGTCCTTTTGAGAGATTTCCCATAGTCCGCCTGAGTTGCGATTGTACTTGCCAACGATTTTGGCTTGTTGCTCAGGAGTAAGAGCTACGATCACAGGGTCATACGGTTTGTCCGGTTGAGTAATGGTTTCGGCAGGCAACTCGCGGAGCCAAACATTTCGGTACCGAACTGGATTGCCATGATCTTGAAATGAAAGAGGCAATTTTTCGGCTATTTTCTGATACGTTCCATGTTGGATCCAGGAAGTGGGACCAAGCGGTCGCACATTGTCTTGGACTAAAACGCCATTGTGAAGTACGGTGATTCTCGCCGGTTGCAAGAGTTTACCGTCGTCCTGAAACGCGGGTTTGCGGTAGATGATGTCATAGGCCTGCCACTCTCCAGGCTTGCGAGATGCATTGACTAGGGGAGGGTACTGGCCATAGACGGCTCCCGCTTGCCCGTCTGCATAAGTAACATTGTCGAATGAATCGAGCACTTGGACTTCGAACAGACCTTGTAGAAAGACACCGCTATTGCCTCTGCCTTGGCTTTTTCCTTGGACTTGAGCAGGAGCGGCCCATTCGACGTGCAGTTGCACATCGCCGAAGGACTTCGCGGTAAAGACATAACCGCTGCCCGGCACGGATTCCATGACTTCATCCTTGATAATCCATTTGGCAGGTCCGCCGTCGACGGCACGCCATTCGTCGAGGTTCTTGCCGTTGAACAAGACGACCGCATCGGACGGGGGCGCAAGTGGCAGATTGGACAACCCTGGCGTAACGACTTGCGGTCGTTGGCGATCCCAATCGTGCGCCTTCCAACCCGTTGGAAGCTGTGCACAACAAACGGAACTCAGTTGCATTTCAAGGCTTATCAGACCCAAGCAAATAATACCGAAACGTAATCCGCGAGAGAACTTCATCAACTGGCTACCTTTGTTTTTGAGGATGGAGGCCGCGTTTGCAAGACCGACCACGAACCACACATGATAATCAAAGAATCGTCATTCGGTAAAGCGAACCCTGGTTGCACAATCCCTACAACCGCAATTGTCTGAATTTGAGTTGGATTCTGGGACGATCTGCGGAAGTGGAAAGCGATTGACTTGCCTGCAACCGGATTCCGTTCTAACGTTCCTCATGGTTCAAAAATGCGAACGAACGCAGGAAAGAAACAGAGCCCAAACCAATTCGTACCCACCCATTTTCGTTTCGGAATGTTCGGAATGATGGAAAACAACACGCCAACCCAATGCGACGTCGATTTTCCCCAGGCTCGCCCGTGGCCGGATGGGCCTGCGCCAAGCGTGGAACGAAATCGACCAACACAAAGTGAACGCCAGGCCAGCGAGTTGGTAAATACGCTCAAGGAACCGTTCTATCGACGCATGATGGAACATGCACAAGCAGGTGTGATTTTTATCGACTCCGAGTTTCGAGTGCTTGATTGGAACAGTGCTGCAGAACGGATGACAGGTCGAACCGCAGAATCCGTTTTCCAAAAACACTGGATCCCTTCCCTTGCATGCCTTTGCGATGACGAAGGATTTGCAATCGACGAATCTCAGTGTCCTTTCTTGGCGTTGATGCAAACCGGAGAAAAAAGTCAGAAGAGATTGACCATTCGACGCGACCCTAGCTCGCCTACGATCCATGTACAAGTGGACGTCCTGCCAGTCCACAATGAACGAGGCTCCCTTTGCGGTGGAGCTATCATTCTCGAAGATATGAACGAGACGGCCGACATTGAACAAACGATTGCATATCTGCGAGAACGCGCTTCGCAAGATCAACTTACCAAGATCGCAAACCGAGGCGAGTTGAATCGCCAACTTCCGGACTTCGTTGCCTATCATCAACGCACCAGCCGACCTGGTAGCGCAATCATTTGCGACCTCGATTACTTCAAACGCATCAATGATGATTTCTCGCACCAAGCAGGTGACGAGGCGCTGATTGTCTTCGCAAGTATTCTTAGAGACGCGTGCCGCGAAACCGACTTTGTGGCTCGATACGGTGGAGAAGAGTTTGTGATACTGTGCGGCCAATGCGACTATGCCGAAGCCAAAAAAATTGCGGAATCGATTCGAAAGCGTTTGCGAAGAACTCCCATTGCTGCCTTGGGGAATGCATGCATGACCGCCAGCTTTGGTGTAAGCACAATCTTACCCCAGGATACGGAAGAATCCTTGATCGGACGTGCTGACCGCGGGTTGCTCATCGCGAAAAAAACAGGTCGTGACCGCGTGGTAGGTCTTGGAATGGAGGTCGATAAAAGGAGTGACGGCAAATCCGACCTAAACAAGTTGAACAGTTATCTTGGCTGGCGAAGTTGGCTCACGCCTCCCAATGAAGTCGTTCAGCAATTTGAGCTGCTTACCAATGTTCCTCGAAGCGTCGCTCTCGAAAAGCTAAAGGGTTTCGTGCGGGAATTTCATGCGACGGTAGTGCATGTGGAGGCGGGCAAGGCAGTTCTCGAAGTCGATTGCAGGAACTCACCCATCCCGCAAATCAAAAATGAACATCTCGGAAAGTTCAGGCTTGAGATCACGATCTCCGAAGTTGAAATGCCAGCGGGCTGGAAAAAGAACGACGTCAAAATCTGTACTTTGCTCGGTGTCCAAATCGTTCCCGTTCGCAACAGGGATCGAAGGAGCGAAGCGTTGCTGAGTCAAGTTTTGCGACTGAAAACATCCTTGCAAGAATTCATGATCGCCGGCGAAATGGACGACGACCTTCGGGCATCCATTATTCGCCACATCAAACTGGAACAAGATTTGCGGTACTAAGGTATTGCTTATGCCGTTTGTTGAGTCTCCACGGTTGCAACATGGAGCAAACCACAGATTGCGAGCGAGCCGCGTTCGCATGCTGGTTGCGATTATCGTCCGACTGGGACGAGCCCCGTCGAAACGAACGACGCCTCAAGGCGAGACTAAGAATCAAAGGCCACCACACGGCTCGCCCGCGTGGAACCTTGATTAAAACCAGAACGCGAACCCATACGCAACGCCGCCACCGCGTGGCTTGTCCACGTGGGGCGATGATCAGACCTCACACGCCACTATCTGATTAGCATCCGACGGGGATAAACCCCGACGTGATGGCGAGCGAGCCTCGCTCGCATGTTGGTTGCGATTGTCGTCCGACGGGGACGAGCCCCGTCGAAACGAACGACGCCTCAAGGCGAGACTAAGAATCAAAGGCCACCACGCGGCTCGCCCGCGTGGAGCCTTGATCGCAACCAGAACGCGAACCCATACGCAACGCCGCCACCGCGTGGCTTGCCCACGTGGGGCGATGATCAGACCTCACACGCCACTATCTGATCAGCATCCGACGGGGACGAGCCCCGACGTGATGGCGAGCGAGCCGCGTTCGCATGCTGGTTGCGATTATCGTCCGACGGGGACGAGCCCCGTCGAAACGAACGACGCCTCAAGGCGAGACTAAGAATCAAAGGCCACCACGCGGCTCGCCCGCGTGGAGCCTTGATCGCAACCAGAACGCGAACCCATACGCAACGC
>CAMBSL010000122.1 GCA_945870455.1 Pirellula staleyi DSM 6068 | reverse complement strand
CTGAAGACCGAGATGTGATCACGATGCTTGGCCAGCGGTTCTAACGTTGTTGACAATTCATAGTTGGCACCTTCGGTGGATGGTGTCCAAGCTGGCATGTGAGCCCCGTTGGGCACCATGAGAAACATCATTCGCAACGGAGCTGCTGCAGACGCGGTTGCCAACGCATTACCGGTTGGCAGCATTGCATCCAGGAATGGCAAACTCATGGACGTTCCCAAACCACGAAGAAGTGTGCGTCGAGATAACTTTCGGTTTTTCATAGTTCGTCACGAACTCCCTTGCGTTGGAATGGATCGCTGGAAACAATTTCAAAAATCAGCGTTGAGAACTTGTAGTCATCTTTGGTGAGCTTGGCTTGGATCTGGTCCAATGCGCATCGATCGTAATATTCAAGGCCTCGGCCCAAAGCATAAATCAGCATTTTCTCGGTTACACATCGAATGAATTTATCTGCGTTTTTGTCTCGCAGGTTGCGAATCAAATCCGCAGGCCCCTTCACTTGTTCGCCACCGGGTAGTTCACCCGATGTGTCGATCGGTGCCCCTTGGTCCAGGGTCCGCCACCGACCTACAGCATCATAGTTTTCCAATGCTAAGCCGATGGGATCCATCAATTTATGGCAGGAAGCACAGGCTGGATCCGCACGGTGTTGCTCGATTTTTTGTCGCAAAGTTCCAGTTGCTTCGGTTTTCTCCAATTCCGGAACACCAGGAGGCGCAGGCGGTGGCGGAGTGCCAAGGAAGTTATCAAGCACCCATTTGCCACGCTTCACTGGGCTTGTGCGAGTCGGGTTACTCGTCACGGCCAGAATAGATGCATGTGTCAGCAGACCCATTCGCCGATGTTCTTTGGTTGATACGAGACGGAACTCCGGACCCGTGATCCCCGGGATCCCATAGAACTTCGCCAACTTGTCATTCAAAAACGTATAGTCCGCATCCAGTAAACGCATCAGGCTTTTATCTTCCCGCATGATGTTTGCAAAAAAAGTGTGAGTCTCGAGTCGAGCTAAATCGCGAATTTCGTCGTTCCATTCGCGAAACATGTTCGCGTTGGGCACAAATTGATCGAGCTTGCGCAGCGTTAGCCATTGCCCCGCGAAATTTTCGACGAACGCTTTGGAACGCGAGTGTTCCATCATTCGCTTGATCTGTTGCTTGAGAATGCCAGAATCTCGCAACTGTTTCTTTTGGGCGAGTTGCAACAACTCTTGGTCCGGCATGGAACTCCAAAGAAAGTAACTTAATCGAGTTGCGAGTTCAAAATCCGTGAGCAATGGATATTGATTGGCAAGCTTCTCGGCAGGCTCTTCGACTTTGAATAGGAAGCTCGGAGACACCAAGATGGCTTGAAGGCCCGATTGCAAAGCACTTTCGTAGGACTCGCCGGACTCCACAATGTCGTTGACAAGGTCTGCCAATCGAGTGAATTCTTCCTTGGTGGCGAGTCTTCGAAACGCCATGCTCGCAAGAGGCCTCAATACTTCGGTTGCCGCTTGCTGAACAGTCACACCCGGACCAGGTACAGATTTAACGATTCTTAAGTGGCTCTTCGAGAGCTGCGACGCAGGTACTGGTTCGGACGGCTTCTGGCCAACGATCTTCAAATCATAAATCCAGATGTTGCGGTCTTCGGCTGGCTTTCCGTTCTTGGCTTCGACTGTTTTATCGTTCGTAAAGGCAAGCGATATCTTTCGCTTGCCCGCTTTGGCAAATCGAATCGCGACGGTGAAGCTCTTCGGGGTCGATGCGGACTCCGTTTGAACGGTGAGCTCTTTGATTTTCTTTCCATCGATTGCGATCTCAACTCGTGGGTATTCGTTGGCTGCTGGCGAGCCTGCCATCCCGATTTCCATTGTGAACGTACCTTTCCAAGGAATCTGCTCTTCGATCGAGATCGTGCCATTAGAGAATATGACAAACTTGGAATCCTCCGCTTTGCCACCCGTGTCGATTGTTAACTGCGAAGGTTTCCGAACGGCTTCAAAGATTGGCCCTGGTTCCGGCGCAATGATGGCTTGGCGACTGATTTCCTCGGCTGCGCGCAGGTACTTTTCCATTAAGAGGGGTGGCAACGTGAGAACGTCACCGATGTTGTCGAACCCGTATCCCACGTCATCGCCTGGAAACCCCGAAGCGGGAGCGTAATCGATCCCCAGAAGATCTCGAATCGTGTTCCGATACTCCGCGCGGTTGAGTCGCCGAAGAGTAACGCTCCCAGGGTTAGGGGTTTTGCCGCATTCGATATCGTTGATTGCGAACTGGATCCAGTCCACAAGTTTCTTCCTGTCTTCGGCCGCCAACTTAGAAGATTCAGGAGGGGGCATGTCACCCAGTTCCAAACGCTGAATCACCTTCTCCCACGTGCGGCGCTCCTTTAGAATTGCCTTTGTCGAGGTAAAGTGGCTCAAAGCAAGTCCCCCCTCCGCTTCAGCCCCGCTGTGGCATTCCAAACAAAACTTCTTCACAAGGGGGAGAATTCGTTCCGTAAACTCTTTGTCCCGTTTGGCCCAATCGATTGCGTTGGCGACGTTCGAAGTTGACACGCCTAGAAAATACCAAAGCAAGACCCCGCAAAGGCAAAGGCGAACCAGTTCTATTCGTTTTAGCATTCGCAAAACAATCAAGTTAAGCTGTCCTAATAGTTGGCGATGGCGAAATATTCGTTGGGTAAGTTGGGCAACTCGTTAAACTGTCGACCACGAACCGGGCCTTATCCTAACCTTACTAAGTATACGTTTCAAACTACACGAACCGACCAAGAAAGAGCAAAACATCCATGCAAATTGTATCCGCAGATCAACTCGTTTCCAGAAAATGCTCAGCTTGCGAGGGAGGAGTGGATCCGTGTTCGCTCGAACATTCCGAGGGGCAACTGCAGATTCTGTCGAATTGGAAACTTAGTTCGGATGGCAAGGCGATCTCGCGAAGCTTGATTTTAAAGAACTTCGTGCAAGCGGTTTCATGTTTGAACAAGATTGGAGACTTGGCCGAGGTCGAAGCCCATCATCCTGATTTACATTTGACGGGGTACCGCAATTTGATGATTGCCATTAAGACCCATGCCATCGGAGGGCTCAGTGAAAACGACTTCATCTTAGCGGCCAAAATTGACGCTCTGATACGGGAACACTTTCCCAAGGCGAAGGACTCCGAAACAGGGAATTCGCACTGATGGGGATCTCGCTCCCTACCGAGAACGATCGAGCTAACGAGTCGGCTGCGGCGTTTATCTCTTGTTCCAATGTTGTTTTGGATTTTAAGTCGCGTGGAGTTTCGCAACGTGTCCTAAACGACCTGTCGTTGCGAGTAACGTCCGGACAGATCGTTTCCCTTTTGGGACCAAGCGGTTGCGGCAAGAGCACGCTGCTACGGGTCATCGCAGGCTTGATCGACGCGGATTCTGGTCGGACTGAAATCCGCGGGCAACCCATCTCCAAGACAATGCCAAACGCGACTCGCGATGAGATCTCGTTCGTTTTCCAAGAACCTGCGTTGCTGCCATGGCGAACGGTTTGGCACAACGTCATGCTTCCCCTCGAAATCCGAGGCTTGAGCAAGCTCAAAGACAAGCAGGATACCATCGAACACTTGCTGCAAGTCGTGGGGTTCAAATCATCGGATTGGCACAAGCTGCCATCGCAGCTTTCCGGCGGCATGAAGATGCGAGCCTCGATCGCCAGGGCCATGTCGACAAACCCAAAGATTCTGTTGTTGGACGAACCGTTCGCCGCTCTCGACGATATGCTGCGTTCGAAGTTAAATGATTTGTTGCTGGCGATCTCGAAAGAACAAAAATGCACAATGCTCTTTGTTACCCACAATATTGCGGAAGCGATCTACCTAAGTGATGAGATCGCAGTGATGAGCCATGGTCGCATTGCGGAATGCTTAAAAGTGCCCATACCCTTTCCTCGGGAATCGAAGATGCGCAGTTCCAGTGAGTTTGCGGCGTATTACGGTGTGGTTTCCGAAGCGCTCTCAAGGTGTCATTCATGAACTCCTGGATACGGCGATGCAGCCCCTATATCGCGCCCTTGGGGCTATTTCTGTTCTTCGGAATTGCTTGGCATTGGGTCGTCCAATGGTTCGACATACCCAAAATTATTTTGCCAAGTCCTCTCTCGGTGCTAAATGCTCTATGGGTGGAACGTTCGATTCTGTTGCGAGCAAGTTGGGTTACCTTGCAAGCTGCGTGGGCCGGCTTGTTATGCAGTGCCGTGTTGGGAAGCTTGATCGCAGTGCTTTTTAGCCAATCGACTGCTATGCGGATTGCGCTTTATCCTTACGTGATCTTTTTGCAAACAGTCCCCATCGTGGCCATTGCTCCACTGCTCATCATTTGGTCCGGTTACAACTTTCGAACGATTGTTTTGGTCGCAGTTATCATTAGCATCTTTCCAGTAATCTCCAACGTAACCAGTGGCTTACTGTCTGTGAACGAAAACTTGCGAGATCTATTTCGGATGCAGTCGGCGACGCGTTGGCAAATGTTGACCAAGCTGCGAATTCCGGCGGCGGTTTCGCAACTCATTCTCGGTTTGCGAATCAGTTCGGGGTTGTCCGTGATAGGGGCAATTGTCGCTGAATTTTTCGTGGGTAATAGCGGGGAATACGATGGGCTGGGGACCATCATGACGGCTCGACAAGCTCAGCTTAAGACGGCTGAATTGATGGCTGCGTTGATGGCCTGTACCGCTTTGGGGATTTTGCTTTTCTCGCTCGTAAATCTTGTTGGCGCAACCGTACTCAGACGCTGGACTAGAACGACGGGGTTTGAAAGTGAGAAGTAAGACTCAGGCGACGATAGTAGCAGGCACGCTCCGCCGTGCCGTCCGCAGTCGACTAAAGTAGCAGGCACGCTCCGCCGTGCCTTCCGCCGTGAAGTTTTTGCCAGGATTCTAGGTGGACGGCACATGGAATGTGCCTACTACTTTGGCGTTTGTCGGCTGTGAGAAGTAACGCAAGGGTTGCTGTCGCCTCACTCGTCCTTATTCAACGCAACTTGGATTTCTTGGAGAGAGTACAGCTTGCCTTGATTGCAACCTGGACAACCTTTGGCGGCCTTGGCCCAGTCTTTGGGCGTATTTACGGTACTCTTCCAAAACGGCCAAGTCCGGCATTGGATGGGTCGAGATTCATAGACCGAGCAAGTTCTCGAGTTTGGATCGAGAAAGATGCAATCGCCATCCGAGTACTCGATTAGGCTAACACGGGTTCCGACTTGCCGCGTGAACTTGCGCTCGAAATCGTCCAATTGATCCGACATTCCCATCGCGTTGGCGAGGGATCGAACCTCTTGTTCGTCGACCCAAACGTAACCTGCCCCAGGTCCGCTGCAACAGTTGCCGCACTGCGTGCATTCAAACGCCAGGCCGCTTGAATACCACGGGGCGATTTCATTCAGGTCAGGTTCCATAGTGGGAGATCATTTCCGACAAACACGTCACGCGGAGAGGCCGTGATTTTTTAGATGGCCCACTTTTTGGCGGCAGTTCGGTAACCCGACGCGTAAGCGAGGATTTGCAACCTGTGCCTCGCTAACGCGTCGGGTTACCAATTAAAATCAGAGGTTCCGAGCTAACCTACGCTTTCTTGGCCGCTTCGTATCGCTTGGTTACTTCGTTCCAATTGACAACGTTCCAAAAAGCGGAAATGTAATCGGGTCGACGGTTTTGGTACTTCAAATAATAAGCGTGTTCCCAAACGTCGAGAGCGAGAATGGGAGTTCCTTCGATGCCGGCTATCGCCTTGCCCATGAGTGGCGTGTCTTGATTGGCCGTCGAACCGATCTCCAGTTTGCCGTTGTTGAATACAAGCCATGCCCATCCGCTGCCGAATCGCGTTGTGCCAGCGGCGGCAAATTTTTCCTTAAATTTGTCCCAGTCGCCGAAGGACGTAAAGATATCTGCAAGCAATGCTCCGCTCGGCTTACCACCGGCGTTCCAACCGATGACTTGCCAGAAAAAGGAATGGTTGATGTGTCCGCCACCGTTGTTGCGAACGATCGTTCGTTTGTCCTCTGGAACGGCACTCAGGTCCTTAACGATTTCTTCAATCGATTTGGGTTCAAGCGGAGTTCCCTCAATCGCCTTGTTTAGGTTCGTGATATATGCTTGGTGATGTTTGCCATGGTGGATTTCCATGGTCATTGCATCAATGTGTGGTTCCATAGCGTTGAATGCGTACGGTAGTGGTGGCAATGTGAAAGCCATTTGGTTTGCTCCGGGGATTAGTGGTTGGTCGACGTTGAAAATCAACGCCCGTTCGAACATCAGGACGCAGGTCTCGATCCGTTCCGATGCGATATCATAGTGTAAACTACGCTCCATCTTTGGCCAATGGTCCGAGGCTGCTAGCGTCGGACGCTCGTCTTCGCTATTATTTTATAACTTCTTTCGTCCCCCGTCGTTAGGATTGGCCTCAAAACCATTCGTTCCAAAGGTGTTTTTCATGGCAAGTATTTTCATCCCTTCGCAACAAAGAACCATCGGCGATCCCACTGAAATGCGGGATTTTCTTAAACCTTTTGGGATTTGGTTCGAACAATGGCAAGTGGCCGGACGCCTGAAAGATTCGCCGACGGATCAAGACATTCTCAACGAATATGCGGACGAAATTGATCAAGTTAAGAAAACGGGGGGCTACGTTACGGCGGACGTGATCAACGTTCACGCAGATACACCCAACTTAGATGCGATGCTCCAGAAATTTAATCGCGAACATGTTCATCACGAGGATGAAGTGCGTTTTACGGTTTCCGGTAAAGGAATCTTTCACATTCATCCCGACAATGGACCGGTATTTGGCGTCACCGTCGAAAGCGGCGACATGATCAATGTGCCTTGCGGCATGAAGCATTGGTTCAATCTTTGCGATGATCGCCACATTCGCTGTATTCGCTTTTTTGAAGATGTCGCCGGATGGACACCTCATTATGTCGAGCAAAGTGTTCACAGCGAGTATAGCCCAATGTGCTTTGGCCCAAGCCAACTGCCGCCCAAGAGTCGAATTGAACCGATGGTACGACCATAGTTAGGGACCAGGGACCAAATGGGTGTGGCTGAACTCCAAGCAAAGTGCGTCCTTTTGGATATCGAAGGGACCGTTTCGGATATCCGATTTGTTTACGACGTGATGTTCCCGTTTGCCGAAAACGAGATGCACGCGTTCTTGCGAGACAACTGGAGTTCGAATCGCGTTCAAGATGCGATTCGAACGGTGGCAGCGGATGCTGGAATCAGCAATCTCGACACTTGGCTCGGTTCAAGCTGGCAGACGACATCGACGCCTGGGTTGGATCGACTCGCAAAACATCTCGATGAACTCATGGCGAAAGACAGCAAATCGACCGGGCTTAAACAATTGCAAGGAATGGTTTGGCAATCGGGCTTTGAAACAGGCACGATCAAAGCGGAGTTGTTTGCTGATGTCGTTCCGTCCCTTCATGAATGGAGGAATGCCGGTCTTGACATCCGCATTTATTCATCCGGAAGTATCCTAGCCCAGACTCTGTTTTTTAAGCACACCGTGCTGGGAGATTTGTCCTCCTTTTTTAGCGCTCATTACGATACCACCATCGGTGGAAAAAAAGAGTCGGCGAGTTACACCAAGATTGCCGCCGATTCCCAATTTGAGCCCAGTGAGATCGTTTTTGTGACAGATATCTACGAGGAACTTGTGGCTGCCCAGCAAGCAGGATTGCAAGTGGTAGCGAGTATACGGCCCAACAATGTCCCCCTATCTACTAAGTTTACCGGGCTTACCATCAACAACTTCTCGCAGCTCAAGATAGCACGCGGATCTTGCTTGCCTGACACTTAGTCATTGTTAGTATTACAATGCATTGGAATCAAACAGGGCCGGATCTTGCGGGTTAGGTAGAATAGCAAACCCCGTACAATCTATTTAAGGCTTTTTGGATGCTTCTTTCCAGGATGGAACGGCGGTTGCTCACATGAGCTATCTCAACACTGCATCAGTGCAAGGATCGTGACGGAAACGTAGATCCAAAACAAAGGGGGTATTCATTGCAAGCTGAGGTTTTCGCCAGTTTGAAATCGAATACCAGACAAGGAGTCGGCAAAATGCAAACTTTAATATCTTTAGTACGATTTAATATTTTCTTGATGGCAACTGCGACGTTGGCGAGCTCAATCGGATTTGGGCAAGTTGCGTTCGATGTCAACCCGTTGGCACCTGCTCGCGAGACCAACCCGATTGGCTTGATGAACCAATTGCCAGGCTCGCGGATGGTCGACGTGCAACTGGATGTCTCGGCGCTGTTCACTCCAGGAGATTCAGCGGTTATCACCGAGTACACGGTACGTATCGTGAGTCGGCACGAGGATGTGCAAGTTGCCGATTTTTCGCCGCGAACCGAGATGCAATCGGACGTTTTTGGAGCACTCCAGGTCAATTCGAATCAAGATCGAGTTCGCGAAGCCGCCGTTCGCGGCATGGGCGGATATCCAGGAGTTGGCTCCGCACAGGGTTATGCTTTTTATCATGACAACAACAATGAGACGGTTCATTACGCAAAGAAGCCCGCCCTCGAAATGGTGAATGCGTCGGGGACTTTGGAGCGAAGAAGAGGCGTCTATTTCAAAGTGCGTCAGTCATCGCAAAACACATTGGAAGGTGCAAGGCCGTTCCGCGTCGTATTCGAAGTCCCGGCTTCTTGGCGGGCTGATTTGCTCGATGTCACGATTGAGGCAGCAGGGTTCGAGCACGACGGAGCAAAACGTCAGCGAGTCCTGTCGACACAACAGTTTGTTGTGGCCGTGTATCAAGAGTTCGACGAGCATGCGGCGCGAGTTGCCACGAATTATGTGAAGCACCAAGAGAGTTTGAAACAGTTTGCGAAGACCTATGCGAGAACGATTGAACAGCGCAACTTCCCGACACCCATTCATAAACTCGGGGCCAAGTTGGATATGTATGAACCGTGCATTCCAAAGCAATGGTTGGAGTCGCTAGTCTATCAGCAAGGGGTCTCCTACAATTTGACGAAACTCGCTCCGCTGCCAGTCGACGTTCGAGTGGCGGTTATGAACTACCTGGATCAAAAGCATTTGATGGAAACAATGTCCGGCACTCAGCAAACGAGCTCTTTGGGTGCACGCAACGCGTCCATGCAAGATTTTGTGCGTCGATAATCGAGTATCAGATCCGGCTACGCATATGAAAAGAAAGAGTCTCCGCTTTTCGGGGTCGCATTGCCTTAGATTTGACGCTAGAATCATAGGAAGTTACACCTCTGGGCCATAAACTTCGCACCCTCGGGGCTGTGTACGTTGGGTGGGTTCCGCTTCCAAGCGGTTAAAAAGGGTATAGAAAAGGGCACAACCGATTCTATTCCTGATCGAGCGTTTGAGAGTAAATCAAGGAACCCAATGTTTTCATTGATGAAAAGCAACTTGGATGGGTGGCAGAGCGGTTTATTGCACCGGTCTTGAAAACCGGAGACGTCGAAAGGCGTCCGTGGGTTCGAATCCCTCCCCATCCGCTTTTTTCTATTTACACCCAATGTTTTCATTGGTTTCTGGTTCCCCACTGGTGGTTCGGCAATTCGACGATAAAGTCGTTTCGTTCCTCGAACTCTGCCAGTTACTACCGACGAGAGCAGAGTGAACATCGCAGCGGAGGGTCAGCAACCTAGTCTGGAACGCCGTTAGCCAAGTCGATCGGGTAAACTGGAATCCGCCCTACCCGTCCATGCAGAATAAAGGTTGAGAACTTTACCGAGCGAGTTGGATTGCATGTGGCGAATTCTGGAACGTGAAAGAACCATCGCGGAGGCGGACTTTAATCGCTGGATGTTGCCGCCTGCGGCGCTCTGCATTCATCTCTGTATCGGGATGGCTTATGGGTTATCCGTGTTTTGGTTGCCGCTGACCAAAGCGATTGGTATCACGGAATCAGCGATTGCTCCAGCTGAACTGGCTTGGTGGAGCAAGCTCTTCACGACGCAGTACGACTGGAGAGAAGTATTTCGCTGAATCGCAAGTAACTCGAAGTCGCCGTTCAAAAAGTCCTGCCGTAACAAACTATCCCATTCCATGCTGCACCCCATCCAACCGATGAAAAAAGCCTTCCTCCTTTTCGCCACGTTACTCCTGACGTCGCCTGCCACATTGCTCTCCGCCGACGCAACTCAGCCTGGGAAACCGAATATCCTCTTCATCATGGCGGATGACTTCGGATGGACGGATCTTGGCTGCTACGGCAGCAAGTATCACCAGACGCCGAACCTCGACAAACTTGCGTCGCGAGGGGTGAAATTCACGCAGGCCTATGCGGCGAATCCGCTTTGTTCGCCGACGCGGAGCAGCGTTCTCACGGGGCTTTGGCCGGCGCGCACGGGAATTACGGCGCCTGTGTGCCATTTGCCGCAGGTAATTTTGGAGAAGCAACTCACGAGGGGAAACCCGAAACAGCCCGTGCTTGTCGCCAACAGCATCACGCGACTGAAGACCGATTATGTCACGCTGCCAAAAGTGCTGCGTGAGGCGGGCTATCGCACCGGGCATTTCGGTAAGTGGCATCTCGGGCCTGAGCCGTATTCGCCATTGCAGCATGGCTTCGATGTGGATTGGCCGCACTGGGCGGGACCGGGACCGGCGGGCAGTTACGTCGCGCCGTGGAAATTCCCGGCGTCGCTGAAGGTCGAGGGCAAGGCTGGTGAGCACATCGAGGACACGCTGTCTTCGCATGTGGTGTCGTTCATCCGCGAGAACAAGGATCGCCCGTTCTATGCGAACTACTGGCAGTTCAGTGTCCATTCGCCATATGACGCGAAGGACGAACTCGTGGCGAAGTATCGCAAGCTCGCCGATCCCAGGAATCCGCAGCGCAATCCTGTCTATGCCTCGATGGTGGAAAGTCTCGACGACGGCGTGGGCCGTGTGCTTGACGCGCTCGATGAATGTGGCATCGCAGATAAGACCATCATCGTCTTTTTCTCCGACAACGGTGGCGTGAGTTGGGCAGGCAAGGACGGCGACGCGGAGCACAAGAGCGCGCGCTTCCAAGCGGATATGAAATCGCCTCCCACGAGCAATCTTCCGCTGCGCAATGGCAAAGCGAGCCTCTACGAAGGCGGCGTGCGCGAGCCGTGCCTCATCGTGTGGCCCGGTATTGCGAAGGCCGGCACGGTGAATGACACGGTGATTCAGAGCATTGATTGGATGCCCACGCTGCTCGACATGGTGGGCGTCCCACTACCGAAGAATGCAAAGCCCGATGGCATCAGCATTACTCCAGCGATCCAAGGCGGCACGCTCGCGCGTGACACGATCTTCACCCACTTTCCCCACGAAACGCCCGCGAGCGGCCAGCACCCCGGCACAAGCGTGCGGCGTGGCGATTGGAAGCTCATCCGCCTCTTCGCGCAGAACGATGATGGCAGTGACCAGTTCGAACTTTTCAACCTCCGCGACGACCTGGGCGAAACGAAGAGCGTCGCCGCCGAAAAACCCGAACTGGTTCGCGAACTGAACTCGCTCATCACTAAGTTCCTTGCCGACACGGAAGCAGTCGTGCCAATCCGCAATCCAAGCTATAAGCCGGACGAGGCAAAGAAGCCCAATGCCAAAGCAGCCGCCGACGTAGACCCACTCCAAGGCTGGAAGGCGCGCAGTTGCGAGGCTGTGGTGAAGGATGGAATCGTGACGATGACGGGCAAAGGTGACGCGCCGTTCCTCGGGGTCGGAGCGGGTATCGACGGACCTGCGAAAGTGAGTTTCCGCGTCCGGAGCACCATGGGCGGAGCGGGCAAAGCAGAGTGGATTCCTAGTGGCGGAAATACGCAGTGCGTGCATTTTGAAATCTCCGCTGGCGACTGGCAAGACATCCGTGCGGACATTCCCGCAACCGGCCCGCTCGGCATCTTCCGCCTCTATCTCCCTGCTCATAGCGCGCCGGTGGAACTCGACCACGTCGAACTCAAGGGAAGCGAAAAATCGAGAAAGTGGGACTTCTAATCCGCGCCTTGTTCGCAACCCATGCGCAGAACTGCCCAATTCATCGTGTTCCTTTCATCAATCACGCATGCGCCGTCATCTCGACGTATTCGACTGCGATCCGACGTTCCGACGTGTCAACCCGGTGCGAGTAATGCCAGCGTGCAATTCGCAAATATTTTGTCCGGTGCGTGGAAGCTGGGTGGCGGGTGCCTGTCCACCATCCTCATCTTCATCGTGCTGTGGTGGTTGCTGGGAAAATTCAATATCATTTCATTAGTCGGTTCGAATCCGTAGCGGCAGGCGTGGACGGAGGGACGTCGATGCATTGGGTCCGCACGTGATAAAATAATAGCAACATGTTGCGAGACCTAGTGGCTGAAGTTTGGAAGCGGAACTGTGAAGGATTGAAAGGATGCATAACAATGAAAAAGACAGTTACACCGGCGGATCGAATTACGCACCGAGGGTCGTTCAGGGTGAGCTTGTAAACGAAGACAAGGACGGCGTTCGAAAACGACTGGAAGGTCTGGCATGGTTGTTTGACAATTCAATTCCCATTCCTGGCTTGAACATGAGAGTCGGTTTAGACGCGATTGTCGGTCTTGTGCCGGGCATCGGCGATCTTATCTCGGCTGGTGTTTCGATGTATCTCATGTCCGAAGCATCAAAACTAGGAGTTTCGCCAGCGATACTAATACGGATGGCTGGCAATGTGATGATTGACACAATAATCGGGTCAATCCCGTTCGTTGGCGATCTTTTTGACATGGGGTGGAAAGCTAACACCCGCAATGTCCGATTGTTGGTTGAGCATTTAGATCAGCCAAGAAAAACTACTTATTCAAGTTGGCTCGTCATAGCGGTCTTTTTCGTGATTTTAGCGGTGACTATCACGGGGCTAGGCTTCGCGATTGCGTTTGCTATATCAGCACTTAGAAATATGTTGCGATAGTGGTAACGGCGGTCTAGACGTAGAAATTCACGGCCATTTCAGACAGATATGTTCGACGGCGGGTCATGTGACGTGTTGGAATTTTGCTGTTCGTTTCATCGATTGTCGGCGATGATGTCGTTGCTTACGATCTCGCAAACGGTATGGAAAAGGGGTGTTTCATTTCCGAGGGTCCCGTGCGGTTCGCGCCCATCGCCATCGCAGATTGAAATCGGCTTGGGTTGGCGAAACTGACTGGTTTTTCAGGTTATACAGCGGCCAGAGAGCCCTCTTTTTGACTTGCTGCGGGTTTTGGAATAGTATTTCGGTACCGAAATATTTTACAAGGACATTCCATGGTACAACACAGACTCAGTCAACGACCGTCAGAACAGGTTAAGACTAAGGCGCCGGACAAACTTCAACGCTCACTCACCTGGGAAGTAGGCCGAGCCTATTTTGCATACGTAGGTTTGCTTGAAAGAGTTCTTGTGGTGCAGAAGCTTGATCATATTCTGCGTCCAGGAATGGGCGTCGTTTTGTTTGCTCTCTACGAGCAAGACCAGGTATCGATCAAGGACCTGGCGGAACGTTCTCAGCTTGCATGTTCAACGTTAACGGGTGTCTTGCAACGCATGGAAAGTGCCGGATTGATCACTCGCAGTCGCGATACGGTGGACGGGCGATCGGTGAAAGTTACCCTGACAAAATTGGGGCGAAAACTTGAGTCAAAATGCCGTGAAGTTGCTCAGCAGATGACAGATATCTCCGAGCAGAGCGTCGGCGCGGGAAACATTGAATTGTGTACCCAGTACCTAAGGAATTTAGCGACCGGATATCGTACTGAAGAAAATCGTTTATCCACCGCAGCAGCACGCAAGCAGTAGTTTCCTGCCTGTTCGATTGTCCTGGGCCTTTATTGAATAAGACTCGCATTAAAACTGTATCCTATGCCATATCCCATGATCTTGATACGTCGAGCTGCGTTGAGCGTGATCGTTCTCTTTGCAGTTACTGGCTATGTTGGTTGCTCGCGAATGGAAGCATCGAAAGTTCCCAATAGCGATCTCGGCAAAAAACCCAAGCCTGCGGTGGTCGTTGGTAATCCAGTCGTCATGCCGATTGTCGAGTGGGATGATTTTGTTGGAAGGTTGGAACCTGTAGAGACCGTGCATGTTCGGTCTCGTGTCAGCGGTTTCCTTGCCTCTACACATTTCGAAGAGGGGAAAATGGTTGAACGCGGTGCTGTGATTGCCGTCGTCGATCAGCGTCCGTTTTTAGCCGAGGTCAGTCGAAGTCGGGCAAATTTATCCGAGGCCGAAGCCAAATTGGAACAAGCAAAAGCTCTCGTTGCCCAGGCTGAGGCTGATTCGAGACGTGCTGCGATTCAACTCGATTTGACCAAGAAACAGTTGGATCGCAATCGTCAATTGTATGAACGCGAAGCGTCTGCCCTACAAGACTATGAGATTAGCGAAGCCGAGCATGCCAAGGCGGAAGCCGAGGTCATCGCGGCAAAGAGCCGAATCGATTCGACATTGTCGGCGGTGGTCGCTTCGAAGGCAAGCATCAATGTTGAACGAGCAAACCTCGAGGTTGCCGAATTGAACCTCGCTTATACGGAGATTCGAGCCCCGATCGACGGACGGATCAGCCAGCGTTACGTCACCGAGGGCAACTTGGTTAGCGGTGGATCGAACGATTCGACATTGTTAACGACTATTGTGTCGCTCAATCCGATTCATTGCTATTTCGACGCGGATGAGCGAACCTTTCTGAAATACTCCCAGCTTTCGCTTTCTGGCAAACGACCCGATAACCGCGAAGTTCGAAACCCGGTCTACATCGCTCTGTCGAATCAACACGACGGATTCCCACACCAAGGTTACGTAGACTTCATCGATAACAGGATGGATGAGAAAACTGGAACGATTCGCGGACGAGCCATCTTTCCAAACGATGATCTTTCGTTAACTCCGGGACTTTTCGCTCGATTGCGACTTCCAGGTAGTGAGCGTTACGAAGCGATTTTAATACCAGACAAAGCGATAGGTACCGATCAGGCTGAGAAATTCGTATTAACATTGAATGATGAGCAGCAAGTCGTTCGTAAAGTCGTGACTTTAGGACCGATGTCTCATGGGCTTCGGATCATTCGCAGCGGAGTGTCGGGGAGTGATCGTGTGATTCTCAGCGGCCTGCAACGCGCTCGACCTGGCATACAGGTTATCGCAACGACAGAGATCATCACTGCAGGGCAGGAGAGTTTGCCTGACGAAATTTTGCCGGTGACGTCGGAACAGTTGCTGTCGAGTAAACGCCTGCCTGCTGGCAACGTACAGATTCCTAGCGACAGTCAAGCCGTGCCGAATCCTAGCCAGCCAGCAGTAATTCCAGCCCGCACTGCGAGGACAAAGCCGTGAGGTTCGCTGGTTTCTTTATCGACCGGCCGATTTTCGCAACGGTCATTTCATTGATAATTGTGATTCTGGGAGCGATATCGTTCTTGAATCTTCCGGTATCTCAGTATCCGGACGTGGTTCCACCGACGGTCGTCGTCCGGGCTAGCTATCCGGGTGCGTCGCCCGAGGTGATTGCGGACGCGGTGGCGACTCCGATTGAACAAGAGGTGAATGGCGTTGAGGATATGCTCTACATGTCTTCGCAGTGCACCTCGGATGGCGCTATGGCTTTGACCGTCACGTTGAAGCAAGGTAGCGACCTCGACAAAGCTCAAGTACTTGTGCAGAATCGTGTAGCCGTCGCGTTGCCACGGTTGCCAGAAGAAGTGCGACGACTGGGGGTAACGACAGTCAAGTCATCGCCTGACCTTTTGCTGGTCATACACTTAACATCACCCACTGGTCAGTACAATCAGCTCTACGTTGGGAACTATGGCTTCATACAATTGCGAGATTCACTGGCGCGCGTAGAGGGCGTTGGTGATATCAGCATCATCGGCCTGCGCGAATACAGCATGCGTGTTTGGCTCGACCCCGAAAGGTTGTCACACTTGTCGATGACGGCGGGCGATGTCCTGAAGAGTCTTCAAGAACAGAACCTACAAGTGGCATCCGGCGTGATAGGCCAGCGGCCGGTGCCTAGCGGGAACGCGTTTCAGTTATCGGTCAATACGCAGGGGCGACTAACCGATCCAAAGCAGTTCGAAGACATTATTGTTCGCACGGGAGACGATGGTCGTATCGTACGCGTGAAGGATGTCGCTCGCGTCGAACTCGGCGCTCGGGATTACGCATCGGATGCGAATCTCGATGATCGTCCTGCTGTGGCGATGATCGTCGCGCAGCGCCCAGGCTCCAATGCACTTGCGACAGCCGAGGCGATCGAGAACAAGATCGAAGAGCTCTCGAAATCCTTTCCCGAAGGTATTGAGTATCGCATCATTTATAACCCAACGGTGTTCGTACGTGAGTCGATTGAATCGGTCGTGCATACGTTGTACGAGGCAATCATCTTGGTCGTGATCGTTATTCTAGTATTTCTTCAAAATTGGAGGGCGAGTCTCATTCCGTTGTTGGCTATCCCCGTATCGCTGATCGGTACGTTCGCGGCGATGTCGGTTTTTGGATTTTCGCTTAACATGCTATCCCTGTTTGGATTGGTACTCGCGATCGGAATCGTGGTCGATGACGCCATTGTGGTTGTCGAGAATGTCGAGCGGCATATTGCCTTGGGATTGTCGGCGCGAGAGGCAAGTTACGTGGCAATGAAGGAAGTGACGCCGGCAGTGATTGCGATTGCGGTTGGCTTATCGGCGGTTTTCGTTCCAACTGCGTTCGTGTCAGGACTCACCGGCCAGTTCTATCGCCAGTTCGGCCCT
>CAMBSL010000121.1 GCA_945870455.1 Pirellula staleyi DSM 6068 | reverse complement strand
CTCATGGTTGCCTGCTTTTGTGGTCGTCTGGCTATTAGCCGTGTCGACGGATGCTTCGGAAACAACGGACACGGGAGCCGTCTTCGATGACAAGTTGGATATCGTGTACCCGATAAGCACCGCGATCATCGATGTAACGAAAGCCCCTTGTTCGATGTTGGCGAAAAGAATCCGGGAGCTACGGGGCTGCAATTTTACTCGAACAACTCTGGCGCGGTTCGCAACTGCCGATTCGTGGCGGGCCGCGAAAGCGGAGTGGTCGGGCTTGATCTTGGGCATCGCGACATGAACGGGCCGCTGCTTGTGCGGAATTGCGAAGTCGTTGGGTTTCGGAGGGGCATTAGCGCTGCGGGAGCCGTCAATGGCCATACGTTCGAGCGGATAACGCTCCGAGGACAAACTCAATTTGGGCTTGAAAACGAAGGCCAGGCAATCAGTATCCGCAAGCTTCAAAGTGACAATGCAGTTCCGGCGATCCAGACTTATGGAACTCTGTGCCTCATGGAAGCAACACTTATTGGGCGAGAAGATGCTGTGGGAGTTCCTGCGATCATCAATTACAACGGAGGCCGAATTCACCTGCGGGACATCACGACGCACGGGTACTTGCGAGCGGTCGGCGATGTTGAAACGCCGGATGCGTTCGCGGCACGACGCATTGTCGGACCGGACAAAACGGGAAGCGAGGGACCAAATGTCAATGAATACTTCTCGCATGCAGCCACCCGTTTGTTCCCTTCGGCTTTGCAATCGCTGCGACTATCGGTGAAGGAGACACCAAAAATCCCAATGGATCCGCTGAGGTTGTGGGCGAATGTCGACGATTTTGGTGCCGACCCAACAGGCCAAACCGATTCGTCAGAAGCAATACAGAAGGCGATCGATTCAGGTGCGACGACAGTCTTCTTTCCAGGTTTCTACACTCTGACTCGCCCGATCAGGATACATGGGTCGGTGCAACGCATTCTTGGAGTAGGTGCGTGGATCGATTACAACCATCACACGAAACCCGATTTCATCATCGAAGATGGAGTATCCTCCACCGTGATGATTGAGCATTTCAGCCATGTGGGTGGCGGAATCGAAATCGCTACTCGTCGAACCGTCGTGTTCCGCAGCGTATCGGATTGCGACTTGAACATGACCGACAAGGCCGAAGGCGGCGAACTCTTTTTCGAAGACTTCGTTACCCACGACCGCAAGCTCAAAAAGCAAAGAGTCTGGGCGAGGCAACTCAATGTGGAGAACGAAGGCACGCATATCATCAGCGATCAGAGCGACTTGTGGGTACTTGGGTATAAGACCGAACGCGGTGGCACCCTGCTTGAGACTCGCGGTGGCGGTCGCAGCGAAATCCTGGGGGGATTCAGTTACACGACCACCGCAGGGAAGCTCGCCGCTATGTTTGTAACGGACAACTCGTCGGTCTTCGCATTCTTCTCGGAGGTTTGTTACAACGGTGAACCGTTTGAGTCGCTGGTCCGTGAGACCCGCCAAAAAATCACCAAGACAATCCGACGTGGTGAGGGCGGAGTGACGCCATACGTGTCACTGCCAAAATAGGCATGTGTGGCGTGCCACCTACTCCACCCGGTCAACCATTCGACCTACAAATTTTTCGCAAATACCATTCCGTGTTCGATAGAGCGAAAGCCCAAGCGTCGCAGAAGAGTAATCGTTGGCTGTTGGTCTGCCGAAGCGTACGTTCGAACAGCGTGCTTGCGCTCTTGTTGTAGTTGCCGAAGGGATTCCGCCATCAAATAGATGAACCGTTCGCGAGCCTCGTCACTTGCCGGAACATCAGGCAGCCAAAGACGAACCACACTTGAGTCAATTTCCGAGTAGGTTGGGTCCGGGTACCAAAACATGATTTCGTATTCAACTTTCGGAGGCGATCGCAGTACCAAGTTGAATCGCACCTGTTCGCAATGGCCTAGTACCGAACTTAGCCACCATTGATCCGAGTCTTCGTCGAGCAATCTGCCAACCGTGCACGTCCGCCGAATACCTATTTGCAATCGATCCATGGGTGGTCGAAACGAGGACAAATCCATTTCCCAACACTCAGTGGGGCGAATCGGTTGGAACCCCGCGTGGGCCAACCAGCGTTGAGTGCGCGCGTCGCGAGCCACAACACCCATCAGATTGTCGCCATCTCCAATACCTAGATAAAAAGCATTACGCTCTAGGGTGCCCAGAGCTGTAATGTTGGTTGCCCCCTGAAATTTCAGTGTATCCTGTGCGTATTTCAACAGCATAGCTGCGATATTGTCTTCGTCTTTGTTCTGGGAAACACAAAGGTTATGAACGATTGCATTTACGTCGCTTGCACGGTCGCCCGCGAGGTTGCTAGCAAAGCCAAAATGAATGAATCCCAGCGCTTTATCGTCCTTAGCCACTGCCAACGCGAGGGTGTCGCGATCGAAGAATGGCTTGCTCAGTACACACTGATCCCACACGCTGACAGAGCAAGTGCTGTCGCTGTGGGAGGCGGAGTGGTGATCCAACCATAGCTTTGAGAGTTGAGGAGTATCAGTGTTGAGAAACGACCTGATCATCCACACGGCTATCACCCGAGAACCGCTGGGACGCGGAAGCACTCCGAATCCGAGGCAGGTGCATTTTTAAGAACTTCCGTACGAGCAAGTGACTGCCCACATACGTCGGGTGCAAGCACATTTTGCAAATCAAAGGCGTGAACCATTGGTTCGACGTTTTCGGTATCAACTTCAGAAAGTTGATCAACGAGTTCGACAATTTTGCCAAGTTTTATTGTGAGATCATCCATTTCTCCAGGTGCCAAATAAAGCCTGGAGAGATTTGCGACTCGAATCACATCTTCGGCAGACAAAGCCATCGAAGGACCTCAGTTGGAACAAAGAGGGGAGAGCAAGACTAAGAGGGAAGAGCAAATGGCTTGGCTCGAACGGCCTTGCGAATCTTTCCGCTGCGAATGCACTGAACACACACTCGAATCGAACGTACTTGGCCATTCGGCAACGAAACCTTGACGTTTTGAAGATTTGGTGTGAACCTTCGCTTGGTGATACCAGTAACCTTGGTACCGACCCCGCCCAAATACTTTGCCTTACCACGCGTCTCAATACTATTTCCTACAGACGCCACTTTTCCGCAAACTTCGCAAGACTTGGACATGATCTAACCTTAAAATCACCGACGAATCGAACTATTGAGTGTTGACTTTTGTCCCTGATGAGGGGACCGAAGTATAGCCGCCAAGCCATAGCTCGCAACATCAAAACAGATCTTACCTCCCCCAATTGATGAAAAATCGCAGGGAAATTACACTCAACGGCAATTGAATGCGGCTGACATCCATCCTACCCCGAACTCCTCAACATCGCGGATCTCCTGCAAAATGACTGTTCAGAAGTTCACGCGAGAATTTGCAAGCGTAATCGAGTCGGCTGGTGAATTGGCTTGTGCCGTCAAAGCGGATGCCATTTTGGTTTTGCTCGATAGCGCAACGGACTGGGAACGGCTTCGCGAACTTGTCCCTGCCGAGATCAAACGCATCCTGGTTGCGGCAGATCGAATCGAGGACCTTGCCGGCGCGGACAAATTTGGCCTCATTCCGCTTGTCCTCAACAAAGAGGATTCACCGCTTCTCGAACGATTGCAGCATGCACTCCTAGAAGCGGTTGCGGACGAACTCCTGGCGAACCATTGCGACGTCATAGCGGTCTATTGCGGATTTGAAGTCCATCGAATCGATTCGATCTCAATCATTCGACTGGATGAACGTATGCGTCGCTTCACGAGTCGGGATCTGCAACGCCTCGAAAGCTCCGTGCCGCTCAACAATCTGAAAATTGTCATCGACCTTGCCGTTCAAATCGGACGCGAAGGCCGCGAAGGGAAAAAAGTAGGCACGATGTTTGTCGTTGGCGATACCCGCAAAGTGCTCCAACACTGCAAAGACAGTGGATTTGACCCACTAAAAGGTTACAGTCGCAAGGGTCGGAATCTTCATGACGCCCGCGTTCGCGAGGACATCAAAGAAATCGCGCAGATGGATGGTGCTTTTGTCGTGTCTGCCGATGGTGTGGCCGAACGATCTCGCCAGATCATTGAAATGCTTCACGAGAACCTCCAGCTCTCCAAGGGACTGGGTTCAAGGCACTGGGCCGCTGCGGCAATCACGCAACGCACCAAAGCCATCGCAATCGTCGTTAGCCAATCGAGTAGCACGGTTCGCGTTTTTCAAAACGGTGCACTGGTACTTCGTATCGAACCGATGGAACAGGCAGTCAAATGGCAAGAGTTTAACTACGAACCACCCCCCAACGAAGCTGCGGATTAGAAAGCGCGGATTAGATAACATGGAACACTCATTCGTTGCGGTGGTGACGGGCGCATCGAGCGGGATCGGCAAAGCCATCGCGATCGAATTCGCTCGTCGCGGTGCAAGCCTCGTCTTGCATTGCCGCCAAAATCTGGCCGGCCTTTCTCACTCCGTTTCGGAGATCCAGCATGTCGCGAAAAGTGAAATGGAACTTTTGACTGTCGTGTCCGATATCCGCGACCTTGAGTCCAATCGATCGTTTGTCGATGCAGCCTTTGAACGATTCGGCTACGTCGACGCCTGGATTAATGCCGCCGGTGCCGACGTTTTGACCGGCGAGGCTCGCGGGCATTCGTTTGCGGATAAACTTGCTTTGCTTTGGGCGACAGATGTGGTTGGAACGATCATTTTGAGCCGTATGGTAGCAGCCAAGATGCTCGAACATCCACACAATCCAGATAGGCTTCCATCCATGATTCACATCGGCTGGGATCAGGCTGAACATGGCATGGAGGGAGATAGCGGCCAGTACTTTGCAGCCACCAAAGCTGCGGTCGCAGCATTTTCAAAAAGCCTCGCGAAAAGCGTTGCTCCTCGCATTCGCGTCAATTGCATCGCGCCCGGATGGATTCAAACCGAGTGGGGCTCGCAGACCTCGTCCGATTGGCAAAAACGCGCCACGGGCGAATCGATGCTAGGCCGTTGGGGAACGCCCCAGGATATCGCTCGCGTCGTTGCTTCGGTAAGCTTAGGGGACGGTGCGTTCATCAATGGACAAACGATCGCGGTCAATGGCGGTTGGCAGAGTATGTCCTTTTCCGTAAAATCCGAATCCAAACTCAACGACTAGTATCACGGGAACGAATTTTGAATGGCAAAGCGTGCGGCAAAGAATCATCCCATGCTGGTTGGATTCGAGGATTTGTTCCCCGCCGAACCCGTAGCCGAACCCGTGGCCGAAATAGCTGCTAAAGAGGATCGGCTCCCATCATCATCCCTTGAGAGCAATAGCGCGGGCGACCCCCAACACAACGACTCATCCAGTGCAACCAATGCAGCCGCTCGCCATAATCATCCTTTTCCAGTGACGGGCGATTTAGTCATTCTCGTCGACTCCCATTCGCTCATCTACCAAGTCTTCCATGCGTTGCCCGCGATGACGAGTCCGCAAGGGGTCGAAGTCGGTGCAGCCCATGGATTCCTTCGCGACATCGCAAATTTACTGGAACAGTGGAAACCCAATTTCTTGGTCTGCACGTTTGATTTTTCCGGAACAACTTTCCGAAACGAACTGTACGATCAGTACAAAGCCAATCGTGAACCGATGCCCGATGCATTGCGCGATCAGATTCCCATGATCCACCGATGTCTCGATACACTCGCTATTCCCAAGGTATCTGCTCCCGGTTTCGAAGCCGACGATATCATTGCCACGTTGGCATACCAAGCCGAACAGCAAGGCGCTCGCGTTTTGTTGGTGACAAGCGACAAAGATTGCCGACAACTTCTCTCGGACCAAGTCCAAATGCTCAACGTTCGCAAAAACGAACTTTTTGGCGAAGCGGAACTGAAAAAAATCTGGGGGATTCGGCCAGATCAAGTGGTTGATTTTCAATCGCTAGTTGGCGACTCATCGGACAACGTACCTGGGGTGCCACTTATCGGACCGAAAGCTGCACAGCAGTTGCTCGACCAGTTCAATACGCTCGATGAAGTGCTCGACAATATCGATCAAATAGCCGGCGAAAAACGCAAAGAGAATTTACGAAATAATCGCGAATTGGCTTTGATGAGCCGCGATCTCGTTCGACTCAGGCGAGATTGCCCGATCGATATTCCTTGGTCACAAATGCGTCCAGGTAGTTTCGATCGACAACAGGCTATGGATTTGTTCCGCGAACTTGGTTTTCGAAAACTCTCCGAGTCTTTCGTCGCACTACTCAAAGACATCGCGCCAGAACCACCTTTCAAATTGCCAACAAATGGTTACTGCACGGTTCGGACGCAAGACCAACTCAGCGAACTCATGAGCCATCTCACCCTTGCTACCACCATCGCTATTGATACCGAAACGACCTCCACCCGCCCGCGAGATGCGGAGCTGGTCGGTATCAGTCTTTCGTGGGCCGAAGGCCAAGCCGCTTACATTGCAGTATCAGGACCAGCCGGTGAGGAACACCTCGAACTGGCTGCCGTTCGCGATGCCATCGCTCCTTTGCTTGCCAACTCAGACAAGACTTTTGTAGGCCAGAACATCAAGTACGATGCCATCGTGTTGCGGTCACATGGAATGCCAATTGCAAACATCGGCTTCGATACGATGGTGGCGGATTATCTGCTCGACGCGGGTGGCCGTAATCACGACCTGGTCGATATTGCGAAACGGTGGCTTGGCCATACCAATATTCCAATTGGATCATTGATCGGCAACGGGAGAGATCAAATCACCATGGATCGTGTTTCGGTTGCAAGCGTTTCGACCTATGCATGCGAAGATGTCGACGTGCCATTCCGGTTGATTGCACCTATGACGGAACGACTCCAAGAGGAGCAACTCCTCGACGTCATGCATCAACTGGAAATACCTCTCATCGGTGTCCTTGCCGACATGGAAACCGAAGGAATTCGAGTCGACCCATCTCGGCTGAAACAACTTGGAAGCGAGTTTCAACAGCAAGCAGACTCGATTCGGTCGCACATCATGGAAATGGCCGAGGAGGAGTTCAATCCAGATAGTCCAAAGCAATTGGCCCACATCCTATTCGAAAAACTCGGGCTACGAGTCGTCAAGAAGACCAAGACCGGCCCAAGCACCGACGCGGAAGTATTGGAAGAACTTGCCGCTGAACACCCACTCCCCGCGAAGATCGTGGAGTATCGACAGCTTACCAAACTGATCAACACCTACGTCGAATCCCTGCCGCGATTGATCAGCCCAAATACGGGACGCGTTCATACGTCGTTTCGCCAAGACATCGCGGCAACGGGGCGATTGAGCAGCATCGAACCCAACTTGCAAAACATCCCGGTTCGGACTCCCGAAGGGCGATCCATTCGGTCGGCGTTCTTGCCTCGTGAATCTGGCTGGTCATTGATGACAGCGGACTATTCGCAAATTGAATTGCGTGTGTTGGCGCATTACTGTTGTGATGCATCGCTCGAACATGCCTTTCAAAATGATATCGACATCCACACCAGCGTCGCTGCGCAAGTCAACGGTGTCGACCCAAGACAAGTAACCAGCGAAATGAGGCGAAGCGCCAAGGCGGTCAGCTTTGGAATCCTCTATGGTCAAAGTCCATTCGGCCTTGCCAAAGCACTTGGTATTTCCAGAACGGAAGCTGGCATGTTTATCGATGCGTACTTTGAAAAATACCCAGGCGTAAAAGAATTTATCGCGACCACTCTGATGGCCTGTCGACGGCAAGGTTATGTTTCTACGATGTCGGGGCGAAAGCGATTCCTTCGCGGAATACGCGATTACGAATCGTTGCCCGACCCCAAGAAAAAACAGTTGCTTGAGCCCGAGCGAATGGCTATCAATACCGTGATCCAAGGCTCGGCAGCTGACATGATCAAACTCGCTATGATCGCATTGAACAAAGAACTCAACTCCTTGGACTGGCCTGCTAGGATGCTGCTCCAAATTCATGATGAATTGATCTTTGAAGTGCAAAATGAGTATGTAAGCCGTTTGGCAAGTGTGGTTCGCGACATCATGACAACGGTGATGCCGCTCAGCGTTCCCCTCAAGGTTGATGTCAAGCATGGGGCGAACTGGGCCGCTTGCGAGTTGCTATGAACGAACAGCCGCAAAAAAAACCGATTGTGGTTGGAATTATAGGTGGCGTCGCATGCGGCAAGAGCCAAGTCACGCAAATGCTCGGCGAGATGGGTGCAAGCGTCATCTCAGCAGACAAAATCGCGCACGATGTTCTCCGTTTGCCTGATATCGTTGAGGCACTCATTCAAGCGTTTGGTGTTGGGATCCTGACGGATTCGTCAGCCGGTACAGCGAGCAGCCAGCCAACGATCGATCGCAAGAAACTAGGAGCGTTGGTTTTCGGAAATCAAATCGACTCCAATGCGTCACAGCGGCGAAAGTTACTCGAATCCATCGTTCATCCGCGAATCCGCGAAATCGCAAAATCGCAACTCGAATCCATGCAAACTCTGCCAAGCGTCAACACCATCGTGCTGGATGCTCCACTGCTGATCGAAGGTGGCTGGTTGCCCTTTTGCGACAAAGTTATTTACGTGGACGCACCAGACGAATTGCGACAAGCATGGGCTATGCGCCGCGGTTGGTCCGCCGAGGAATTTCGGAGTCGCGAATCCGCTCAAATGAGCCTATCTGACAAGAAAAAAAAGGCGACGGATGTGCTGCAAAACGTGTCGGACCTCAATCAATTGCGGATTGGTTTAGCCCAGATATTGGACAATTGGCGAGCCAAGTGAAACTCTTCTATACAGATCATTTTGAGCTGCCGCTCCCTTTGGGACACCGCTTTCCCATGGCCAAGTATCGGCTGTTGCGGGATAGGATAGTCGGCGATCCATTTCATGCCGATGACGTACTGCTCATTCCCAATGCGGCCACCTTCGAGCAGTTATGCTTGGCGCATAGTTCCGAGTACGTCGAGCGGGTTATCAACGGAAAATTGACCGAGGGTGAAATCAAACGCATTGGATTTCCTTGGACTCTGGAAATGGTCGAACGCTCGCGGCGAAGCAGCGGTGCAACGCTTGCCGCTGCAACTCATGCACTCTTGGAAGGGATTGCTGTCAACATGGCCGGCGGTACCCACCATGCCATGCGCGACGCCGGTGAGGGATTCTGCGTTTTTAACGATGCGGCGATTGCCTTGTTGACATTGCTAGGCCAAGGTGCGATCGAACGCGGGGTAGTCATCGATTGCGACGTGCATCAGGGGAATGGGACGGCTCAAATCTTGGCCGGAAATCCGAATACTTTTACTTTTTCTATTCATGGTGCTAAGAACTTCCCCCTCAGAAAATTCCCAAGCGATCTCGATATCGATCTGCCTGACGGTACGGATGACGAGGAATATTTAGCGTCGCTCCGACTAGCTTTGGTAGAGGTGCTTTCCAACGGACCATTTGATCTCGCGATCTATTTGGCGGGTGCAGACCCATTCCAGGGCGATCGGCTTGGCCGGCTGAAGTTGACGAAACAAGGCTTAGCCAGTCGCGACGAAATGGTTCTGCGAACCTTGAGATCACAAGGAATTCCTATCGCCATTGCGATGGCTGGCGGGTACGCTCATTCCATTGTTGATATCGTCGACATCCACGCGCAAACGATCCGAATTGCATCGTATTTGCAAAACACAAAATCCCACCCGTACCTCCATCCTCCAATCGACTGAACAATGGAAATCGTAATCACTGCTGTTGGACCTGATAACGTTGGCCTAGCTGACCCGATCATTCACGATGTCACTTCTCGCGGTGCCAACATCGCAGAAATTCAAATGTATGACCACGACGAAGCGGCTGTCTTCGCAATGATGTGCCGCATTCAGATTGGCAAGGAGCATTTGATTCCGATTCGAACGACGATGAAGCAAATCGCGTCGCAGAAAATGCTCGAGATTCGAGTCTGGAGCCCAGAGGAACATGCTTCCAAGCCGAACTTAGCTATTTGCACCACATTGCTAGAGCATACGCCCAGGGCGATCCTGCAAGCCGTTCGAGATGGTCTCATCCATGCAACGCCAGCCGTCGTCATCGGTAACCGCAGAAAATGCGAATCACTAGCCCACGAGTTTGGTGTTCCTTTTGAATACATCGGTCGCGAGGACGGATCCGCCGATGATGACGAGTTGGTGCGAACGATTGATCGCTATAACGCAGACTATGTCGTCTTGGCAAGGTATATGCGTGTGTTGCCCCCCGACACTTGCTGGAAATTTGCGGGGGGGCGGATCATCAACTTGCACCATGGTTTGCTTCCGAGTTTTCGTGGCTTGAAGCCTTACCATGATGCTTTCGCTGCAAGAATGCTGACGTTTGGAGCAACATGCCATTTCATCGTGCCGGAATTGGATGCCGGCAACCAGACTATCAATCAAACGACGTTTTCCGTCCCACCGGGCAGCAAACTAGAAGACATCATCGCTCAAGGTCAGCAATACAACGAACCAACCTGTTTGGTTGAAGGGGTTCGCCGCGTAATTGACCGGGAGGTGCAATTGCATTTCCACCGAGTGATCGTGCGCGCCCGAGTAGGATGAGAAATGCCCGAGAGTCGCCGTTCAGCAGATGATCGCAGACTCACGTACCACTCTTTCGACCTTTACCCTGATTGGCAATCCAACTTGCCTCGGGCGCAATAGGGAAGCGAGTTAGACGTCTCTTAACTTTTCTTTAACGTCATCAAATACTCGACGAGATCGACCAAGCCTTGCTCGTTCATAGTCTCTTGCAAGTTCTCGGGCATCAGGGACTTTTCCTGTTTCTTGATCTCTTCAAGATTCTTTCGAGGAATCGTTCGTTCAATCCCCTTGGCATCCTTGATCGTTACGCTTTCCGCAGTATCGGATACCATCAGTCCAATAATCGTCTCGTCGTCGTCCGTTCGTACCGCAAACGATTCGTAGTTGTGACTGATTCCGGCGCTCGGGGCCAAAATGGAAACATAGATTGCATCCTTCGAAAGCTTGCTGCCGATCTCGGTCAATCCAGGCCCCACATTCTTGCCTTCTGTGCCGACCATGTGGCATTGCGAGCATGTAGCGACGCCGTTGTACAGCGCCTTGCCGTTTGCTGCATTACCGTTCTTTTTGATCAGAATTTCCAAAGGTGGAAGTTGCGTTTGCGATGTCTTGAGGGCTGGAAACAACTCGTTTGCCGCGCTCTTGATGGCCGCGTCCTCCGAGTTCCGAAGAGTTGCACCGATCAGCGTCAGAGCGTCGGCTGGCAACTGGTTCGACTTGGCAAACTCGATCAGCTTGCCGTGCATGGCCTTGTTGCGAGCGAGTCCAACCGCCGCATCCACTTTGATTACCTTGGAAACATCCGCGTTTTCAATCAACGAACGCAACGCCTCATGAACGTCCTTGCGATTGCTGAGGGTGAGCACTTTCGCAATGGCTAAACTTCGCTCGTCGGGCACTTTCGCCATTAACGCATTTGTCAGCGATGGCAAACTACCTTGGTCGATCGCCAAATCCATGGCTTGCACCGACTGCGTGTTGGCTCCCCAAGAAACAGCCAGATCGACAAGTTTGTCGGATAGTCCGCTGATCTTCAGTTTTTGAATGACCTTCAGTTGGCTAGGGTCGTTGTTAAGCTGATTCAAATAACGATGTACCGCCTGGGACAATTTTGGATCTGCGTTGACATCGACGTCGTCGAGACGCATGAGGGCTTCGACGACAATTCGGTCCCTACGCGATTGGTCGCTGGTTGATTCTTCGGCCGCGACGGACAAGGAATAACCAACAGGGATTGCAATTGCAATACCGAGCGAAAACCAAAGTGGGTGAATGGACTTTTTCATGATGATGGAGAGTGCTTGAGTTGGTTGTTGATGTGTCTGTGTGGAGAGCAAACCGGGTGCTAGCGGGATGTTGATTTAGTGAATTCGTTATTGGGTAAGGGCGATACGACGGACTTCCAAGTCCGTCAATGGAGAATTCGACGGACTAGGAAGTCCGTCCTACTATTAAATCAACAGCCCGCCATCGGGCTGTGACGATGCACTAATTCTTGCTAGCCAAATCGAGCAGTGTTCGAAGGGCCTTGTTACGATTCTCAGCGTCTTGGAAATCAAGGGCGCGGAAAATTGCCGGAATATCGCTGTCATTCAGTTTCGGACTACGCAACATGGCCGCCTGCATTTTCGCAGCCGACGGACCACGCGCTCTCCAAGCAATGTTTTGACTTGCTTTGCTTTCCAAATTGCCATTCGTCGATTGACTCCAAACACTCAAGCATTCGTCCCACCGATCTGTCGCGGCAATGCCGAGCGCCTCGAGATACCATCGATCGACCCCATCGTATTTTGCAGCCAGAGCGGTCCAATAACCAGGCATGTCGCTCGACTTGTCTTCCCTCAACGCGATGGCCAATTCGCGTAGAACCGCTGGACTTGAATCCTTCAGCAACGGCGGGATGTAATCCTTGGTTGCAAGATTGGCTTGCCTGGCGATACGAATACCAGTTAGCCGAACATCGGGATCAGAATCGCGGGCCGCTTGTTGTACGACTTGCTTGGCGTCGCTGATTTTGCTTAGCAGCCACAGAGCGCGTGCTTGCATTCGTGGGTTGGCATCCGTTGCGAGTTTATTCAATTCGCTCGTTGCATTGCTACCCATCGTTAGAATTGATTTGTATGCCATGTATCGCGTTGAGTTGTTCGGGCTACGCAACGCGTCGACGGCCCCAGCCGCTGTTGTCAATTCGATTTTCGGAACGATGTATTTCGTGCCTGGCGGTGCAATTCGGAAAAGTCGACCGCGCTCCATGTCTTCCATGTTGTGGCCACCCACGCCTGGATCATACCAATCGGATACAAACAGGGACCCGTCCGGTGCCACGCAGACATCGGCTGGTCGAAACCAACGATCAAATTCGCCGACGGCGATGTTTTCAATTTTCGCCGAATAGCCTGCGCCATCCGGTTGGGTCACATAGGCGCGAACCACATTTGGGCCCGCGTCGCAGTGGATAACTTGATTCCGGAATTTTTCGGGCAAGAGATTTCCTTCGTAAACCGTGATGCCAGTCGGCGAACCAGCTCCTGTTATCAAAACGTTCGGAACGACTCCTGGGTCGTTGAGGTGCCAATGGCGGTTCGGGATTTCGGATTCCCTGTTGGCGCGTTCCGCTTGCCAGCCTGCCCCATTCATTTCATCCGTGTAACCGTAGTTACCAAATTCCATTACGAAATTGATGCGAGTTGCTCGGTTACCATCATCGTCATTGTCCGACTGCCACAGTGTTCCGAAGGAGTCTACCGAAATTTCATAGTTGTTTCGGAAGTTATTGCCCAGGACTTCCATGTCGCTTAAATCTTCGTTGCATCGAAAAACCATTCCTTGCCGATAGGGTTTCCCTGAGTCGTTGATATCGCGGCCCCATCGGTCTTGGATGGGTTTACCGTTTGCATCGCAAAGTCGGTGGCCCGTGTTTCCAAAATTGAAAAGCATTTTTCCATCCGGTCCAAACACAAACGAATGGACGGAGTGGTCGTGTTGCGGATCGCCGGTATTGGTCAGAATGGCTCGCTTGGAGTCCGGCACATCGTCGCCGTTTTCGTCGATAAATTCCCACACATAGGGAGCAGCACTCACCAACACGCGATTGCCAAGCACACACAGCCCCAACGCAGAGTCGATATCGCGTCCTTGATAGAAGACTTTCGAGCTATCCACTACCCCATCTTGATCTGTATCTTCCAGGATCAGGATTCGATCCCCTTCGGCTCGATCGTTTTTGTGTTTGCGATAGTTGACCACTTCGCAGACCCAGATTCGACCTTTATGATCGATATCGATATTCGTCAGACTCTTGAGCAAGGGCTCGGAGGCAGCCAACGACGCTTGCAGTCCATCGGCAACAACAAGACCGGCGACTGCATTTTGGCTAGTGTGTTCCTGACCCGTGCCAGGGCTAGCAGGGCTGGCACCCCAATTGTTTAGCCCCTCTGGAATCCCTTCGGCTGCAATGTGGAATCGAACGGTTGCAGCTCCTCGGGATACGCCGTTGTTATCCAATGCGCATGTCACCTGGAAACGATCGTAGCCGGCTGGCAAGTCGTAGCCGATAACGCTGTAGGCATGTGTGCCTATCCCTTTTACGGCCTGATTTCGAACTTGAAGCGGTCCACCTTCGGCGTTCGCATTTTTGGAGACTTTGCCATATTCGGCGGAGGCTTCGAACCATTCGAGGTCGAGCAGTGATTTTTCACCTTGCTTGCCAACAAGCTTGGGCTCAACCCAGTCCGCCCAATCAAACCCAAATCCGTCTGCTCCGGGAGTCACGATCAGATAGAGCTTCTTTACGCCCGCTACATCCACATCGACATCGATTTGGTGTCTTGACGTTTTCTCGTTGATCGTTTGCGAGGAAAAGAGCGTCTTTCCTTTGGCTGTCGTCGTGGGTTTGGCAGCCGGAGTGGGATTACCCTTTGGATTTGCATTCGCTGAGATGAGTTGAAAAGACTTTGCAATCTGTTCCGGGTCGAAATTCTTAGGAATCGCTTCGTCTTGATTTTCTTTGAGCTGTTCGACCGACTTGGGTTCTACGACCGCCCCAGATAGTGGAACGGGCAAGTGTGCCGACCAGAGAATTGCATTGGCAACAAGCTTGGTGGGTTCGGTCCGGCCCCAGTTCCAATGAAAGTGCCCGCCGGTAAATCCGAACGACCTACCTCCATCTGGACGTTCGGTTGCCCAAGCCACATGCTGCATGTCACCCCTTGCAACGGCTTTCCGAACCGTGGGGTTACCACTATGTGCACCGTCGGGTCGGTCCATGGTTTGAGCGGGAGGGACAGCAGACAAGATCGGCGTTACACCCTTCATGCCGTCAGGAAACCTCATATGGAAATACCATTCATCGCGTGTTTCAAATGGTTTTACGCCAGAAGTGATTGGGTGCGTCGGGAGTGTTGCAAACTTAGCATCCCAGTGCGGATTGACAGACCAGTTGGCTTCGAAATATCCGCCCAACCAACTTAGAAACTCTTTGCCGCCGCGTTCTGCGGGCACTTCGACCGCGTAGTGGATACAAACGAAACCCGCTCCTCGATCCATTTGTTTCTTCAAACGGTCCAAATGGGCTAGCGACGGATGGCCCCCTCCACCGTCCGAATAGATCACAATCGTATCGGCTGAATCAAGCATCGAGTCGTCGGCAGGCCAGCCGTTCTGGATGACTTCGCATTTTGCGTTTGGATCGGTCCGCTGAATCGTATCCGCCAAAATGCGGCAACCTGCATAATGTTCGTGTGAACCAAAGTCATGGCTCCTACCGCCTGCAATAAAAACGATACGTTTCGTAGGCGCCGGTTCGGCAGCATTTAACGCCACGGAATCAAAAAACAGGGCAACGCATGCGATGCTGGAAAGCATTAAGAGACAGGGTCTGAGTAACATCAATATTTTCCAATGGGAATGAAGTGCGTGAAAGCCGAACATAGGCGAGGCGGGAGTCTGCTGAAGGGGAATTCAGATCACACTCTGATCATTGTAGCGTGGAAATGCAAGCCCGCCAAGCAACCGCTCCGCCAGTCAAAGTCAATGTAGCAAGTCGCTCCGCCTGCGTATCCGCAGTGCAAAGTCATTCTCGGCAAGAATGACCTAACATGAGAACGGCACTCGACCTAGCGTTTCGAGCTCAAACAAAACAAATGCTCTTCGCCGCGAATGAAAAGCTCGTTGTCGACGGGCGCTGGAGTCGCATCGACTGTCTCCCCCATTTTGTTGGTGGCCACGATTTTCAGTTCCTTCGAGTCCGAGATCACCACGATCGTGCCATCGCGGTCTGTCAAATAGATATGCCCGCCAGCTACAAAAGGCGATGCATACGTGCTCTTCATTCCAGGAACTCGGCTGGCCATGTAATAGGGCTTGCCCGTTGCAGCGTCGAGACAGGAAAGTTGTCCGGTTTTGCCCTTGTAGAAGTAGAGTCGGCCATTCGACAAAATGGGGGACGCGACATCCGGAGTGTCGCGATCCAGCGACCAAGCCACGCTCTTTGTTCCAGCGATGTCACCCGACCCATCGAGTCGAAACGCTCCGAGGAAATCGCCTTTATGTCCCCCTCCGACGAACACGAGTCCGTCACCCCCAGCTGCCGACGAGCAAGGCCGTTCGGACTTCATGCCGCATCGCCAAAGTTCTTTGCCCGTCTCCAGGTCATACGATCGAGCGCAGTTTTGACCGTTCATGACCACTTGTTTTTTACCTGCGTTGTCAACCACCAGCGGCGTCGCCCAACACGTTGGTTCATCGCGTTTTGTCTCCCAAATCGTTTTGCCCGTTTTTTTGTCTAACGCAACCAAAAGAGATGGACCGTCATGATCCCACGGCACCAAAATCGTATTTCCCACAAGTGTCGGTGAACTCCCTTCACCAAAATCGTTGCGAGTTTTCATTTGTCCGAAATTTCTCTCCCAAACCAGTTTGCCGTCCAAGGTATAGCAAAACAATCCGCGAGACCCGAAGTGAGCGTAGACATGTTCCCCATCGGTGCATGGTGATGCGGACGAGAAGTTGTTTGTTTGATGCGTTTTCTGGTGGGGTGCCGCTTCGACAGCCGTCTGATCCCACAGCGGCTTTCCAGTTTGCCGATCAAAACACATCAAATGAAAACCAAATTCGTTTTGCTTGGTCGGAACCGCTGTAACCACGAAGACTTGCTGTTCCCATACGACTGGCGAGCCCGATCCGCGTCCAGGAATCTTGGTTTTCCACTTCACATTTTTTTTGTCGGAAAATT
>CAMBSL010000120.1 GCA_945870455.1 Pirellula staleyi DSM 6068 | reverse complement strand
GTTTCGGTAAAAACTCGACGCTCGTAACTTTCCAGTTTGCGTCCAGGCCCAGTAGTGCACGATAATGTTCAGTGGTTAATTCGTTCATCCCAAAAGGATATCGAATCCGCCGCGTTTTCACACCTAGCCACTAAAATTGGCGAAGAACCCAAAAACAGAATGCGGACATACTGATTGCTATCCACAGGCCCTGTGCTCCAGCTCGAACAACTGTAAATGCGTCGAATGAAATAGCCATTAATACAAATAGAATGAGCAGACGGAACTGGAAACGCGGCGATTTGACGCGATACGATTTCACTGTCTGCGCGTCGTACTTCATTTCGTCGAGGCTTTCGATCAAGAGGAACTGGGAGTGAAGGTCGTATCGCAGATTGCAACCTTCTTGGCAGTGTACCACGCAATCGGAATTTATAAGGGTACATCCTTCATGGTATTCTAAATCGAATTGCGCGATTGTGAACGTTGCCACTGACAATGCGACGTATAACCCTCACGCACCTTACCATTTTTCCTAGCCACAATAAATCACAAAAGCCACAAACCGGATAATCTGTTGAATCGAACTTTCAAACTTTTTGTGGACTTTGTGCCTTTTAGTGGCTAGCAGGTCGCCATCCCGTAAAATGGACAGCTACCAATGACTGAATTAAGAAGCGGATCTTCGAGATTTGTCCGATTAAGACGATTAAGCTGCCTGTGAGAATTCTTTTGACTGAAGTCGACATTCAGTCCCCATTCAAAAAGATTTCGCAAATCCACGCGATGAAATGTTCAGTCACGGAGGGAAACGCCGAAAACCGTAAGTGTGGTCGGTTTAGTTCCTAAATTCCCTCTTTGGGTGTACGAATTCTCATTCGTCTTAATCTTATGTGGCGAGCATTTTTTTGTGCGATTGGCATCGTCCTTATTATCATTGGCATCGAGTGCTTGCTGATCGACAGTGCACTGCTTGCGGCTGGCGTCTTGGATGACCCATCGGCAAACATGGCGCAGCAAGCGGGCAGCCTTTTTTCCGCACCGACTCAGCAAACAGCCGATCGCGTTTTCAAACCCTCAGAGTCGTTCCCTTGGTCGCTCTTGGCGGGCGGTTCGATCGTTCTGCTCTACTCGATTTCACTTCGCCAGAATGGGTAAGTTTCACTCCGCCAGGATGGGTGAGTGCAACTACATAGCGGTGTAGGGAGGTTCCTCGCCGCGGAGCTGACAAAGTGCGTTTCCGGCGGCGCGTTGTTCTGCTTCTTTTTTGTTGCGGCCCCAGGCTGGCGCGTAACGACGACCCGAGATTTCCGCAACGATTTGAAAGTGCTTGCTGTGATCTGGTCCGCTCTCGCCGACGAGCCGATACACGGGCGTTCCTTTGAGATCGCGTTGCGCAAGCTGCTGTAGGAGCGATTTGTAGTTGCCGCCGCCATGGCCATCGGCGGCCAAACGTATCTCCGGCTCCATTTGCTCTAGAACAAAATTGGTTGCCGCGGCGTATCCTCCGTCAAGAAAAATTGCTGCGACAATCGCTTCAAAAACATCGCTGAGCAGCGACCTGGGCATGCCCGTCCGCAACATCCCTCGGCCAACGATCAGGCAGGTATCGAGACCGAGTTGTCGTGAAATTTTGGCACAAACTCTGCGCGAAACCACGACCGACTTGATTTTCGTTAGTTCGCCTTCCAAATATTCGGGGTACGACCGAAATAGTCGCTCGCACACAACCATTCCCAAAATCGAGTCGCCGAGAAACTCCATTCGCTCGTTGGATTCGGTTCGAGTCGTGGCCACGCTCGAGTGGGTCAGTGCAGAGAGAAGCGTTCCCCGGTTTTGGAATTGATATTTGACTATTTGTTGACAAAGCTCCACCTTTTCATCCACGCTGAGTGTGTCGTCTGGCGGAGTCATTTCATTCATGGTTTGAGTATTCAATTTTCGTCGAATATTTCGAAATTACGCTTCGAAACTGTTATCGCAGGTTATGCAACTAATGACTAGCCCTTACAACCAAAAGCCTGAATTCACAAGATTCCTTTTGCACCCTGGTTTAAACGAAGCCGTCGTTCTTCGATGTACGAGGCTCGGCGTTGCAAGAATCGCGACGGCGGCGCTCCATGCTACTCCGAGCACCATTGTGCACTCCTAGCACCATGGCTTTGAGCACGAGCACGAAAACGAAACAAAAGATGTAAATAAATAGGTGGGCGAGGGGCGGTGGAGCAGTGTTGGTGGAGCAGTTTTTTTGTACAATCGACCCTTCGTAATGCATCCCATTGGATGTGTTCCAACGCAACGCTTGCCCACAACGACCTTTTCCCATTCGAATTTATTGATGCGATTTCCAACTGCTCCCGCCTTTTTTGTTTACTTAGTTATGATTTCGCTCGGCAATCCAGCCAACTCGGTGGCTCAAGACAAGCGGCCTCGCCCGCTTTCTGGACTACCTACGGACGTCGCGACGGATAGCGTCGCACGCAAGCAAGAGACGGCCATCAACGAAAAAACCGCTTCATGGGGGTATTGGGGCACGCGACCGAGCAGTTACAGCTCTTGGACCAACCATTCGAATCGCCTTATACCCGTTTATGTTTTTGGTGGTTCTTTTGCCGAATATATGAACGAAGGGAGCGTCTACCGAGATGCCGCCAAACTCGAAAAACTCTACGGTCGAATGCCAACCAATACGCTTCGCGCCGACGCCCCATACGCGGACCAAACAGACGTTTACCGACTCCAGCGTAAAGCCATCGAACAACAAGGCAAAAAGTATGTTTTTCTAGTTGTTTTTGATGGAATGGACTGGCAGTCCACTCAGGCAGCCGCCGTCTACAAGACCGGTCGCGTAGCCTACACCGAGGGAAAAGGAACCGGTTTGATCTTTCAAGATTACGATCGTTGCCCAAGCGACTATGGCTATATCGTAACGTCCCCGTATGGCGATGAAGTCGAAACGGACGTCGATGCTCAACAAAACACCAATCCAGTCAACAAGTTCGGTGGCTTTGATTCGCGGTTCGCAGGTTCGGCCCCTTGGCAAACAGAAACCGATATCGATTACCCAATCGGTCGTTCGAAAATTTCACCGCATGCGTACACCGACTCTTCGTCGTCAGCCACATCCCTGACCGCTGGCATCAAAACGATCAATGGGGCTGTCAACCTAGACCATAACCTCAAGCCCGTTGAGACAATCGCTCAGTGGGTTCAGCGCGAGAAAGGCTTCGCTGTCGGTGCGATCACGAGCGTTCCGATCAGCCATGCGACTCCGGCAGCCGCGTACTCGGCCAACGTGAGCCGCGACGATTATCAAGACCTGACCCGCGATATGCTAGGTCTGCCGAGCGTCGCCCGCAAAACAAATCCATCTCCAGGTCTCGATGTGGTTATCGGATGCGGATACGGTGAGACCACCGAAAGCTCCAAGGGCCAAGGCGAAAACTTTATCCCAGGCAATCGCTATTTGACGGACGAAGATCGCGTGAAAGTCGATGTCAATACATTCAAAACTGCCGGTGGGGCCGGAAAGTACATCGTTGCCCAACGCACCAGCGGGTTATCCGGCGCCAAAGTATTAGCAGATGCGGCTAAGTCGGCTGCTCAGAACAAAAAACGTCTGCTGGGTTTCTTTGGAGCAAAGACGGGCCATCTGCCTTTTCAAACCGCGAACGGAGATTTCAAGCCGGTCGTGGACATGAAAGAAAACCCGGAAGTCTACACCAAGGCCGACATTGACGAGAATCCAACACTTGCCGAAATGACCGAAGCCGCGATTGAAGTGCTTCAGGTTGATGAACAGGGCTTTTGGTTGATGGTCGAAGCCGGAGATGTAGACTGGGCGAATCACGCCAACAACATCGATAGTTCGATTGGTGCTGTTTTCAGCGGAGAAGCGGCTGTAGAAAAGATCTTTCGTTGGATCGAAAGCCGCAATGCATGGGATGACAGCTTGGTCGTGATCACCTCAGACCATGGTCATTACTTCCATTTACTCGAACCGGCCTCGTTAATCGCTGAGTAAAAGCTTGCCACTCTAGCCGGAACTGATTTGAGATAGGTCGCACCTGCGTGGTGCCAGGGCCCTTCGGCTGACCATTATTTTCCGCGCGAATCATCCGCACTAGTGTTCTGTCCAGATTAAAAATGGGGGTTGAAGAGTAGAGCAATCGTCCTCAATTGCTTGCAAAACGATTGAGGACAATCGTTCTACAATTTTTCGCCAACCCCAAAATCTAAGTTGGACAAAGCACTAGTCGCGTTTCAGCGCTCTCCGCAATGCGTCGCGCAATGGCATTCTTCTTTCCAACTCCGACTCCTTTTCATCTGAAGGCGTTTTTGGATCGGATGGAGGGTTGGCGTCGGCGTTGTTCTGCGATCTTCTTTCGCGAAGCATGCGAACGAAACTTGCCGCTGCTTCGATGGCTTGATCGGCTTGCCCTTCGGTTACGCTGCCAATCACATCTACGATCGTACTCGTCATTGGGGCTTCATTTTTAAGCGTGCCAGCGATGACCGCGAGAAGCGTGGCGGATTCTCCTCGCATGGCGTCCCATTTGACTTCGGGATGATCGAGTGTTCCACCTATCGGCAGGTTTAGACGAGGTACACCGATGCGTTGGACCGATTCGCGGCGTGCCAATTGTTCCAATGGGATTGGGATCTCCACTTTCAAATCCAAAGATCGATCAGACAGTCCTACGTAACCTTCGGTTGAAATTTGTAGCCGTTGATCGAGCTTGGGTAAGCCTGCGTTTAAGCCTGAATGAAAGACGCGTTCGTTGGCCACTTTGACGGTCACTTGCGAGCCGTCGACAAAAACGAGCTCATGACTGGGCTCTTTGCCTCGAAGGTTTGCAAATGCATCCAGCGCACCGATAATGAGCGGTTCGGACGGGCCACTTCGCACTTGATGCAATGTCAAAACAGCCTCTCCGGTCGATTGAACGGCACGATCCAAAGGGATGCGGATCTCCTGGGTCGCAAGAGACACACGACCATCAAACCATGCCGATTTAGACAGGAGAGGTATGGCCAATCCTAGCCCGAGTCGAATCAATTCTGGCGTAAGTTCCGCTTGGTCTAGTAGCTGGGTTGGCCCGACGATCACTTGTGGCTCGACATTGTTTGCTCGGTAGGAGATATCTGCGTTCAAAGGCGGGACGACTTGAATGCTTTTGCCTCCTCCCGACGGCTCGACTTGAACGCTCAGTCCTCGAATGGCGATGTCGAGATCGAGCTTGGGTTGCGACTTCTCTTTCGGTTCTTTCGGTTTCGGTTGCGAATTATCAATGGCTTGAATGAGTCGCTCGACGTTGGAACCATCTTCTAGAAGGGCGATGCCAAGCTGTGGTTCGTTGATTTGAATGCGCCCTAGATTGCGGCCGTTCAGAAGATATCCGAACAAACCTCGATTGCTTTGAATGGAACGAATGGAAACCAAAGGTGCAGAAGGCAACGGTGTCGACGACGACGCGCTACTTGGTTCGGTGGCAGGCGGAATGGTTTGTCGAACGGTGATCCCTTGAAACTCAAGAGGTGAAAACCAACTGAGTTTGACGGAGTCGATCCCAAGCTCGAAATCATCCTGAGCTAGGCGTTTGAGCAATGGGTCATAAATCCATTTTGAACCAAGCATGGTCGGCAGAAACAAGACCAATCCCAATATTGATATGCAAACGACGGCCAGCCATCTTGAGAAGGAACGCATGCAAGACTCTTTTGGGGACGAAGCGGCTGGTATGTTTTGGTCGTTTCCCATTTTGGGATTCCTAGCATGAAATTTAGTTGTTTCCCAGCTTGCCCGGGACGCTACAATATATCGTAGTTTCTGTTGAAATCCCCCTCAAACTCAAACGAGATTATGTTTGATAAACTCCTGTTTCCGTTGTCCTTTGCGTGCTTATCCGTATTCGTCGCATGCGACGCACCCAAGCAGCCTCAAGGCGCGCAAGGGCAAGGCAAGACGATCGCTGGCCAAACATTGACGAAAGAGCAATCTGAAACGGCTGCGCAAGTCATTTCGGATGCCAAAGCCAGTTCAACAAAGCCCGCCGCTTTGACCAAGGTGTCGCTGTTACTCAATTGGTATCCCGAAGCAGAGCATGGCGGTTTCTACGCTGCCCAAGTTCACGGCATTTATGAAAAGTTTGGCCTCGAAGTCGAAATCCGTCCGGGTGGAAAAACGACATTGGTTCCACAGGAATTGACGTTAGGACGCATTCAGTTTGGGGTCGGCAATGCGGACGATGTGCTCGTGGCGCGAAGTCAGGACGTGCCATTAGTGGCTTTGATGGCACCGATTCAAAATGGACCAAGATGCATTATGGTGCGCAAGGATTCAGGCATCACGTCGTTTGCGGAAATCAAGAACATCAAGTTACAAATCGACAAGACTAGACCGTATGTCCCTTTCTTAAAATGCAAAGGGTTTCTGACGGAAGGCGTTGAGGTTGTGCCATTCTTTGGAACAGTCGATCAATTGGTCGCGGGCCCTGGGTTTGCGACTCAGGGTTACAATTTCAGCGAACCCTTCATGGCGCGTCAAAAAGGCGTTGAGGTTACGGAATTGATGATGTCGGAGATTGGTTACAACCCATACTGCAGCGTGCTAATCTCAACCGAGGACTATATCGGCAAGAACCAGGATGTCTGCAAACGTATGACGCAAGCGAGCATCGAAGGCTGGAAACAATACTTGGCCTCGCCTGCGGAATCCAATGAGGTCATCTTGTCCAAAAACAAGCAAGGCTTGGAGAAGAACGCGCTCGAGTTTGGCGTGGAAGCGCTCAAACCGCTTTGCCGAACCTCCGCTGCTGGCGATGATTCTTCGATCGGCTTGATGACGCCCGAGCGTTGGACCGAGTTGTCCGACACACTCGTATCATTAAAGATGATCGACGCCGGCAAATCCTCCGTAAACAAGGCGTACACCATGCAGTTTCAGGCCAAAGAATGATGGAGAGGCTGGCTAGGTTTGGCCTGATAATTTGACAGTTTTGCCTCCTTTCGAATTGCCCAAAAAGACGCAAGTCCTTTCTCTAATAAGACTTGCAAAATAAAATTCCGTCATGGCACGCCGCTTGCTCTCGCAGAGTTTATCCTGCCGGTGACTGCCAATTATGGCTCATTTCGTTTTCTGGCGGGATTTGAATAACGATTCAATCGGGTGCGGGGAGCCTGCACCTGCTGAGAGACAGATTTACGTTCGTTGGTGGTTACCGACTCATCGCAAGGAGTTCAACGTGGCAAAACAGATGGTTTTTGATGACGAAGCGAGACAGCCGCTATTGGCTGGCGTTTCCAAGCTCGCACGAGCAGTTCGCAGCACATTGGGCCCCCGAGGACGCAACGCCGTTCTCGACAAGGGCTGGGGTTCGCCAAAAATCACCAAGGACGGTGTCACGGTCGCAGAAGAGATCGAACTGGACGACCCGTTCGAAAATCTAGGCGCTCAACTGGTCAAGGAAGCCGCAAGCAAGACGAATGACGTTGCAGGCGATGGAACTACGACCGCAACCGTACTGGCAGAAGCGATTTTCCGTGAAGGTCTCAAGATGATTGCCGCCGGGGCCGACCCAATGGCTCTCTCGCGAGGCATTGCCAAGGCTGTTGAGGCCGTAAAGGCAGAAATCGACAAGGTTGCGATTCCGATCGATGCCAAGAGCAAGAAAGAAATCAAGCAAGTTGCTACGATTGCTGGCAACAACGATCCTGCCATCGGCGATGTGCTCGCTGAAGCGTTTCTAAGAGTTGGCAAGGATGGCGTGATCGCTGTCGAAGAAGGTCGCGGCAGCGAGACCACGGTCGAAGTGGTTGAAGGTATGCAGTTTGATCGTGGCTTCCTCTCGCCTCACTTTGTGACCAATCAAGATCAAGTATCAGTTGAGCTCGAAGACTGTTATCTGTTGATTCACGAAGAAAAGATCAGCAACAACAAAAAGCTGATTCCTCTGTTGGAAGCGATCAGCAAGGCCAAGAAGCCATTGTTGATTCTTGCCGAAGACGTCGATGGTGATGCTCTTGCGACTCTCGTTATCAACAAGATGCGAGGCATTCTTAGCGTGGTTGCGGTCAAGGCGCCTGGATACGGTGATCGACGCAAGGCGATTCTCGGGGACATCGCGGCCCTAACCAATGCCAAGCCGATCTTCAAGGATCTTGGAATCGACCTTGAGTCGGTTAAGCTTAGCGATTTAGGACGTTGCAAGAAGGTTCACATCACTAGCGAAAACACCGTCATTATTGGTGGTGCGGGCAAGAAAGACGCGATCGAAGGCCGCGTGGCCCAGATTCGTCGCGAGATTGATAATACCGATAGCGATTACGATCGCGAGAAACTTCAAGAGCGACTTGCGAAGTTGGCTGGTGGCGTTGCTCAAATCAATGTGGGCGCTGCAACCGAAACCGAAATGAAGGAGCGCAAGGCTCTTCTTGATGATGCTAAGGCTGCAACTCAGGCTGCTCTCGACGAAGGTATCGTTCCCGGTGGCGGCGTGGCTCTCATTCGATGCGAAGGCGCATTGAAGAAGCTTAAGCTCGAAGGTGATGAAGCTCTCGGCGTTAAGATCATCGTTAACGTTTTGGACTATCCTCTCCGTGCGATTGCCAACAATGCGGGCATCGATGGGGCTGTTGTTGTGAACCGCGTTCGCCAACAAAAGGAAAAGACCGAAGGCTATGATGCGAATACGGACAAGTATGTCGACATGATCAAGGCCGGCATCATCGATCCAGCCAAGGTAGTCAAGACTGCTTTGGGCAACGCTGCATCGGTTGCGTGCCTCTTGCTGACGACCGAGTCGCTCATCGTCGACATTCCAAAAGAAGAAGAACCTGCTGGCGGCGGTCATGACCATGACCACGGCATGGGCGGAGGAATGGGCGGCATGGGTGGTATGGGCGGAATGGGTGGCATGGGCGGAATGATGTAGTGTCTGTTCCGTCAAAGCCTTGTTGCTCCCGTCAAAGCCGTGTGGCTTAGACAAATCACAAAACAACAGTTCAACTCAAAATAACAAACATTTTTTCAATCAATAAAGGAAATGATCTAGCATGGCAAAAGTAAACATTCGTCCACTCGATGACAGGGTCGTTGTACTACCTCTCGAAGCAGAAGAGACGACTGCGGGCGGCATTGTGCTTCCTGATTCGGCGAAGGAAAAACCACAGCGAGGTAAGATCGTGGCTGTTGGGCCAGGCAAATTGCTCGACAGTGGTGTTCGAGGTGCGTTGAGCGTTACCGTCGGCGACGAAGTGATCTTCGGCAAGTACGGTGGAAGCGAAGTTGAGATCGATGGCGTTGAGTACAAGATTCTCCGCGAAAGCGATGTTCTTGCAAAACTCGCATAGAGCGATTGATTCGTTTGGTTCTTGACGTTTTTCGGCCATTGTTTGTTTGAAGCGATGGCCTTCCTACCGACCTCTTAAATTCAAAATCATAAGGACTGCTAAGCGTGGCGAAGCAACTACTATTTGACGAACAAGCCAGAGCGAGAATGCTCCAGGGTGTGGAGAAGCTGGCGAATGCTGTGGCTGTGACCATGGGCCCAACCGGACGAAATGTCATCATCGACAAAAGTTTCGGCGGTCCAACCGTAACCAAGGACGGAGTCACTGTTGCCAAGGAAATCGAACTAGAAGATCGATTTGAAAACATGGGCGCCAAGCTCGTGGTCGAAGTCGCTCAGAAGACAAGTGACCTCGCAGGTGATGGTACAACCACCGCCACCGTATTGGCACGGGCCATCTTCAAGGAAGGCCTCCGAAACATTGCTGCGGGAAGCAACCCGTCAGCTATCCGTCGCGGGATCGACAAAGCTGTCGAAGCGGTTTCGGTCAAACTTCACGAAATGGCGAAACCGGTCAGCAACCGCAATGAAGTTGCCAGCGTCGGGGCAATCTCGGCCAACAACGACATGTCGATCGGGAATTTGTTGTCCGAGGCGCTTGAAAAGGTCGGCAAAGACGGTGTCATCACTGTCGAAGAGGGCAAGACAGCAGACACAACGGTTGAATACGTAGACGGCATGCAATTCGACAAGGGATTCGTGTCGCCTTACTTCATCAACACACCCGCCGACATGAGCTGCACGTACGAGAATGCACTCATTCTGCTTTACGAAAAGAAAATCAGCAACATTCGCGACTTGGTGCCTGTTCTCGAGAAGATCAGTGCTGCTAGCCAACCGCTTTTGATCATTTGCGAAGATGTCGATGCGGAAGCGTTGACGCTTTTGGTGGTCAATAAGCTGCGTGGCACTCTCAATGTTTGTGCTGTCAAAGCTCCGGGATTTGGCGATCGTCGCAAGGCCATGCTAGGCGACATCGCAACCTTGACCGGCGGCACGTTCATCAGCGACGACTTGGGTTTGCAACTGGAAAAGGTTTCTTTGGAACACCTCGGACGTGCGAAGAAAGTTGTTGTCGACAAGAACAATACCACCATTGTTGAAGGTGGTGGGGATCGCAAGGGTGTTGAACAACGCGTTGCTCAAATTCGTGCTCAGATCGAGCAATCGGATAGCGAGTACGACAAGGAAAAGTACCAAGAGCGATTGGCCAAATTGGCTGGTGGCGTCGCGGTAATCAGCGTTGGTGCTGAGACCGAAGCCGACATGAAGCAAAAGAAGGCCCGAGTGGAAGATGCTTTGCATGCAACCCGGGCGGCTGTAGAAGAGGGCATTCTTCCAGGTGGTGGTGTTGCCTTGCTGCGATGCCGTGAAACGGTTCAGGGCGTGGCAAAGTCGTTGAGCGGAGACGAAAGGACTGGAGCCGAGATCATCTTGCGAGCTCTAGAAGCTCCCCTTCGTCAGATCGCCGATAATGCGGGAATCGATGGTAGCGTAGTTGCAGACGAAGTGTCTCAAAAGCCTGCAAACATGGGCTATGACGCAAACAAAGGCGTTTACGTCGACATGCTCAAGTCTGGAATTATCGACCCAGTCAAGGTTGTTCGCACGGCCCTTGTCAATGCGGCTAGCATCGCAGGCTTGCTGTTGACCACGGAAGCGTTGGTAACGACCTACGACAAAGACGACAAGAAAAAGAGGAAGGTTGAAGGGTCGGTCAACTAATGGTTGATCTACACTCTGCTTGATCTTTTAAGAGTTCAGGGGTCACTTGCGACGGTGTTTTGCACCTTCCCGTGAGTGACCCTTTTTGCTAGACCAGGACCTTGGTTTTAACGTCCCAATCCTTCGCCGAGAGAGAGCTTTGAAACGCATGCGCGTAATCTTTTCCGCAATTAAATCAACAAGAGGTTGAACGTGGCCACTAAGAGGGATTATTACGAAATTTTGATTGTCGTGAGGTCTGCTTCGCAGGAGGAGATCGCAAAGGCATACCGCAAGCTGGCTCTTAAGTATCATCCAGATGCCAATCAAGGTGACACAGACGCCGTCCACAAGTTTAAGGAAGCGTCAGAAGCTTACGAAGTGCTGGGGGATGCTCAAAAACGAGCCCGCTACGACCAATACGGTCACGCTGGGGTTGAAGCGGGCGGCGGAGGTGGCGGAGGCTTTCGCGATGTTGGTGATATCTTCGAAGCGTTTGGAGACGTATTCGGTGGCTCGATCTTGGAAGATTTCTTTGGCGGTGGAGGCCGTTCTCGCGGACGGGTTCGTCGAGGTGCGGACCTGCGTTGCGACGTAACTTTAGAACTTGAGGAAGCGTTTCGTGGGGTCACGAAAACGGTATCGCTAACGCGTCATGCTGCCTGTGAAACATGCACTGGTTCCGGTGCTGCGCCTGGTTCGCAACCCGAAACCTGCCGCAAATGCCAAGGACGCGGTCAGGTCATCCAAGCATCCGGCATACTGAGAGTTCAAACAACTTGTCCGATTTGTCGAGGTAGTGGCAAAACAATTGGCAAACCTTGCAAGACTTGTGATGGGCAAGGGCTAAAGCCACACGAAATAAAACTTGAGGTCAAGATTCCTGCGGGGGTCGATGATGGTATGCGTGTGCGATTACCAAGCGAAGGTCAACCAAGTCCGGACGGCGGACCGCGGGGCGACGCGTATTGCTTTATCCATCTTAAGCAACATCCAATCTTTCATCGCGATGGCCATAATTTGGTTTTTCAATTGCCGATTTCGTTCAGTCAAGCGGCGCTTGGCACGACTCTGGAAGTGCCGACGTTGGAAGGCAAGCGGTCTCTAGAAATTGCGAATGGAACGCAAAGTGGGACCGTATTTCGATTGCGTGGATTGGGAATGCCTGACCCGCATTCTGGTGCCAGAGGTGACATGCTGGTTGAAACAGTTATTGAAGTTCCGAAGAAACTTTCGAAGCGGCAACAAGAGCTTCTGCGAGACTTGGCCGAACAAGATGATCACGAAATAACCCCTGAAAGAAAGGGCTTTATGGATCGTATCGTCGCGTATTTCCAAGGAGAATCAGCCGAAGTGGACACACACAAAACAAAGAATTAAGAGGGATCGGCTTCTAGCCTGTCATTTTCAGCTTGCGGGCCAGAAGCCTATCCCACCCGGGATCAATATTTAAGTCCAGGAAATCCTAGCAACCAACCTTTCACGTCTTACTTATTTATCATGTCAAACGAATCTGCCAAAAATTCCAATCCAGATGAATCGACGTCAACCGACTCGAACGCCAGCGATTCGATCTTCGAATCACTCGAGGGAGATTCTTTCGACGCTAGCAACGGCTCAGAGTCGCCAGAGCAAATTGTAGATTTGTTGGAACAGCAAGTCTCAGACTTGCGTGAGCGTGAATTGAAAGCCCAAGCCGAGCTTGAGAACTTTCGTAAGCGATTGCTTCGCGATACCGATCAGCAACTCAAGTACGCATTGCTTCCGTTTGTCCGAGATATCGTCGAGGTTGTAGATAATTTGAATCGAGCGACTGAGGCAGGCGCAACGAAGGGCAGCTCCGAGGGGGTGATTGCAGGCGTCAAACTGGTACAGCACCAGTTTCACCAAGTGCTCGCGAAGTATTCCTGTGCACCGATTGACTCCTTGGGAAAGAGCTTTGACCCGAATTTCCACCAAGCGATCGCTCAGCAGTCGAGTGCCGAGTATGCGGCTGGAACTGTCATGCTGGAGACCTCGATGGGTTACGTAATGCACGATCGGGTTGTTCGACCGAGTATGGTGATCGTTTCAACTGGTCCTGCAAGCTAGTCTGCACAATGAAAGTGAAAGATTGAATCATGCCCACCTATGACTATGAATGCGATGCTTGCGACCACAAGTTTGAACTGTACCAGTCGATCACAGCCGATCCTGAGAAGAAATGCCCCAAGTGCAAGAAGATGAAATTGCGACGGCTGATTGGAACGGGTGCAGCGGTTGTTTTTAAGGGTTCTGGTTTCTATCAGACCGACTATCGAAGTGAATCGTACAAGAAATCTGCTGCTGCGGATTCCAAGGCACCCGCCTCGGAAGCCAAGCCAGAATCCAAGACAAGTACCGAAACAAGCACATCGGAGACGCCCGCCACAACATCCGCCGATCCAAAACCCGCTTCCTCCGATGCGTCCCCGAAAACCAAAAGCAAGGGCAAGGGAAAGAAAGCGGAGTAGAGTGGTCTTCACGCTAGTGCCACGGATTGGAATTAACGTCGCATAGCGGAATACTCGTTCCCCGGCTCTGCCTGGGAACGCATTGGTGCGGGGGTTCCTGCATCCCCGAGTTCACAAACTAAGGATGCATTTCGGCGAGGCGGAGCCTCGCTTGCACTCCTTTCGTTACCAGGCAGAGCCGCAGAGCCTGGCAACTAGAGTGGACAGAGCAACAAAACTTGCAATCCGTGCCACTAAGGTGAGCGTCCGTTACCTATCACCTAAAGTTCCTCGCAAGCTTCGTGGCAGATCGGGCTGTTGCCAAGCGCTCATTCCACCATCCACGTATATGGTTTGGCCATGAATGTGAGTCGCTTCGTCGCTCAGCAAGAATGCAGCGATAGGACCGCACACGGAGGCCTCCGGTACAAGTCCATTGGGAGTGTGCATCTCCATCCACTTCAAAGCATCTTTGTCGTGGCTCACCTGTTTTGTGAGTGGAGTTCGCACCAAGCCGGGTGCCATCGAGTTTATTCGTATCCCGTGTGGAGCTAAAGCGACGCAAAGGGATCGAACCATGCCAGCCAGCGCTGCTTTGCTTGCGTCGTAAGCCGTGTGGTCGGATTCCGCTAAAATGCCGTTGATCGACCCCGTGAACAGGACTCTCCCAGATCGCCCAGTGCACATCCATTTTTTTGAAAAGTATTGAGTCAAGAAGTAGCCAACCTTGACGTTTAAATGAAACGTGCGATCGAACAACACTTCACTCATTTCCGGAAAAGGCAGATCGATAAAAACGCCTGCATTGTTGACAAGAAGATCGATATCAGGTTCGATTTCGAGGGCTCGCTCGGCCAAGTCATTCAAAACAATATCGATGGGTTGAGTTAGATCGCAGTAAAGCGGGCTGACGCGAACGCCAAAAGTCTGGCACTGAGAGATTGTTTCGAGAGCGCATTCATCCTCAACCAATCCATGAAGAATCAAGTTGGCGCCAGCTTTGGCAAGGCTCATTGCGATAGCGCCGCCGACACCTTGGGTACCGCCAGTGATCAGTGCCACATGCCCCTGCAAATCATTTAGGCTCAAAGAACTCTCCGGTGGAAGTATCTATTTGCGGTCGAAATTCAGCCGTTTCTTTCGTGTCGCCGAACGATTGAGAAGCGACGCTGCCGTCCGTTTCGACGCTCGTATCCAAATCGGATTCCGGGATTTCAATGTCTTGCAAAACATACTCATCGGACGAATGCGATGCCATGATTTTCATACGCCCGCCCTGGAGTCGCGGTTCTGTAAATCGCGCAACGACAACCGTAATATTGTCGCTACCGCCGCCTTGTTTGGCATTTTGAATCAATTTATCGCAGGCCATATCAGGGTCCATGAACGCCAGCAAATTCTGTCGGATCTGGTAATCAGTGACATGTTTGTTGAGACCATCGCTGCAAAGCAAAAGAGTATCACCCAATAGCAAATCAAGCGTATGCATTTCTGCAAAAACTTCGTTCGCTCCAGCACCAAGCGCGTTGACCAAAACGTTTGACCAGGGCGATCGTTCGATAGATTGTGGGTCCAACCTTCCTGCTCGCATCATTTGGTTTGCAACGGTATGGTCGTTGGTAATCAAACGCAGTTCTCCCGCACGCATCACATAGCAACGCGTGTCGCCAGCGTGGACGACGAACATTTTTGGCCAAACGACATAAACCATCGTAAACGTCGTTCCCATTCCTTCGTATTGCGGATCACTGGCGGATTGCTTTTGAATCGACTTGTGTGCGTCGAGGAGAATCCCCTTTAAGTCATCTACGAAATTTGCTTCGCTCGACGGGGGCACTTGCAGCAACCATCTGGGGCTATTGAGGATGGCGTTGACAAAGTACTTGATCGCCAGCATGCTCGCTTCGCTGCCTGCGCGGTGTCCACCCATGCCATCTGCAACAAAAAAAAGGTGCCCCATTGGACCACCAAAAAGCCTTGATTTCTTTGCGGCATCGAGTGAGCCGGCTTGCACCAACAAACCACGCGTTAGGTCGGCTACGAAAAACTGATCTTGATTGTCCACTCGAACAAGCCCGGCATCGGTTAAACCTGCCGATTGAACTTCGATCCTTTTCATCATGTGCCAATCGATTTGACTTTGGAACCGTGCTCAAGCGGTTTTAGGCTTTGAAAGACGCTGCTCGCCGATCACTTTAGCTTAACAGAATTTAAGGGCATCGGTTCATAACCAATGCGATTTCGTGGATTCTGGCGTCGAAAACCTAGTGCTTTGTCCCGATTAAATTTTAAGGTAGCTGGAGTCGCCAGACTTCAGTGCCTCAACGAAAAACCGAACTCTGGCGAGTTCGGCTACTATTGCCAACCCTAATTCTTATTATTGACGAGTAGCTAGTTAAGCCGCAGCGCGAGGATATGCGGCGTTCCCGCTCGAAACATCGCCATCGATTGGCAATGTCCCTTCGTCCGACTTCATTAGCTTCGACATGATAAAGCGCGCCGAAGCATTGCTGGCTCCAGGCTTGGCAAATTGCTGCGCAAGAGATTGCAGGTTGCGGCGCCTCATCATTCGATACTCCGGGTCGCTCACTAGTTTCGACATTTCGATCGTAGCTTGCTCGATCGATTTGAGTGCTGATTTCGAAGTTAACTTGCCATGCGAAAGGAACTCCGGCAACACCTGCTCTTTCGCCATGAGGTTGGGTAGTGACATGCATTTGCAACGTACCAGAAGCTTGGCCATGGCGAATGTCAGTTGACTGAGGTGATACATGACTGCAGCAGGTTTGCCACGCGCCATGAGTTCAAGTGAAACGGAGCCACTTTTCATCAACGAACAATCGCTTAATTCGATTATCTCGCTGGTTTTCCCTGCAAAGATTTGGATCGAGAGTTTGGCATCCGCCGGTTTCAATTGTGATCTACACCAAAGGGCGTGCGAGTCTTTCAACGCAGCAACCATGAATTGAGTATTTGGGTGTTTCGCTGCAAGGCGACGAATGACCTCTAACTGGAGTGGCCAAATGGTGTGTACCTCATGGTCGCGTGAGCCCGGCAGGACAGCGACTTGCAACTGCTGGTTGTCTTTCCATTTGTGCATAAAGCGCAAATCGAGAGGTTGTTGTGCGACCGAATCGAAGAACGGATGTCCAACATAATGTGCGTCGACATTTCGTTGTTGAAACCATGGCGTCTCGAAAGGTAGGTGGCACAAGACGTGATCCACGGTTCGGCGCATCTTCTTGACGCGCCAGCCACCCCAAGCCCAAAGCTGCGGGGGCAGGTAATAAAATACTGGAAGGTTGTATTTCT
>CAMBSL010000119.1 GCA_945870455.1 Pirellula staleyi DSM 6068 | reverse complement strand
CTGGTTTCGACTAACCCAATTCACGAAATTATGACATCCATTCCGTTTCGCCGTATCGTTGTTGCTCTCGTGATGCTTCTTGGCGTCGGCAAACTTGCGTTTTCCATGGATTCGAATTGGTCTCAGTTCCGCGGCCCGGAGGGGGACGGGATTTCGATCGGGACGAAACTTCCAATCGAATTCAACGAGTCCGAACATGTACGATGGAAGACCGAGATTCACGGTAGAGCTTGGTCGTCGCCAGTCATTTGGGGTTCGCAAATTTGGATGTCGACTGCCAACAACGAGGGGACCGAACTTAGCGCCGTGTGTGTCGACAAAGAGACCGGGAAGGTCATTCGCGACGAAGTACTTTTTCAGATTGAAAAGCCACAGTTCTGCCATAAGTTTAATAGCTATGCATCGCCAACTCCGGTGATCGAACAAGGGCGAGTCTACGTAACTTTCGGTTCGCCAGGAACAGCCTGTCTCGATACAGCCACGGGAACGAAGATTTGGGAGCGAACCGACTTTGTTTGCAATCACTATCGCGCTGCAGGCTCTTCGCCCATTTTATGGAAGGACTTGCTGTTGATGAACTTCGACGGCAGCGACGAGCAGTATATGGTGGCGCTGGATACTGCCACCGGAAAAACCGTATGGCGAACCGATCGATCTGTTGATTTTCAAGATCTCGACGCGGATGGCAAGCCAGGTGCCGAGGGTGACATGCGCAAGGGGTTTGCCACACCTCATGTGTACGAATCCAACGGGCAATCCATTCTGCTCAGCAGCGGTTCGAAAGCTCACTATGCTTATGATCCGCGAACGGGCAAGGAACTTTGGCGAATCGAAAATCGTTCCTCCCATTCGCCATGCACTCGGCCTGTCGTCGGACATGGACTTGCATATATACCATCGGGTCACGGTAGCGCGGGTATGCTCGCCGTCAAGCTTGGCGGGAACGGAGTTTTGGACGAAACGAGTATCGCTTGGGCCATGACCAAGACGTACTCCAATAAGCCGAGTGTTACCCTTGTTGGCGACTTGCTTTTCGTCATCAACGATCTCGGAATCGCTTCTTGTTTGGATGCGACGAGCGGTGAAAACATTTGGACCCACCGCTTGGGAGGTAACTTCAGCAGCTCGCCGGTTGTATCTAGCGGACGCATCTATGTTGGGAATGAGGAGGGCAAATTTTATGTCTTCGAAGCGAGCCGCGAGTTCAAGCTTCTGGCCGAGAATCAGTTCTCGGACGGTTTCATGGCCTCTCCGGCAGTCGACAACCAATCGCTCTACCTGCGTTCCAGGAAGCATCTCTATCGGATTGACGAATGACACAGCTCCGTCCCCAAAACAAAAGACATTTCTCGCTGACCACCACTCGAGTCTCGCGTCCCAATAAATCCCGCAGGTTTACCCCACGGGATTTGGTAGAATTTTTCTTTCAATTCCTTTTACTCTCAAAAATCAACACTTAACTTCATGCGAACCATATTCCTAGCAATCTTTTTCGCACTTTGCTACGCTTCCCTCGGGGTATCAGCCGAGCCCATTGGGATTAAAGTTTTTCCTGAACACATCGATCTCACCAATGCACAAAGCTCTCAACGTCTGACAGTCCAGTACGAGTTGGGCGATGGTACAATCGGCGCGGCGGTCAACTCGGAACTAGAATTCCAGTGGAGCAACCCGGCAATCGTCAAATTGGAAAGGAACAATTCGCCCTCCAGCGCAACCTTGTTCGCATCTCTATCGGGCGAAACGAAGCTGACTGTCCAATGTGTTTTGCCCAACGGCAAAGCAGCCACCGCGACTGCGTTGATTACATGCAACCATGTCGACAGGCCATTGGACATCGAGTTCAACAACCATGTGCAAGCGGTGCTCGCACGCAGTGGGTGCAATATGGGTTCCTGTCACGGTGCTCTTGCTGGCAAGGGAGGATTTCGACTGTCCCTACGAGGTTACGACCCCGTGGCCGATCACTTCAACATCACGCGACAAGATCGCGGACGACGCGTTGAATTGTCGGAGCCGGCTAAGTCCTTGTTCATCGCAAAACCGAGTGGAGGCATCGAGCATAAAGGAGGACTTCGGTTGCCTACAGAATCCAACGACTATGCAATGCTGGCAAAATGGATCGCGGCAGGAGCTGTTGGCCCTCGAGCAACGGACCCTACACTTGCTCACCTAGAGATTCTGCCGAATTCGGTCCGATTGGAGAAAGGAAATTCGCAGCCGCTCGTCGTTCGGGCCCACTATTCGAATGGACGAGTCGAAGATGTCACGCATTGGGCGAAATTTAACGCCACGGACGAGTCGATTGCGACTGTAGACGAGCATGGAATTGCGACGGTGATCGGCCCCGGCGAAGGCGCCATCAATGCCTGGTTTGCTAGCCGCATTGTTTCTTCGCGCATCAGTGTACCGTTCTCGAAGCGGGAAGCCGGTGCATTGGCGCAATTGCCTCGGGCGAATTTCATCGACAATGATGTGGCTGCTCAACTCACGTCGCTTGGTCTGGACGCATCGGTACGCTGTAGCGATAGCGAGTTTCTTCGTCGCTCGGCTCTGGATACAACCGGTACTTTGCCAACCGAAGAACAAGTGACTGCGTTCTTGGCGGACACGGCGCCCGACAAACGCAGTCGCTGGATAGATTCGTTGCTTGAAACCCCAGAGTATGTTGACTATTGGGCCTACCGTTGGTCCGATCTGTTGATGCTCAATAGCAATCTGCTTCGAGCCGACGGCATCAAAGCATATTACACATGGATCCGTGGTCACGTTCAAAAGAACACGCCGTGGGATCAGTTCACCAGGGAAATCATTACGGCGCGCGGCGAAGCTCTCGAGAACGGCGCAACAAACTATTACGCCATCAATCAAGATCCTGAGGGAATGACTGAGAACGCTTGCCAGGCGTTCATGGGGCTCTCGATTGGATGTGCCAAGTGCCACAATCATCCGCTTGAGAAGTGGACCAACGACCAATACTATGCCATGGCGAATATGTTTGCTCGGGTGCGAGCCAAGGGATGGGGGGGAGACCCACGCAACGGAGACTCGCTTCGTACATTACTTGTTTTGGATCGCGGTGATTTGATTCAGCCATCCAAAGGAAGACCTCAATTACCCGCTCCACTAGATGCCAGCCCTCTCGACATCGATTCAACGGAGGACCGCCGTGAGGTCTTGGCAGATTGGCTCACGTCACCTGAGAACCCTTATTTCACCCGAGCCATCACGAATCGTATTTGGGCAGCCTATCTTGGAATCGGCATTGTCAACGCGGTTGACGACTTGCGATTAAGCAATCCGGCGAGCAACCCGGCTTTGATGAAGAGTCTTGGCGATCATCTCGTCGCGAACAAATACGACTTAAAGGAACTGATGCGGGTGATTCTTAACTCAGAAACCTATCAATGCAGCAGTAGCACCACCGAGGGTAACAAGAACGACAAAAAGTACTTCTCACATTACTATCCCAAGCGACTGATGGCGGAAGTCATTCATGATGCCATTGCGTCCGTTTCGTCCGTCCCGACCGTATTCGACAAAGTCGCTTTTCTCGGCGGAGACAAGACGCCGACGAAGTTCTACCAAAAGGGAACGCGAGCGATTCAACTTTTCGATTCGAGCGTAGATAGCAATTTCCTCAAGACGTTTGGGCGAAATCAACGTCGAATCACTTGTGAATGCGAACGAAGCGATGAATCGAGCATTATCCAGGTACTTAACCTGAACAATGGAAATATGCTCAATGATAAATTGGCAGAAAAAGGGAGTGTCGTGGATCAGTTGATGGCTTTGCACGCAAACGACTACGGTGCATTGGTAAAGTCAGCGTATGCCCGTTGCTTATCCCGTTACCCGACGCAGACCGAACAAGAGCGACTCGTCATAGAGCTAACGGAAGCAAACGAGGATGAGCGCCGTTTAGTCGTCGAAGATCTAATGTGGAGCCTCATCACTTCACGCGAATTCTTGTTCAATCACTAATGCCTTATGTTTGCTGCTTGCCAAATGCCGCTCGCAACATGGCTAAGCTTTTCGGGACTGCTATCCATGGATCTTCTTTGCCTTCGAACTCCAGACTGATGTAACCGCGGTAGTTGGCGTTCTGACAGATTTTGGCTACGCGATCATAATCGATGTCGATCGTATAATAGATTCCACCACCGTAGTACGTTTTCGCTTGCACGAAGACAGCTTCTGGTGCCAAGCTATCAAGCTGCTCATAGTGCCGTTCAAAGAAATTGCCGGTATCCATCGTGACTCGTAACCACGGTGAATTGATTGCGTTGACAATTCGCAATACGCCTGCTGCTGTTCGGCCGAGTCCCCAGTGATTCTCCAAACCGAGAACCACTCCGCACTCCTCAGCCCGTTTCAAGCATTGCGACAAAGAATCAATCACCCACTTGAATCCTTCTTCATCGGTGTGATCCGGCAAATTGGGTTCAATTCCCTTATTGTTCATCAGCTCTTCGAAACTCTTGGTTGTTCCCCAACGCCCTGTGTTGACGCGAATCGTCGGAATACCGAGTTTGTAGGCGGTTTCAATAAAGCCGATCGTGTCGTCAACGTTCTTCTTGCGGAAGTCCGGATCGGGGCGCAGGAAGCCTTGATGCGTTGACATGCCACAAAGGTCCAGCCCATGGACAAACGCGCGCCTCTTGAGTTTTTGTAAGAAGCTATCCGAAGTATCCTCCATCTGGACCAACAGCAACTCGACACCATCAAATCCAAGTTCGGCTGCTGCATCGATGCACTGCGGCATGGTGAGCTTCGATCCGCCACGAAACGTGAAAAACGAATAGGTCGAGACGGCGATTCGGTTGGGCACATACGGCTTCGCAGGCTTAGTCGTTCCATCGGTTGTTCCGGGGCTTGCCACTGGCTTGGGCTCCTGAGGTGCAACAGCGGCAAATGAGCGGCTGACCTGCGAAGCGGCAGCTGCCATTGTGCCCATAGCAATGGATTGATTCAAAAAAGAACGTCGATCCACACTCATCACGGACTCCCATTGAAGATTTGCTCTATTCCCATTGTTTCCACGCTCCGTATCTCACCATCTCACACCTCGCCATTTCGATGCGGCTTACCCATGAAACGAGCAAGGTTACAGAGCCAGCAAAGTTGCGGAGCAGGTATTGTAAACCAAAATTCAATCGCCAGTCGGCGCAGAAATTTCCAGTTTGCGACGAATCACGGATGGCAAGCTAGACGCTTGCCCCACTCTGAGTCGGTCGTGTCACCTTTCTGCCAGACCGACGAACTGCCAAGAACCCCGACAAGTTGTTTTGTGACTGGTGCCGCTGCTATCGCGGAGATCATCGCCACAAAGCATTAAATTGCGGTTGCATACGCTTTGCACAGGTATACATTAAGCAAAGCAACGTGCGCACGCAATTCGAATTTTTGCAAACAGCTTGTGCCCGCGACGACCGTCTAACGCCGGGCATCAACAGCTGACGTACCAACGTCTGGCGGAATACTGAACCTCTGGAGAAATAGAATGTCAAAACGATCCTCACTGCAATTTGCTTGCAGTTTAACCGTAGGCCTCTCAATCTCGGCTTCATACTCATTTGCGGATTGGCCTTCGTTCCGGAACGGTGGTGCCTCGCAAGTCGCGTCGAGTCTTCCAACTACCTGGTCCGCAACCCAGGGTATCGCTTGGCAACGCGAGCTAATCGGCTACGGCCAATCCACTCCCGTCGTGCGCGGCGACAAGATCTATTTGGCCGCAGTCGAGGGTGCGATGAAAGACAACTGCGTCATTCAATGCCTCGACATCAAGAGCGGCAACGAATTGTGGAAGCACTCTTTCGAGTCGTCAAACAAGGCACCATCAAATTACGCCGCATCGCGAGCGGCTCCGACTCCTATCGTCGACAACGAAGCGGTCTACACTTTCTTTGAAAGTGGCGATGTCGTTGCCGTCGATCACTCTGGAAAGAGACTATGGCATCGCAACCTGACTGCTGATTACGGCAAATTCGAAAACGGGCACGGGTTGGGTGCATCGCCAGCACAAGCCGATGGCCATTTGATTCTCAATATCGAGCACAAAGGGCCATCCTATCTCATTTCATTGAACAACAGGACGGGCGCGACTGCATGGAAATCCGATCGCCCCTCGTCCTCATCCTGGTCTTCACCTATCGTCGTCGGCGACCAGGGCAAGCAGATCGTGATTGTAAGCTCAGCTGGCACAGTGAATGCTTACGATGCCAATACTGGCATCCAGCGCTGGGATGTGGGTGGATTGGATGGAAACTCTGTCCCATCGCCAACGCTCGATGGATCCAAACTACTGGTCGGTGCGCGACTTCCCGAGTTTGCTGACGAAAACGGTGGCGGTAGTCAGTCGAACTGCTGCATCAACTTGGACAAAATAGTGGATGGAAGGCCTGAGTTTTTGTGGCGAGCCGAAAAGGTGACCAGCGACTACGCTAGCCCGGTCGTTTGTGGTGGCTGCGCCTACTACATCAGCAAGGCAGGAATCCTAGTTTGCTTAGATGTCAACAGCGGAAAAGCCCATTACTCCAAGCGACTTGGAACGCAGTGTTGGGGAACACCGATCGTATCGCAAGATCGCATCTATTTCTTTGGCAAAGATGGCAAGACATTGGTCGTCAGATCAGGCAAAGAATTCGAGGTAGTCGCAACCAACGAGCTATGGGATCCGGCCAGCCCGCCCAAGCCCGAAACTTATGTGGAGGGAACAAGATCGGAGCGGCGAGGAACGACCGCGGGAGGCGCTGCAGCCGAAGGAGGTTCTGCGAGTACTGGAAGCCCGAGCGGATATCGCGGTAGCGGCCGTGGCGGTCCTGGGGGAGCGGGCGGTCCGGGAGGCGGCATGATGGCCATGTTGGCAGCCGCGGACAAGAATGGGGATGGCGTACTAAGCGCAGAGGAGATTCCGGTCGATTTCAAACCGATGCTTGTTCGAATCGACAAGAACGGAGACGGGAGTCTGGATAAAGACGAGATGAAGGCGATGGCCGAAAGCTTCGCAGCACGGCGAACTGATTCCGCAACGGAAGCTCGCGACCCGATCGTCTACGGTGCAATTGCGTCGAACGGAAAGATCTTGATTCGAACTGGGACAAGACTTTACTGTATTCAGTAATCCCGTCTGGTCTAAAATTCGCCATCGCGAATTGGCGGTAAACGATCGAACTCGCAAAAATCAGTTTAACTGCGCCATTTGGGCTGTTACATAGGAAGCAAAGCAAACCCAGCCTAAATGCGGAAGATGGCAGAAAACACTGAGCCAAACTTTTCGCCATGCTACAGTGGAAACCAACACTAGCAAAAGCAATCCTAAGGTGATTGCGACGCCGGTCGACAGCCACAAATGGTGCATGTAGGTAAAATAAAACAATGGATTCACAATAGCTTTGGTGGGCAAATAGGTTATCGAATCCGTCATGGCTATTGGTGTATAGCTTTCGTCAATTTTGGAAGTGGTCATTCAAATTCAATCCGCCCCCTTTTGTTGTTATCGCCATGAATTGCGATCCCGCCCCCAATCGGCGGTGCGGTGTCGATCGGATTACCGCTGTTGGTAGAAAAACCAATCGTCTTGACCCGAGATGTTGCAATCGCAGGGTCTGAGTGGACAACCAAAGTGCAGTCAGAGCCTAACAAGAACGAAGTGCGCCCGTCACCTGACTCACTCCGAAATCCAACTGCGAGTAGGTCTTGCTCGAGGGCTTGGGCATCGATTGGTCTCAGTTCCAATGTAATACTCTTGATGTTCTCAAGATGACATAATCTATCGAAACGAGAACTCAGGAAGTCGCTTCTTTGGATTCCTTTAGTTCCTAATTCGCTCGCAGGATATAGAGCGGGGGTAAAGTCGGGATGGTATTCGCTAAACCACCATTGGAATGGTTGGCGTTCGGTGAAGTTGCGATGAACGACGTGGTACCAATCAACTGGCCCGGTACGGTCGAAGTCCCAGCGTTTGAGATAGCGAGACAACTCGGAGTCCGCTTTCCGAAGTTGATTTTCTACCGTATCGATGGCTCCCTTTGTCTCGACGCACCAAGCCAGGCCGATGCTCCCAGTGGGTTGACCGAACTTATTGTGCGGCCCGAGTATTTCGAGATAGGTGTCCTTGCCACGCAAGTAGATGGATTGGCAGGAATCATCGATCGCTTCAAATTTCGGGAACCCTTGGTCGCTTGCAGCAAGCTGATGAATGACAAAATCTGAGCTGCGAAACGCATTGAATGTATCTTCGTCCAAAACCAAGTAGAGATGATTCAAAACCACTCGAGGTTTGGAGATGGTAGGAGTCTCTTGTTCATCCTCATTCGTTTCAACATGATTCTCCTTGGACGCATCAAGCTTGGCCATCGCATGCATAGGGTGGCATTTTCCGCTACCGTCATCGAACCAATCGCGTAGCAACGCAACAGGGCCAGGTTTTCCATCGCCAATGTACTGCGCTCGCAGCCGACGGTATTCGTTCAAGACAGGTTTAGCACGCTGAAGCAGTTCCGTGTCTTCGGTACGCACTGGACTGATCTTGGGCACTGCATAGACAAAGCGACCTTGTTTGCTTCTAAAGGTTGGAATATGACGAAAGTCCCGTTCGATGAACTCGCCCGTTTCTCGCTGGTGCAGTCCGGCCCCAACAAAGAAGTTGATTGCATATTCTGGGTATCCAAAGGCAATACCAAACCCTCTCCAACGTTCTTCTGGACTAGTCGAACGTTCGATCGTCATCATGACTTGGTGCGCGGGTGTGTCGTCGGTTAGCCCGAAGCGATCAAAGAACTTTGGATTTCGCGAAATGGTTGCCTGAAGAGTTGGAGCATGCGCGAGATACAAAGAAGCATGTCGCCGGCCCGATTGTTGCTTTTCGAAGATCAATACATCGGCTGCAAAAACCCCCCCGGTAGACCAGGGTTTGACAGCTTCTCTGACTTTCTCGATCTCGCTCAGGTCACCAGATTCAATCGGGAAGTAGGTTCCCCAAAATCCTTCGGAGACCGGCTTGAGCTGACCAACGATGGTGTACAGTGCCTCGCTATCGAGTGCAGCAAGCAATAAATCTTCGGAGAGTTTTTGCGATTGCGTTGACAGTTTTTCCATAGGGAAAAAATCCGTTCGAACAATGGCTTCGACTGTTCTTTTTTCTGAATCGACTTGAACTGATGCATTTGTTTTTTTCTCAGTGTCATTGGATCGAGAGGAAACTTCCTGCCCGGCAATGAACGAAGACTGCAAAACTAAGATTACGAAGATGCTCGCGAGTTGCTTGACCATTTTTTGATTTCAATCGTGACGGTGAGCGGGGCTGAGCCTTAGGCCCAAGCCGAACCAAAAAGGAATCGGCAAGTGCCTTTGGCTCAGAAATGAAGAAAAGTGTCGATTACTTGGTACCGATGCCAATTATAGATCGTCGGACGGAAGCACATTGCCACTTTTGCGAGTGCAAAACTCTCGCAAAGTTATATGGTTGATACTCGAGGAAACAAATCGAACCGAACCATCAGTCAGCGCCAAACTTGCGCCGCCCGGCGTGGCGCTTCCATAAGCCATAAGTCGCTTATAGTACATGTCAAAGTATTGAGCGCTCCCGAGCGGCGGAGGGGCTACAGCAACTGAATCTGGCAATTGGAAACCGACGGAGGCGAGCGTCGATCTCCAACTAAAGAATGGACCTCCAGACCAAGCGGAATACGCCCGCATATCGTTCGCAGCTCTTCTGGTCAATGCTCCCCAATGTCGGTCGAATCCATATCGTTCACCTAGCATGATCGTATTCGATGTCCCGTCTACAACTTCTGCTATTCGGATTTTGGTATCGTAGTGGAACATCCCATCATCCACGTAAGTTAGCGGAGCTGAAGTTCCGCCATTGCAGCCATAACTAGTCAGGCCCACATAACGACCATTCGGAAAACTGGCATTTACTCCGGGTGCAAAACTCTCGTGAGGAGTCGTTCCCAGTGCATCACTGGGTGCGATCAATGTCGGGATCACAGTCGCAGCAGGACTGTTCACACCATGAGATTGCGCGATGGAATTCGGGGCCGCGTAGAAGTTGTTGAAAAGGTTACTTTGCTCGATGTACGGTAGGATTGGCACGATCCAACTACTGTAGGTTTCCAGTGGGCGTCCTACTGGAAAGTTCGCGGCTGCCGGGAAGTGTTTTCGGGCGTCGTGAAAGTTATGACAGGCCAGAGCCAGTTGCTTAAGATTGTTCTGCGAAGACATCCGCCTCGCAGCGTCACGTGCGGCTTGCACAGCCGGTAAAAGCAGTCCGACCAAAATCCCAATGATCGCAATCACCACCAACAACTCAACCAACGTGAATCCCGACGATCTCGTCAAAATTTTCGGACGACGATCAGACAGGAAGTTCGATTTACTCATAGTGAAAACCTCGGGCTCAAAGTGCTTCTGAAACGAAAGTGCCACTAAACGAAAGTGACCATACAAAAAGGGAATCCGGAACAATGCTCACGGATTGTTGGAAGTGCTATTGGGGTTCGATACCAATGCAAAGTCTTGTGTAACGCTATGCGATTTGATTTCGACATTCTTGAATGGTGTACCCAACGAATCGCTATAGATCGAAGGTATTCTGCTTTTACGCTTTGCTGTTCTTGCTCTACCTTCGGATGGCAAGGACCCATCTTCTTGACCCGCACTTGACGTTGGCATCATGACCGTCGCATCGTTGATGCAAATGTGGTGGGTACCGATTAGAACTCCATAGTCACTGGAAGCAACGATCGAATACTTACCGTTGGCGTCTGTGTATGCAGATGTCGAAGGATGGTTCGTTCGTTGGTTTGGGACAGGCAAAAACTGAACTTCAACGTCAACCAAGGGTTTTCCATCAAGCGTCACAACACCCTGAACTGACGCGAGATCAGCTCTTTGACAACCGGTCACACTCGTGAAAGCTGTGAGCAATCCCAAGATCATCACGCGAGTTAGCAAATTTGCTCTAGTGGTATTCACCAACGATTCCTTGTGCAAGGCTGAACGAAACTGACTGGCGAGTAAGGTCGACCTTCTTCGTGCATGCAAATCTACCGCAGGTGCAATACGTGTGCAACTCAAGATTTTGGGAATTGCCCGCAACCTTTCGAGTATCGGGCTGAAGGTGAGTTGGTTGGTATTAGTTCTCGATCGGAATTTCGCTCATTTGAACTGCTTGCCATTTTGGAATTGGATCGGAGAACTGAAGCCATGCTTCCACTCCGAGTTCCATCTCAGTGTCCGTTAACAGACACGCATCGAGCATCGCCCGCAATTTTGGTTCAGGCATGCTGACGCCAATGAAAACGAGTTCCTGCCGGCAATCGCCCACCTGCGAGTCCCATATCTTGGCAAGCCGCTCTCGGAAATCATCTTCATCCGGATGCATATCGGGTGGGACGGCTGCCCACCAGAAGTTGCCGCCATTCAATCGCGCGATTGGGCCTGACTGGCTCCAGACTCCCATTCGATCGAGACGAGTTGCTAACCAGAAGACCCCTTTGGCTCGCAACAGGCCCGGCCAATCGCCATGCATCGCATCCCAAAAACGGCGTGGATGAAATGGACGGCGGGCACGATAGACGAAAGTGCCAATGCCATACTCATCGACTTCGCTGTTGACTTCCTCGCGAAGCTTGACTCGCCAACCGGGTGATTCAATTGCCCGTTCGAAATCAAACCGATTCGTCTTTAAAATACGTTGGTTTTCGATCTCACCGTCCGTGGTCTTGAGAACCAACGCATAGGGATTGAGCGACTTCAACATTCCTTCGACTTGATGTAGTGTTGTTTCATCCACCAGGTCCAACTTGTTGATAACCAGGACGTCTGCAAATTCGACTTGCTGCATCATCAATTCCGCAATCGTTCGCCGATCTTCCGGTCCTGCGGCTTGACCGCGTTTGGCAAGCGAATCGGTGCTGACGACTTCGCGAAAGAAATTGTAAGCGTCGACAACGGTGACCATCGTGTCGAGTTCCGCGACGTCGCTCAAGGACTGGCTATTGTTGATTCCAAACGTAAACGTCTCAGCGACAGGCATTGGTTCCGAGATACCGGTCGATTCGATTAGCAGGTAGTCGAATCGTCCTTGGCGAGCCAGTTCGGAAATCTCGATCAGCAGATCTTCACGCAGGGTGCAGCAAATACATCCGTTGGACATTTCGATCAGTCGCTCTTCGGTGCGACTCAATTGAGTCCCGTCAGAAACCAACATGGCGTCGATGTTGACTTCGCTCATATCGTTCACGATGACTGCAACGCGCAAGCCTTCGCGATTATTGAGTACGTGATTTAAAAGAGTCGTCTTGCCTGAGCCCAAGAACCCCGACAAGACGGTGACCGGCAATTTCGCGTTCATGGGACTCCCTTGCTTACTCTTTTACTTTTTTACTTTGGACTGGTTTTCGAATTGCGTATTGTACGCACTTGCACAAGCATTGCATACAGGATATGCTCCGACTTGGGAGCATTTTTGCGGCGTTGTATTTTTCTCGCTAGTTCTTGCCACCACATAGGGTTTTTCTTAAGGAGTCCAACATGCAGTTTCGCAATACGCAAGGGAAGCCTTGTTCGTGGCTCAATTCTTTCGAGAGTCCAGAGGAGTCGATTGAAATTGATCGAGGTGTGGTTGTGAATCGACGTTGGGTATTTGCAACTGGAACTGCAGCAGCGGTAGGCTTAGCATTCCCATTTGCGCCCTGTGTTTTCGCGCAGGAAGCGAACCCTCTAATCAAGGACTCTACGAAGTTTGATGAAAACGCGATCACCTTGGAGCAGTTTTTGAGCGAAACGCGGCCCGCCGCCAGGACCATGGTCAAAAGTAAAGTGCCGGACGAAGAAGCGTTCATCGAGCTAGCCATGCAACAACTGGGACGGCTCGAATCCATCGAAGCGAGCCGCGCTCACCCGGGCGGAAAAGGTTGGACGATGGATATGTCTGCCTACGTGCCACCAATCATGCTTTATCAGATTCGCATGGAGCCAAACTCGGTGATCAGCCTGCACGACCATCGCTTTCACAACGGAGTTTTAAGCGTGCGTGAAGGCTCGATTCGCGTTCGCAACTTCGATATTTTCGAGGCCGATCAAGAAAAGAAGTGGGATGTGGCTGCGGGACTTGTGCCTGCCATGGGAGAGTCCTTTGTAATTCAGGAAAAGAAGGACATCACGCTCAAAGTAGGCCAGCAGGCTGGCCTCACAAGAACTCGCGAGAACATTCACCAGGTCGAAGCGGGACCCGATGGTTGCCTTCTCTACGACTTGTTCGCCAACTTTAAATTCAACGCACAGTCGTTCCATATCGCCTGGGATGGTAAATACTCCGATCCAGCAAAGAAACTTTGTCAAGTCACTTGGATTCCTCCTCATCACTCACACTAATGAACCAACTCCGGACACTAATGCCTTTGACGCGATTTTCAATCAATTCAACATCCGAATCGCACCGGATATTCTGGCTGGTATCGGTCTTGGCCGTGCTGGGAGTGGCGAATGGATGCGGAGGGCCTACCGTAAAGCGGTATCCGATTTCGGGTACCGTTTCCGTTGATGGAAAGCCAGCCGAGCGAGTCATGGTGCAACTTACCAGCACGGCGACAAGCACAGGCTTTAATAATGACGCTTATCCCTCGGGATACACCGACATCGCTGGAAAGTTTGTGATCGGCAAAGAACAAGGGGCGTTAGGGGCTGTAGAAGGGGAGTACATCGTCACTTTCACTTGGATCTCCGGGCCGGAATTGGAGGCTTACGACAAACTCAAAGGAGCTTACTCCCTAGTTGCAAAATCAAAGGAGCGTTTAAAGGTTCCTGCGGATGGCTTGAAAAACCTTGAATACAAACTGAATGGGACTGGCCCGAAATAACGTTACTTACTTCTAGATTTGGACACGAAACCTCACAGTCAGAACATGAATCAAAAACGCATTGGATTTACGCTAGTTGAACTCTTGGTCGTCATTGCCATTATCGGGATTTTGGTTGGCCTGCTTTTGCCTGCCGTTCAAGCTGCTCGCGAGGCTGCTCGCCGCATGCAATGCTCCAACAACCTCAAGCAGATGGGTTTAGCAATGCTGAACTACGAATCTGCTACCAAACGATTTCCCAACAACAATCCCTTGGTCGCAAGAACTCCCGGCCAATCGATCATTCAAGGGCCTTGGACCTATGCGATTTTGCCCTATATGGAGCAGAACGCAATCTATCAAGGGTACGATGTGAATCGAGGATTTGCCGAAACCCCAAATCGACAATACTTGACGGCCTCTCTTCCAATGTACAAGTGCCCGTCGTCACCGGTGCCTGCCATCGCTAGCTTTGTGGCGGTTAGCGCTAGCTTTGCCCCCGACCGAACGGCGACGGGTGGCAATCGTTTCGATGCCACCGTGGTTGAGTATTCGGCTGGATTCAGCGTTTTGGAGCCACCCATGAACTTACCACCAACAGGGTTCGTTCGACCCCGCGGCTTTTTGGCACAGTACACGACTACCAATTCGATTCAAATCATTACTGATGGACTTTCCAACACAGTAATGTTCAACGAGTGCTCCGGCGGTCCAACCCGGTTCAATAGACGTATTGCTGCCGGTGATCAATCGAGCCCGTTCGGCCACTTCGGTGGTTGGAATCGATTGCTCGCGAACCGAATGAGCAACGATGGGACCACCGCGTACGCTGGGAATTGCCTAGTCAATTGCACGAACTGGGCTGGGCAGAACATGTTTTCGTTTCACACAGGCCTAGCACAAATTGGCATGGGAGATGGCTCTGTCCGTTCGCTTTCAGAAACAGTCTCGATGGATGCGTTTTATCGGCTTGTGGCCGCGCAGGACGGATTGCCTAACATTGATACGGAATAGAACACAAAATCAAGAGAATGAAATGAAACATACTCAAATTCGCCTTCGGCCTTCACGACTGCTGATCGCTATCCTGGTACTTGCGAGCCAAGCCCACACCTATGCGGACACGACGGGACAGCGTTCTTTTCCAAGTTTTGCGTGTTCTGAAGATAACGCGAAAGGGGCAGCAGAAAAGTACCCACTGCAATGGTCTCCAGACTCGGTTCAATGGCAAGTTGCTCTATCCGGTTATGGTCAATCCTGCCCAGCCATTTTTGGACGCAATGCCTTTGTGACCTCGGTGTCTGGCACAAACAAAGAGTCCCAATTTATAGAGTGCTTCGACATAGAGGCGGGAAAGAGACTTTGGCAGTATACCTTGAATTCGAGCTTCCCAGTCGAGAGCTCACCGATGATAAGCAGAGCCGCACCTACTCCAATCTCCGATGAATTAGGTGTGTATGCGTTTTTCGAAAGTGGAGACTTGATCGCGCTCGATCATTCGGGAAAAGCAAAATGGCACCGTCCTCTTCAAAGGGAGTTCGGGACGTTCGTAAACAAATTTGGCCTCTCTGCCACTCCAGTCCAAACAGCGAAACACATCTGCGTTTTGTTGGATCATTCGGGTGATTCGTTTCTGCTTTGTGTCGATAAGGCAACGGGCGAAACAACATGGCAAGCAGCCCGAGGAAAACGGGCTCACAGTTGGAGCTCGCCAGCGGTGATTCAGGTCGATGGTCAGTCCGTCATTGTCTGTTCTTCGATTGGATCTTTGGATGCGTACTCGTGTATCGATGGCATGCTGCTTTGCTCATACAACAAAGTAGGTGGCAACAGTGTCGCAACACCGTACGACCTAGGAAATGGACGCTTTCTTGTCAGCTCGCTTGTTCGCCCTGCGGATGGCCCATCGGAGAATGCGTTGGTTTCAAACTTGTCTGCCAAAATTGTTCGGAGTGGGGACAAGTATGACTTTCAAATTGATTGGATCGCTGAGGAGGCAAGGGGTTCGTTTTGTTCGCCAGTCGATCATGCGGGCTTCAGTTATTTTTTGAATCCACAAGGGGTGCTCTACTGCCTCGATTCCAAGACGGGAAAGCAACACTATGCGAAGCGAACTTCATGCGGGGCGTGCTGGGCCACTCCGTTTGCTGTAGGGGACCGCTTGTATTTGTTTGGCAAAGAGGGCGATACCACAGTGATAAAGATTGGTGCTGAATACGAGGAACTAGCGTCTGGAAACAGAGCGTGGTTAAAAGATTCAGCCACCGACGATTCCAACCCTAGCCCGATGCGGCGAGGTAGTCCCACACTTTACGCATGGATTCCTGTCGAACACGGATTCCTCGTTCGGCGCGGCGACGTGCTATATCGCCTTAAAATGACAAAGTAAGTAGTTGTCGTATTAGGTGGCAAAGTAATTAGGCAGCTTGAAGCGTAACAACAAAACACTCCACGGAAAATCATGCAACGCAAACTACCCGTTACTCTACTTTCTGGATTTCTAGGGGCTGGCAAGACGACTATGCTGAACCACATTTTGCAGAACCGTGAGGGGCTCAAAGTGGCGGTTATTGTCAACGACATGAGCGAGATTAACGTGGACGCCCGACTCATCCGCGACGGCGGTGCGGAGCTCAGCCGAGTTGATGAGAAGCTGATCTCGATGAGCAATGGTTGCATCTGCTGCACGCTGCGAGAGGACCTGCTCCTCGAGGTTCGCGAACTGGCTTTGCAAGGTAAGTTCGACTATCTGTTGATCGAATCGACAGGAATCTCCGAACCGTTGCCAGTGGCGGAGACGTTTACGTTTACCGATGAAAACGGAGATCAGCTTAGCAGCATTGCGAGATTAGATACGTTGGTCACCCTGGTCGATGCGGTCAATTTTGATCGGGATTTCTTTACGCCTGATTCCCTCAACGAACGCGGGATTGGGGTGAACGAGGACGATGAACGGGGTGTGGTCCATCTTCTTACGGACCAGGTCGAATTCGCCAATGTGCTAGTGATTACCAAATGCGATTTGGTGGACGAAGCCGAGGTCGAGGAGTTAGAGGAACTATTGCACCTGATGAATCCGCGGGCAAAGATTGTTCGGTCTTTGAAAGGGAATATTCCGATTCAGCAGGTTCTGAATACCGAGGCGTTTAACGAAGACTGGGCCGCCGAGAGCAAGAACTGGCTGGCCGTAAAGCGAGGCTCGGAAACGTCCGAAGCCGACGAGTATGGCTTTCAGAGTTTTGTTTTTACCGCTAGACGGCCGTTCCATCCGGCGCGATTCCACGCTTGTGTTGAGGGTGAAGCGTTCGGGGCTGTGATCCGTTCCAAGGGGGTCATGTGGTTAGCGAACCACAACGATGTCGCGGCCGAGTGGTCGCAGGCAGGCGTGCTATACAACATCCATCAGGCGGGCATTTGGGCCGCGTCCGTTCCACAAG
>CAMBSL010000118.1 GCA_945870455.1 Pirellula staleyi DSM 6068 | reverse complement strand
TGCACTGTCTATATTTCTTGAAACATGTGGGTTTCCGGGTTCATAACAATTTTTCGCAACCGCAACTGAGAAAAATCGGATGCATTATTGACACAACCACCGATTTCCGCAATACTTGTTGAGACTGATTCTCAGTTGCGTCAGTTTTTGAACGAAGCAAGCGATTGGATTTTGTGGCGATCCACCACACTCCTCCTCAGCCAGCCACGTTCGGTTCTGCTCGAAAGGCGCACGATTGAGCCCACCGAGCCCATCCGTTTCTATGGTTTCCGATGAGTTAGAGTATGCGTTATCCAAGTGCCACCCCATTTCATTGGACTCTCATCCGACAGCGCAGAGGCTTCACATTAGTTGAGCTGTTGGTCGTCATCGCCATCATTGGCATTCTCGTTTCGCTATTGCTACCTGCCGTCCAGGCAGCCCGTGAAACCGCCCGCCGTATCGAATGCACGAACAATCTGAAGCAAGTAGGGCTGGCTCTGCACAATTACGAATCGGCCCACCGAACCTTCCCCCCTGGATTTATATCGCGCACAACTGGCCCTTGGCCGGGTGGAGGGAATTCCCCGGTGCCGGAGGTTGGGCCAGGCTGGAGTCTCTTTGCAATGATCCTGCCCCAGTTGGAACAAGCTGGCTTGCACAGCCAGATTGATTTCCGACTGCCCATTTCCTCGCCAGCCAACCAAGCGGCACGCAGCACCAAGGTCAAGGCTTTTCAATGTCCTTCCGATACTTGGACCGATCCGGTGACCCCTTGGCCTACCTCGCTGGGTATCAGCGGCTTGGCCACCACGAGTTACATTGCCTGCCTCGGCGGCGGCGATCCAGCGAATGCCCCACGTTACACAGCCTTGTATGAAGAACAGACTTTTAACGGCATGTTCCATCGCAATGTCGGCATCCGTCACGCCGATATCAGCGATGGGCTCTCCAACACCATTGGACTTGGGGAGCGAGCAAGTATGTTTGCTCCGAACGGTTGGGCGGGCGTCATACCAACTGCGCAAACCGTATTTTCACCCTCGATGGCAAAGAGCCGCGGCCAATCCGTGGGCCAAACAGCACGGCCTGCAATCACCATGGCCACTGTGCATGTCCGAACGGGTGGTCCGAATGCTGCCGGGGGTAGCCCTGGTGGATTTTGGAGCCCTCATGCAGGCGGCTGTCTTTTCATGTTGATGGACGGATCGACGCATACGATTGCCACGACGGTAGACTTGCCTATTTTTCGCGCGATGGCTGGTAGGAATGATGGCGTTCCTATAACTCTGCCCTAGACTAAAACGTTAGGACACATGCGTGTGACCCGGAAGATAATCGGTCTCGCCCCTAGGCTAGCGGCAGTTTGCAGTATCCCAACCCGAAGCGTTAGCGGCTTGTTGTTTTAATGAAGTCGTTATTGGGTAAGGGCGGTACGACGGACTTCCAAGTCCGTCAATGGGGAATTCGACGGACTAGGAAGTCCGTCTTACCATTAAAGCAACAAGCCGGTAAGCGAGGGATTGCAGTCGGCACCTCGCTTACGCGTCGGGTTACCATCACTTGCTTCCGAGACGTGTCGTGCACCTACGCGAAGCGTCCTAGGACTCGGTCGGTGATCCTTGGGAAAAGCCGACCCGCCCAAACGAGGGCTTTGCCCCCAAGACTGATGATCATTTCACGTTTGGATCGAACCAACGTTGAGATCGCAAGTTGAGCCACCCGTTCGGAAGACATACTCCCAAGCGATTGACTCTTTTCATCGGCATTCGTTTCAACCAGTGACTCTAGAAACTCACTGCGAGTCGTGCTGGGGCTGAGCATGAGCACTTCAATCTTTTTTCGGGCCAACTCCACTCGCAATGATTCTGCCCAACCGCGCATGGCGAATTTAGCCGCGCAGTATTCGCTCTTGTTTGGAACGGCGCGATGCGAGAGCACCGAACCGATGTTCAGAATGGCCGGACGAATACCGCGCTCGAGCAGAGGCAAGCAAAGTCGCGTTAGTTCCACCGGCGCAAAGAAATCAATTTCCATGACTTTGCGCAAGCGATCGCTGGTTGCATCATCGAATCGGCCGATCGCACCGGCACCCGCATTGTTGACTAAACAGTCTAAGCCATGGAAGCGGGATGCGGTCTCGTCGACGATGGCCTGTCGATGTTTCTCGCAAGTAAGATCGCCCGCCAAGATATGAATTTTGCCCGGCAAGTTATGGCAAACATGTTCCAGTTCTTGAAGCCGCTCAAGTCGGCGTGCGGTTGCCAAAACAGACGCTCCGCGACGACAAAGTTGAATCGTTAGTTCACGTCCGATACCGCTCGATGCACCCGTCAGGATGATGCGTGCATTTTTGAGATCTCGTCGAGCCATGACCTAAGCAACTTCGCCAATCGCACCTGTCGCAGGGTTAACCGTAACTTGCTCGGTTGAACCCGCAGGCTTTTCGACGGGCAAGGGTGGCAAGAACGTGGCTGAATCCGGGCTTTGTTTTTCATGCGCGATCGGAATCTTACCCTTGATCACGCGAATGTCCGCACCTTGAGCTGCTAGCTTTCCAGCGACGCTGCTAGGCATTCGGCAATGCACCAACGCGAAGTCATCGTTATACTGTTTGGACATTATCTCGGCAGCGCTTGCAAGCCAAGCAATTGTCTTGCCATCGTCCAAGGGTAAGCGCACCTCCAGCTCGACAAAGTTCTTGGTCAGTGCATCGCTGACGGCCATGGCAAGCTGCGAGATTCCAATTCCACTGCGAGCTGAAATGGGAACTGCGTTAGGATAACGCTCTCGAAGAGCCACAACGCGTTCACTGGCTCCCTCGCAATCGACCTTGTTCAGGACCAAAAGCGTGTCTTTCTCCTCGATACCGATTTCGTGAAGGACTTTGTAGACGGACGAAATTTGATTCATGACGGATGGATTGCTTGCGTCGGCAACATGAATCAGCAGGTCCGCCTGCCGCGTTTCCTCGAGGGTGGCTCGAAAGCTGGCGATGAGTCGGTGAGGCAGGTCGCGAATGAACCCGACAGTATCGCTGAGCAAGATGGGTCCCCAGCCGGGCAACATCCATTTGCGAGTGCGTGTATCGAGGGTTGCAAAGAGTTTATCGACAGCCAACACATCCGCGTCGGTCAGCACATTCATCAGCGTGCTTTTGCCTGCGTTGGTATAGCCAGCCAGCGAAACACTAAAGGTATCGCCTCGCGATGCAACTTCGCGAGCTTTGCGTTTTTCGACTTTTTCTAGTTCTGCTTTGAGATCGTGAACTCGTTTTTCAGCGAGGCGACGGTCAACTTCCAATTGTTTTTCACCTGGGCCACGCATTCCAACACCCATGCCTTGGCGAGACAAGTGCGTCCACATGCGTTTTAGTCGCGGCAAGGAGTACTCGAGTTGGGCCAACTCGACGGAGAGTCTTGCCTCATGCGTCTGTGCGTTGGAGGCAAAGATATCGAGGATGAGCTCAGAGCGATCGATAACCTTAACGTTGAGGGCTTTTTCCAAGTTGCGTGTTTGAGCCGGGTTGAGATCGTTGTCAAACAAAACGACGTCCGCCGAATGCAGTTCGACCAATCCTCGCAATTCAGAGACTTTCCCTTTGCCTAAATAAGTGGTTTGATCTGGATGATCGCGTTTCTGAATAACGCTAGCAACGACAGTGGTTCCGGCGGTTGTGGCTAAACCGGTCAACTCATCGAATGGGTCTTCGGCCAAAAAGTCGTTAGGCAATATTAAACGCGCGAGAACACTTCGTTCGCTAGCCAAACTTTCCGATCGATCATGTGTTTGCAAGAGGTTGAATTCTCCTTGAACAGGTAATGGGTGTGGAATGGGGAGTGGAAAAATCCCCACAGGATTGCTTAAGTATAGCGTGAGCCGGTCGCGGAGGGCAAAGAAAACTTTTCGCTTGGCTACCCAAGAGAGGGCACAGCGGAAAAATGGTTCGCATTGCGACTCATTATTGTTCTCTTGATGTCACTTGCCGGTGGGCTTCGAAGAGACCGACCCCGACGGCGACCGATAAATTCAAGCTGCGCACAGGCCCTATCATCGGCAGCGACAAGCATCGATCTGCATATGCTGCCCGTACCGACTCGGGTAACCCACTCGACTCACTTCCAAAAACGAGCCAGTCGCCCTTGTTAAAAGCAGCATTGGAATAATTCTTCGTTCCGAATTTGGTGAAAAGCCAAGTGCGCTCTAATTGCATCAATTCGGTCATTTTGGGCCAAGAATCGACGGCCTCCCAATTGAGATATTGCCAGTAGTCAAGGCCAGCTCTCTGCAGTTGCTTGTCGTCCAGCCGAAATCCCGTGGGCCGCACTATCCAAAGCTTGGCGTTGAGAGCAACACAGGTACGTCCGATGTTGCCCGTGTTTTGTGGAATCTCGGGTTGGAAGAGTACAATGTTGAAACTAATGCTAAATCTCCAGGCTTTTCAACAATGCCGGGTCCTACTCGTCGGTTGTGCTCACTTCACCCAGACCTGCGCTGATCATCGCGGCTAACACGGGCATCGCGGTGCTTTGCGAGAGAAATCGAACGCTTCCATCGCAATAAACAGCTTGGGACCCACCCGTGTGAAACGAATAGAGTTCATTGTTGTTGTTGCAGTTCATCGCACATGGTCCAAGCGCTGTCACACCGTCGGCTGTAAATCCGTCGACCCAAAACTCTAAATCTGGATCGGCCCAGCTTGCGCCACTTGCACGGCTGTTTGCTATCACGGCTCGTGCTCGATAGAGAGCCGGTCTGCCACCGTCCTCCACCCACGCGACTGTGTTGGAAGTGCCATCTGTGATTGAAGCAATTGTGCTTCGGGATCGCTTATTGTAGAACGGCGGAGCCATTCCTGTAGTAAAGGAGGAAATCGTGCTCATCGGCAGAATCGCGCCAATGTACTGAGTTGCATCCGTACTTGGGTTCGACGAACTGTAGCCTGGAATGGGCGGTACAAGATTGTACGGCGACAAGCCTAACTTTCCGTTCACCCCATTGCCGATAGCATAGTCGCAAGCGGCTGCTAACCACCTATTGGCAGACGTGCTTCCTGGAGCATTTCCGGTATCTAGCCTTGCGCTATCTGGAACCGATGGGCATAAAAACGTGGCAACCTGAGTTTTGATTACGGCCGCGTTCACTGGGCTCGACCAAGTTTGAGTAAGGTCATATTGTGCGTACAAATTTCCTTGCTCGATGTAAGGCAGTAGAAACGTACCAGGTCCATGTTGGATGTTTCCCGTCGCCGGAGCAGGGACGCCAAACTCGACCACTGGGTATCCGACGGTTGCATCGACTCGGGCGGGTGGAAAGAACTTTCGAGCACTCTCGAAATTGTGCAGTGCCAAACCAATCTGCTTCATGTTGTTTTGACATGACATGCGTCTTGCTGCCTCGCGTGCCGCTTGAACGGCGGGCAGCAGCAATCCCACTAGAATTCCGATAATGGCAATCACCACTAACAATTCAACTAACGTAAATGCACTACGTCTAACCATTGGAGTTCTCTCCCAAAACGAACAAATTAAAAAAACACTATTTGCTAGAAAGCTCGAAAGTCGGAATCACCGTTGACTTCGCATTCACGGTTGCGGTGATGCCGGATGTCTTCGAATCCGCATATTTGGCTGGTATTTTTTGAGCGCTACTGTCTCGCTTGACTTGGTCTCCGCCTTCGTCATCGGTTGCCCCGAGCATGGCAATCCCGACCTTATATTCAGCTGCGGGCGCGCCATCGTTGGCGGCGTAAGTGAAAAGCGAAAACTTGCCGTTCTCATCGCTTGTCGCTTGCGGCAATTCCTGCCATTTGAATTTTGCTTTGTCGATCGCATGGAAAACGATCGTGGCGCCTTTTACTGGCCGTCCATCTAATGTAACCATGCCACTCGCCGGGTAGGTTGGTTGTTGCATGGTGTCACCACCACAACCCACGAACAAGAAACCGAAAAACATTAAAAAAAATGGAATGGCTTTGTGGTGCATTTTTAATTCTTAAATCGCCCATCAGTTAATGATCGGGGCTCCACTGAGGAGCCAGATCGTGGTCGGATTGTACATAAGCGGCCATGCTTATTGTTAAGAATTGAGGAAGAAGCGCAAGGAATTTCTTTACCGTCTTTCGAAGCTTCCAACTCCAAGAACGATCCACGCAAAAGCCAATCCAGGGAAGGTGCTAGCCATACGCATTAAGATCAGGATTAGGCTGTATTCAATCCCGTTGCGATGCCTACCAAGCGTAAAATGGCCGACATCCAGCAGATTGTGCATTCACGGGTATTTCTACAAAGCCATCTGACTGAATCAGGGAAGCGATGTCGCCCGAACCTTGACTCGGAACGAGGGACAATCGACCATCGGGCTTCAAACAAACCAAGCGAAACCAAATTAGGTCGAGCGTTTTGGTATCATCGCAGTCCAAGTGTAAGGCAGGCGGATGCTCAGGCTGAGTAAGTCCTGCCACGCTTCTGAGCAATTCCCAACCGAATCGGCGAAACGTGACGGCAACGCTGAGCGGATTGCCAGGTAGACCCAACACCAATTGACCGCGCGGGCCAACAGCTCCCAACATCGGTCTGCCTGGACGAATGGGGATCCGATGAAACACGACTTGGCACCCAGCGCTTTTGATCGCATCGGGCACGTAGTCGGTATCTCCCATGGAGACGCCGCCGGTCATGAGCAACACATCGCAACTCTCCAAGTAATGGCGGATCGCTTGCCTCGTGGCATCTTGATCGTCAACGACTTTGGTTCGTGTGGCTTCCACCCAAGGAAGGCGAGCTAGAATCGATTCCAGGAATGGACCATTCGAATCTCGAATTTGCCATGGTTCGATCGGCTGCCCGAACTCGATCAATTCATCGCCCGTGTTGATGATCCCGATTCGAACTTTTCGAAAAATGGTTTGCGACGACTGGTCGGAAAAGGTCACGGCCCCCGCAAAACGGCAAGGTGTTAAAAGCGAGCCGGCTGCAATCATTGTGTCACCTGCGCGAGCGTTTTCGCCGCGGCGTCGGATGTTTTGCCCAGGAACAAGCGATTCCTTAGGAACGCAAATGCTAACGTAGGTTTCCGATTCGTTGCAGTCTTCACGTCGAACAACACACTGCGCCTGAGTCGGTACGGGGCCGCCGGTGAAGACCCGAACCGCACTTCGATCAGCCAAATGGTTTTGCGCGGACCCAGCCGTTGCGGTTCCGCAAACGGGAAACGCCCGGCCATCATGGTCGTCAAGCCGAATCGCGTAACCATCCATGGCAGAAACATCGATTGCCGGGTTGTCGCGAAAAGCGTGAATGTGTTGAGCGAGTACGCGACCGATACTTTCACCCATCGCAACAGACTCCGTCGATACGACTTTGAGCCTGGATTGAAGGTCAGCCATTTTGGCTGCGATAATGTCTTGAGGTGCAGTCAATGGGTTAATCAGCATCGATTTCTGTGCAAGGACCGAACTACTTAACCGCTTTTTCTTCGCCGCATTCGGGTTCATTGCGTAAAGTGGGCGATTCGGCCCCGGAGGGGACATATCCGGGAAGCTGAGCGGTTGGAACGTATGGGACAGACTGAGTCACTCCAACATAGCTAGGCGCGAATGGAACGGGTTGCGATCGGCGAAGAAGTGCGATTTGGCGGCGAATATTGGACAAGTCTTCTTGGATCGTTTGTGAGGTTAGATAAGAATCCTGAACCTTACCAGTCTTGGTTTCAAGACCAGTCTTGGTTTCAAGTGCGCCCAATCTCACGGCTAACTCTACCTTTTCCACTAGACCAGCGGTCATGACTTCGGACGCGTGTTGTCGTGCTTCGGCGACAGCCAACTGCGTAGAGAGCCTTGCGTTTCGCTCCGCCATCGCCATAAGCTGCTCGTTTGCGGAATGGCGTTCGGTCATGATATGTTCGGTCATTTCCAGACGAGTGCTGAGTTCCGTCTTGGCAACCAACAAATCCACAATCGTCGTAACGGGAAGCGATACTTTGACGTGCTGGAGGCCGCTGTTTCGCAAAATCGAGGCCGCTTCGGTTTCATCGCTTTGGTTTTCTTGGGAAGGGTAAGAATAAGCGATATCTAGGCCGGGAGGTGCTGGAGGAGCCACGGGGGCGACCATAATCGGTTCCTCGTCACCTTCGGAATCTACCACGACTTGAACACCCGATACGTCGCAGTGGGTGCCAGTAACTGGCCCATCCTGGACGTCATAGCACTTGTTGCCAGCGCAGATGCGATGGCCACAAGCGATGACTTCGCCGACGAAATCACCGAGTTGCATTCGTGGGATACGTTGCGTGAACTTCATTGGCATCGCAACTTGCGGATCATGTCCCAGAATGCCGTTCCCAACGCTGGAAGAGGTTAGGTCGATAACGTTCACCGAGGGAGCATTGGAACCAAGCTTGTTCGGTTGTTCGGTGGTTGAGCCAAAGTGAATTTCAAATCCTACCGAAAACTTGGGCGACATTGTCAGCCAGTCTCTGACTCTTACCCACTCAGCAAGTCCCGATGGGGTCGAACTGGGCTGGCAAGTCGAACTTGGCTGGCAATCGGACGGATTGCAACCAACCGTCGCAGAATCGTGGCAGCATTTCCCGTCGCATTGAACAGCATTTTTAACTGAGTTTTTAAATGAGTTTTCGCCGTCGTCACCCAGAGCAAGGGACGGGATTCCTAGACTGAAAATCAACGCGATGACCAATGATTTGAATTTTGACGCTGCGTCCATGCTCGCATCTCCGTAACTGCCGATTGACTAGAAAGGGGTTGCTGGGAGGTTTTCACGTGCTCCCAACTTATGAGCTCCACTCTAACTAATTTTCGAAAAAGATTAAAGATCGATATCGAAAGTCAGGAATGCCGTTCCGCCCCGCCTACAAACCTTGTGAAAACCAAGCTATCATCGTGGGCTAACTTATCATTCGCTCGACTGCATCTCTACCAAGTTTGCACCCAATGTCCGCTGGCCCCTTGAATCGCCCTTCGTCCGTTTCGCCATCCCTGGCCGCCAAAACAGTGGCCGTCGTAGACATCGGAGCAACCAGTGTGAGGATGGCCATCGCCGAGATCGATGCGCGCGGTACCGTCCGAATTCTCGAAGAAGTAACGCAGGCCGTGTCGCTCGGAAAAGACACGTTTACTTCACAACGGATCCGACGGCAGAGCATCGAAGAGTGTGCCGTCGTTCTCAAGAGCTATCGAAGATTGATGCAGGAGTTCGGCATCTCAAGGCCCGATCAAGTACGTGTGGTGGCCACGAGCGCCGTACGAGAGGCGAGCAATCGACTAGCCTTTATCGATCGGATGTACATTGCGACCGGGCTTGAAGTGGAATCGCTCGACGAAGCGGAGGTGAACCGGATCACTTACATGGGGATCCAGCCGCTTCTGCAGTCGAATCCTACACTCGCAGCTGTCAAAACGATCGTGGTTGAGGTTGGGAGTGGCAGTACCGAGGTACTCGTTGTCCGGGGCGGAAACGTGCTCTTCTCGAACACCTATCGGTTGGGGTCGCTACGATTGATCGAGCAAGCCGATCGGTTGAATACTTCCCAGGCCAAACAGCGAGCGATCATTGAAACGCAAATTCATCGAATTGTGCATCAGATATACGAACACGTCGACTCGGACAAACAGATTCAAATGGTTGCAATCGGAGGTGATGTTCGTTTGGCAGCCGCGAACGTCCCTGGAGCACATTTCACAAAACAGATGTGCACCGTTCCGGTTGACGGGTTGACCGACTTTGCCAAATCGGTGGGAGTGCTCAAGGAGGAAGAGTTGGTAGCCCGCTACGGATTGAGTTATGCGGATGCGGAAACAGTCTGGCCGGGCTTGATGAGTTATGTCCTGCTCGCTCGCGAGTTTCAATGTCAGCAAATCCATATCGCGGATACGAATTTGCGTGACGGACTGCTGAGCGATCTAGCCGTTCGCGATGCCTGGACTGCGGAGTTTAGAAATCAAATCATTCGATCCGCCATCAACCTGGGCCGCAAGATGGCGTTCGATGAAACGCACGCGAGACACGTCGCGACGCTTTCCAGAAAACTCTTTTCGGATTTGGCGGACGAACATCAGCTTGATCAGCGAATGGAATTGATTTTATATCTATCCGCTTTGCTTCATGAAATTGGTAGCTTCATCAATGCCCGCAGTCATCACAAGCATGCGATGTACATCATCCGCAACAGCGAACTCTTTGGCTTGTCGGTCAAGGATCTGTTGTTGGTAGCGTTGGTGGTTCGCTATCATCGACGCTCGTCCCCGCAACCCGACCACGAAGGTTACGCAACCTTGGATCGCAACGATCGGGTTGCCGTCGCCAAATTAGCCGCAATACTGCGACTTGCCATTGCGCTGGACGAATCAAGGTCGCAGCGGATCAGCAACATTCGAAGCGGTCGGGACGGCGACCGGCTCATCATTGCAACTCAAGGCATCGAAGACGTTTCCTTGGAGCAATTGACTGTGCGGCAATCCGGTGACCTGTTTGAGGAAGTGTTCGGCATGAGCGTCTTACTACGATGCGAAGCCAATTAGTTATTTAGCGAACTACCTTGATTGAGTGATCGCACCCGCCGGTTGAGACCAAAGCTCCGACAGCGATCGCCGCGTCCAACATCACCGGTCGATCATCGATCCCAAAATTCTGAAAGCGAAATGGCACCTGCATTTTTGGTTGCTATCGATGCATACCACCGAGACCTAGCGATCGGAAAAAACCGCCGACGCTAAACCCTAAGGAACAAAGGGAATGTTGAACCGCATGTTTGCTGGCAAAACACCATGGCGCGCGCCTGGCTAAATTTGCCGTCTGTAACGAGAAAAAGCCCCCTTTGAGCGAATTTTTGAGCCGCCTGTGCCGATAAACTCGGTGGTACTGGGTATTCCGCTGGTTCTCATTGTAGCGAACAAGCGTGTCAAGCCGGTTATTCGATGGTTTCAAGGCATAGCAGTGCCAACCAGCAGGTGTCCAAAGCATCTGTTCCAATGGGGGGAATTGCAGGCTCTGGAATACAACAGGGTTTGCAATCGCATATTTGCGTTGGAGAGATTTCAATGAAGTTGCTCAAGGGCTGGAAATTAAGAATACTGACCGGACTAGCACTCGCCTCTGTTGGCGGGCAATTGCAAGCCCAGATGATGCCTGGGAGCATGGACCCAAGCATGCTCGGTGCGGGAGGGGGACCGATGGGGCCCGCCTCGTATCGAATACCTGGTCCACCTCCAGGAATGGCACCTCCAGGTATGGCACCTCCAGGGATGGCGCCCCCAGGTATGGCACCTCCAGGTATGGCACCTCCAGGAATGACGCCTCCAGGAATGGGTGGTGGTCCTCAAATGGATCCTTCGATGGGCATGCCCACGAACCCAAATATGGGTATGGACCCCAACTTGCCCAGTGCAGGTTATGGGCCTGAGTGCTACGGTGCGGAGGGAGGCCAAGCCTGCCCAAATTGCGGTAGCGGATGCGGCGGTGGATGCGGTATTGCGTGCACGGACTTTTTCGGCAGAGACCGTTGTGGGTTGCTGGGTGCAATAGGTGCTAAGCTCGGTCAATGTCGCGGCAAATTGCGTCCGTACGGAGAAGGCGGAATTGCGACTCAACGCTGGTTTGACCTTTATGCAGAAGCTATGTTCTTGTCACGAACCAAGGGCGCTTCGAATTTCAACACGTCCTCGATCGGGGCCGGCTCCGGCAACTACGTTCTCGGTACCGATCAAGTTAATTTGAACCAACCCCAAGCCGGGCTGAGTCTCCAAGCCAACGTGCAAACCGGTCCTGGTTCCAATTTCGAATTCGTCTACTTCGGTTTGAACAAATGGGATTCGTCCGCACAAGTCACGAGCCCCCCGCCAGGGAGTCTGTTTTCATTCATCAGCAATTTCGGAAGAACACCTAGTGGCGGATTCGACGACACGGACCGATCGCTTATTCACTCGCTGACCTATACGTCGCAACTCAATAACGGTGAAATCAATTTCCGTCGTCGTTGGGCCGAGCCGTACGGGTTCTATCAAGGAAGTTTCCTGATGGGCGTTCGTTACCTCGATCTGGATGAGCAAATCATTTTCTCCGCTCGCGGTACAAACAACAACACAGCTGCAAATAATGGATTGAGGTTCTCGGATTACACGACAGATACTCAGAACTCGTTAGTCGGATTCCAAGTGGGTGCCGACCTTTGGTACAACCTGTTTCCAGGTGTCAAACTCGGCATCGAGGGCAAGACAGGTATTTACAACAACCGCGCCCATCAAATCACAAGTATTGTGGCGAACTCGATCTCGGCGTTGAACGAAGAGGTATTGTCGAACCGAACGGCTTATATCACTCAGCTTTCGAGTCAACTCTACTATCGACTCAACTACAAATGGGCTGTTCGCTCGTCGTATCAGGTGATTTGCATCGATGGAGTCGCGTTGGCCGCCGAGAACTTGAATGCGACGCCACCTTCCACGTTTCTACCCGGTTCAGCACGCACGGCGTCGATCACCAACGATGCAGAGATCGTTTTGCAAGGTTTCACCATCGGTGCAGAATACTCTTGGTAATCTGCTGATCTGAATTCTCGAAACAAAAATATTATAAAGACCAGGAGTGATCGCTCCTGGTCTTTTTGTTTTCGTTCGTTCGATCTTGCTCCCCTCACCCCCTAACGTCAGCCGGTTAGCCCACCCCCTGAGTATTGTCTCCTCCTCGCCCCGGAGTACCGGGGAGAGAGGGAGCAAGAATCTATTCTTGAGTGGTCATTGCTTAGTGCTTAGTGCTTAGTGCGTAGTGCTTAGCGCTTAGTGCTTAGTGCTTAGTGCTTAGTGCTTAGTGCGTAGTGCGTAGTGCTTAGTGCTTAGTGCTTAGTGCGTAGTGCGTAGTGCGTAGTGCGTAGTGCGTTGCGCGAAAGCACGCTAGGGCGTAGGGCTCGCCGCCCGTCGTTCCGCATTTGCGGCGGTTTCGTAGTACTTGAGCAAATCCTCGCGAAGCTTTGCCATCGCGGGCAAGTGAAAAACCAGAAGCAAAATCGGACAAGCGCCATCTGCCGCATCAAAAAGAGGACAGGATGAACTGGATTACAGGTTTTTTGTTGCAACCGCTCGTTTTGGTTGGCCTTGGCGGAGCGATCGGAAGCGTTGCTCGATACGGTATGGGCTTGCTGCTTTTGCAGGTTTCGCTGGCGATGCAGATGCCGGTGGCTACCACCATCGTCAACATCTCCGGTTCCTTCGCGTTGGGGTGCATTGCTGGCAGCGCGAGCGATCGTTCTCAACCGTTGTATTTGCTCTTAGCGGTGGGATGCTGCGGAGGGTTCACGACATTCTCAACGTTCTCGCTGGAGCTTGTTGAGCATCTACAACAAGGCAGGCTCGGCGTGGCATTACTGGAATGCATTGCGAATGTCGTGCTCGGTGCCGGCGCACTTTATATTGGCCTTGCCCTGACAAAATGATCCATCCGAGACTCCTGTTCGAATTAGTCGTGGACGGTAGGACCGGCAGTCGCATCCATCGCGACCACTTGACCGTTCTGCCACTGCAATTCGATGATCTTGTCCGCATATTGCTCGAACAGATGGCGGTCATGGTGGCTGATCATCAGCACTTGAAAACCCAAGGCCCGACTCGCATCATGAATGATCTTCACCAACTTCGGTACCAGATCCGCCCTGAGCCAACAGTCTTGTTCATCCAAAACCAGGAATCGTCGATGTGTCGCTTCGTCGAGGGTTGTCAGCGCGAAAATACGCAAGCAAACGCTGACGATGTTTGCCACCGAACCGCCCTGGCCATTGAGTAAATCCTCTTGCTTGCCGTTTCTTTCAATCCAAAACTCGACGCTGGCACTATTTCGCGAAAAGCCCGCTTCGGCGTGAAACGAAATAGGTTGCTCAAGTATCTCCTGAAGCGCGATCGTGATCTTTTCCTGAACGGTTCCCAGCAGAGTGGAAAAAAGATCTTGGTTCAATTTCTCCAGAGCTGTCGAAACTCTCTCTGCAGTCCGAAGATAGCCTTTGAGCCGTTCCAGTTCGACCGTATTCGCAGCAACTTGGCGAATCGCTTCTTGACGAGCAAACGCCAATCTATCGAGTCGCCGTCGCAACGAAAGGGCGTCGTCGGTCCTTGGGACCAGGTCGATCGACGTTTCAGTTATAGGTTGCATTTAGAAGACGTTTGAGAAAGATCAACTCACAAATACCGCCGCACATTATACCGCTTGACGTCTCTGGCGTGGAATGGGCTTTCAGCGCTTTCAGCCTGTCCTCGTCGGCTTGCGGGCTGTTGATTTAACGGTACGACGGACTTCCAAGTCCGTCGAATTCCCCATGGACGGACTTCCAAGTCCGTCGTGCAGCCCTTACCCAATAAACGACTTCACTAAATCAATAGCCCGCTAGATAGGCTGGCAGCGCTGGCAGCCTGTCCTACCAACCTCAGAGCGTTGACGATCGCTTGGAGATGCTATACTCAAGGAAGTTTCAACATTCGATGAACACGATTCCATAGTTTGATCGGTCCAATGGCAACCTTTTGGCCAGTCTGGCGAATCAACGCCTCAGCAAATCAGGCAGAGTACGAAAAAGAGATTGAGCAACTGCGTCGAAAAGCTCCGATCCCATCGATATGGCTTTTCGGAAAGACGGGCAGCGGCAAGAGTTCTATTATTCGCTACTTGACTGGCGCTGAGTCCGCTACCATCGGTGAGGGCTATCGTCCCGAGACAAAGACCTCCAGACGTTTCGACTTCCCTAACTCTGTGGAACCTTTGTTGTCCTTTATTGATACGCGTGGATTGGGCGAGGCAGCCTACGACCCACAAGTCGATATCGAACGCTTTGAGAGCTCGACGCAGCTCATGCTGGTTGCGGTACGAGTTACGGATCACGCGTTACACAACGTCATCGAGCCGCTGCGGAGAATTCGCAAAGCGTCCCCACATCGTCCAGTCGTCCTTGTGCTGACGTGCTTGCACGAAGCGACTGGCTCCAGAGACCTGACAAGTGGCCCGGATCCCTTTGCAACCCAACAAAAAAGCCAATCGGAAAACCAATTACCAGAAATCCCCGAAGGTCTGCAGACTCTGATCGATGCAAAGACCAAGCAATTCAAGGGTTTGTACGATGTCTTGGTTCCCATCGACTTGACGCAAAAGGAGGATGGATTTGCGGATCCCGATTTTGGTGGGCTCCGTCTCAAACAGTCCATTCTGGAATATCTTCCGCATGCCTATAGGCAGGCACTGCTAACGCTGAACCAAACAGATCGCAGCGAATCCGATCGTCAGAAAAGGGCGCGATGGCAAGTGTTGGCATCCAGCGCGCTCGCCGCCACGGCGGGAGCTGTGCCCCTGCCATGGGTGGATATTCCTGTCGTCCTGGGACTTCAAACGCACCTCGCGTTGAGAATCGCCAAGATCTATGAACAAGACATTTCGCCAGCCGACTGGGCTGTACTAACGAGCGCCGCAGGCACGCGGATTGCATTGCGTTTAGCCGTACTTGAGACGCTGAAATTCGTTCCGTTTTTGGGCATGGCGGTTGGGGCTGCCGGTTCGTTTGCGTTCACCTATGCTCTTGGTATGTCATGGGATTGGTACTTCGCCAACATGCGGGGAGGTAAAGTGCTGAACATCGAAAAACTCAAAGATGTTTTTGCGGTGCAATTGAAACGAGGGCGCGAACTGTGGAAGGCCCCTTGAGCTTCATTCGTTCACTGTCTCTCCGGTTTGCCGTGCTATTCGTCCTTTGGGCTGTGCCGATTCTTCTCTATGTTGCGATCAGTTGTATCGCCATCTATCAGTCGGGTTGGTTATCGATTCTCGCATGGACGCTGCCCCCGATTTGGTTGACGGCTTGGCTGGTCTCGAAATTTTGGGTTGTCCCGAAGTCGCGAAAGCATGTGACCAACGAGCCGATCAAGGTTCCCGCGTTCTGGACAACTCAAGACGCCGCAGCGATGAAAGTGGTCGAGGAATTTCGCGATGGGCTCGTTGATTTGGACCGAATGTCGATCGCGGATCCAGATCGCTACTTTCGCGATGCACAAGCGCTAAGTCAGTTATTGGCGGGTCACTACCACCAAGTGACGAGTCCAAATGCACTTAGCCCGCTAACGATTGTTGAGCTCATTTCCGTTGTTCATTTGTCCGTAGAAGATCTCGAGGCTTGGGTGTTGCAAAACGTGCCCGGCAGTGATTTGGTCACGGTGGGGCAGATGGAGCAGTTGCCGGCGGCCTTCAAAGCTCTCGATATTGGTCAAACGATCCTGTTTTTGATATCGACGATCGCCAACCCGAGCAAACTTTTTTCGTACCCAATATGGCGAAAGTCGGGAAACGTGACGGTTGCTTTGCAAGAAGGGCTGATCAACGCCTTTTACCAAGTCTATTTGCGGCAAGTCGGTTACTATCTGATCGAAATGTATAGCGGGCGATTGAAAGGCGGCTCACGTCGCTATCGTCAGCAGTTTGGTCCAATGGCTGCCGCCATGCACACATCAGGTGGTGATGCAAGTCTGTTCGCAGCCCTCGAGGATGTCAGCACCGCAGTTGTGGTCATGGGGCAAGTCAAGGCAGGGAAATCGAGTTTGATCAACGCATTGATCATGGATAAAGTCGCAGCCATCAGCACATTGCCTGAGACCCGCGAAGTGAAACGGTATGACTACCGAATCGAACCATCGGACAACGTCCTCTCGTTGCTCGATACGCCTGGCTACGGGGAAGCAAACGTGACCGATCGCCAAATGTCGGAGATAAAGTCGGCGTCGCAAATTGCAGACATCATTCTACTTGTGATGGCAGCCAACTCGCCGGCGAGAGACGCGGACGTACAGATGGTTAGGGAGTTGACGGCTCATTATCGTCAACGCCCTCATCTTAAGCCGCCACCCATCATCGCAGTACTCACTCATATCGATTTGTTGCGTCCTGTGCGCGAGTGGTCCCCACCGTACAACTGGCGAAATCCGAAATCGGCGAAAGAGCAATCGATTGCCAACGCAGTGGCTTATACGAAAGAGCTCTTTGGCGAATCGGTTGTTGGGCGCGCCTGTGTTTACACGGGCGAGACTCATTCGCCGGATTCGAGTGTCCTGGACGAGGTCGTTCCTCAATTGGTCGAACACATGAGTCATGGTCATTCGGCCGCGATCCTTAGGGCGTTCTACCAGCAACTCAGCCGACAACGCTTTCAGCAACTCGCAACACAGGTTACCGGGTTGTTAAAGCACATCGGCCAAAGCCTTGTGAAATAAGAATCATCAGTGACAACATGGACTACCTGCTTTTCACGGAATCTACATCATTGGAATGGGGGAACGTAGGATGGGACCATTGTCCCGTCCGTGCATACTCATGTCTGGAAGTATCCTTCAGGTAAGTAGCTCGGGACAAT
>CAMBSL010000117.1 GCA_945870455.1 Pirellula staleyi DSM 6068 | reverse complement strand
ACGCGAACCCCTACGCAACGCCGCCACCGCGTGGCTTGCCCACGTGGGGCGATGATCAGACCGGACGCGCCACTATCGGATCAGCATCCGACGGGGATAAACCCCGACGTGATGGCGGGCGCGCTACGCTCGGAATGCTGGTTGCGATTGACGTCCGACGGGGACAAGCCCCGTCGAAACGAACACCGCCTCAAGGCGAGACTAAGAAGCAAAGGCCACCACGCGGCAGGCTAGCGGGATTCGAAATGCCTTGGGCTCGCCCTGGGGATTTGTTATGCTTTGTGGTTAATCGAGGCCGGCGCTCGTCGCACCGCCTGACTATGCTAGCCGACCTGACTGCCTAAGTTATGATCGACGCCTGAAAAATCAATGGAGAAGGACTGGTGCCACAAGTCAAAAAGTTGAGATTCAAGTGATCGCAAGCCTAAATGAATTGTGGCGAACAGGCCGATTTGTTGCCGAACACCCAGTCGCAATAATAGAACCCGACGAGCAAACTCTTGCTGACTGGATCGTCGCCGCAGAACTTGAATACCGAGCGCAACTCCCGAGCAATCCGCCGAAAGTCGATTGCGAATGTGCCGTTTGGGCCATGAAGCAATTTGTCAGAGCTTCCCAATTGATGGTGCATCGGGAGCTTGGAGAGCAGTTTATTCAGAGCGGTCTGGAAGCAGAGCCAGCGGACGTTGCACTCCGAATTTCCAACCTCAATCGCACGGAATATGCCAGTATCCACTATTCCGTTGACTTGACTTTTCGTTTTCTGCCCGACCTCGAAAGACTTACGAAAGCTGCTTCGCAAACAGATCCACTTTTGAACCACATCGCACTCTGGGCAGATCGATGGCCATTGTCTTTTGCACGGACGCTTCGCTCAAAAATTGAGATAGAAAAAATGGAACCCATTTTGCAGAATCGTTGTCTACGTATTCTGTATATTGAACGGGCACTTGGACCGAATCCAACCAGCGTGGAGACGGACTACTGGGCCAAGACTCATGACCAATACGAATGGAAATCTTTTGCAATCCAACCTTGATCTTTCTGCCCTCTCACCGGCCGTACAGCTCTTCAATCAAGAAGTCATCACGCCTTTGAAGCGGGCCTTTGTTGGCAAGGATGAGATTATCGACCTCATGGGGATTGCGCTGATCGCACGCGAAAATCTCTTCTTGCTCGGACCGCCTGGAACGGCGAAAAGCGCTCTCGTTCGATCCCTAGCCAATCGAATCGACGGCCGAGTCTTTGACTATCTCCTTACGAAGTTTACAGAGCCAAACGAATTGTTTGGGCCATTTGATATCCGTAAACTGCGGGATGGAGAATTGCTCACGAACACCGAAGGGATGCTTCCAGAAGCCGACTTTGTTTTCCTAGACGAACTGCTGAACGCAAACAGCTCCATTCTCAATAGCTTGCTAATGGCGTTGAACGAACGGATCTTTCGTCGCGGTCGCGAAACGCGAGCATTGCCGGCACTTTTCTTTGTTGGTGCCAGCAATCGTTTGCCCGAGGACGAGGCGCTCAACGCTTTGTTCGACCGGTTTTTGCTTCGCGTTCGGTGCGACAACGTTCCCGACGAGAGCTTGCCTGCCGTGTTACGAGCGGGCTGGGCAATGCAACGCTTTCAACTGAACTCGAAAAGTTCGATCTCGGTCGAGAGTTTGCGTGAGTTGCAAAGTGCAGTCGAGTCCATCGATTTGAGTCAAGTTGCGGATACCTACATCGATTTGATTCGAAAAATGCGTCGAGCTGGCATCTCAATCTCGGACCGGCGGGCTGTCAAGCTTCAGAGGCCGATCGCTGCAAGTGCACTTATCTGCGGACGTAGTGCAGCCAATACGACCGATCTGTGGGTGCTTAAGCACATTTGGGATATTCAAGAGCAACAAGAAGTGCTCGCAACCATGGTTGAGTCCGTATTGGAGCAATCGCCGCATGAAAATCGCGAAACCGCGCATCCTCAATCTCAACGCAATGCCCCACCTAATGCCGAAGAAATTGCAACCGCTTTAGACCGCTTGATCGCTCTGTTGCAAAGCACCGACTCAAGCGAAGAGACGTTGGCTTCGAAGCTACCATTGCGAGACCAATTGGCCGTTCTCACGACTCGCAGTCAGTGGGTCACCGACGAAACCCAACGCAGCTTTCTTCAAGAAAAAGTGCAAGCGGTCTGGAGCAAGCTCCAAGCGATGGAAAGGGACTGAAACGTGTGGCACAACGATGAGCTTGTCGCGAGATTCGATGGCAGTTCCGGCAGTGCACGCACGGAGTGGATGCGTTGGGCATGTACGTTGAGAGATCGGTGCGAGTTTCAAGTCTGCTGCATCGAGTCGGTTTTCTGGGTGCGCGTCCGTCGCGACGATGTTCAAGACGCGGAGCGTATCTTTTCCATGCTGCTCGGCAACGAGATCTTTGAAATCGATACAGTAGGTCGATTGACCCGTCGCGGGAAAAAGGTTCCCACCGAAAAATTGTCCCAAGAAATGACTTGGTTGCCTGTAGGCGAATTGTTGCGGCTGTGGCTCCCGCAAGTCGTCAAAGCAGATGCACAGTCATCGATATCTCCAATCCCGCTTCGATGGGGAATATCGGAACAACTCCTTGCACCAAGCGCGATCCTGTGCACATTGGAAGATTGGAGTGGTTTCGTCCTGCGAAACTTTCAACAACGATGGAAATCGCTTCGCTTTGCTTGCAACGCGTCCTCGCAGATTCAGCTTGCAGGCAAGTGCCTCAATACACTTGTCGTTGGCTCTACCGTTCCAAACATCCCTGGCGTTCGATTGTCATGCATTGACCAAATCTTGATGCCAATTCCACATTGTTGGGTTCCTGGCGTTCCGTCGGAAGCTGTTCGCCGTTCGCTATCCTTGCAAAGAACAGAATGGCTGCTTTGGTTCAGCGAGTCGTCACTCGAAATCATTGCGGATCATGAATGGATTGCAACGACGCGCGTTTCGGTGCGTGCTACGGTCGAATCCATGAAGGCTCAGGTTTTGGCCGGCAGCGATCGCGGCGTGGAGACATGAATGGGAATTCGTGAAACGAAAAGCTACCTTTCGCAGTGCGAACACGCCTTTTGGCGGTGGGTTTCCATCGATGGGTGTGTGCAGTGGCAGAATGGAACGACGATTGCATTTGCTAGAGAATTATCTCTTGTCTTAGAGAGGTTCCAGGAACGTGGGTTGCCGCGTCTCGATTGCATTTTGCTCGTCATGTCAGCCCTGCGAACGAGCTGGAATTGCTTTAACGTGAACGCAGACCAAGATCGGACCTTGTTGTCGTTTCTGAAAGGATCGATGCTTAACGATTCCATGGCGTTGCAATTGATCCAGCAACTTGACCGATTGAATGGAATCTCCAGAAAGCTCAGCAAGTCCTTTGTGCATCAATCGCTCTTGGCTGAAATGATTTTAGAAACATTGCCGATTCGATGTGAGGCTTCCGACTCGCGTCATGTGGTTCAAACTCTACGCGAAACCTGCGATGGTTTTATCTTGAACGAGCTTCGAATCGTTCCGTCGGAAAAGCTGTATCTATGGCGTTTGGATCTAGCTCATTTGCTCAGCGTGCTTGAGGGTTTCAGCGAACAGTCCATTCGGAGCAGAATCGCAACTGGCGTCGATGAACCGATCCAGCCGGATGACTTGGAACTAGACGAATCCGAGAGGCGGCCCGCGCTCGACGAATTCTATTCGGATGCTTTGGAAGCACGCGAATTGATCGAAACGCTTGTCCAAGATTCAGAAAACCATTCGCTTGGCCGTCTTGCAAAAGATCTGTTGGCGGCATTGTATCGTCCGGCTCGGTTGGTTCCTGAAAAGACTCTGCATATGGAGGGCTATTCCGACATCAGCAATCGCGGCAACTTGGACCGTTTACTCATGTCGGAGCTGGCTTACGACGACGAAACGCTGGCTGTTCGCGTTGCACAGGGTGAGGCTTTGTACATGCGCCGCGAAACACCTCCGAGCCGTGAAACACTTGATCGGTGTATCTTGATCGATTGCGGTATTCGTTCGTGGGGAACTCCACGAATCTACTCGGCGGCGGTTGGGTTGGCTCTGACCGCGAGCGCCTCGCAAAGTGCGCACGTGTTTGCATGGAAGACCCAGCAAGAAACAATCGAGCGTTCGTTTTTTACGGATCAAAGCGGTTTGTCATTGCATCTGGAGTCGATGCACGCTGGGTTGCAGCCCGCCAACGTTCTGGAATCCTTTTGTGAGTCCGTGGCGCAATCGAGTACCAATGCGGAGGTCTACTTGATTCTAACTCGGGACGTTTGGGAGGATGTCGAGTTTCGCATTGGGCTGCGAAACTCCAAGCTGATGGGACTGACCGCAGCGATTGTGGATCGGTTGGGCAATCTCGAATTGGTCGAGTACAGTCGGGCTGGGACTCGCTCCATAAAACGAATGCAGATCAAGCTTGTTGAACCGAATGCAAACAAGGATGTTTCGGAACGAACCGCAAGGGGTGTGGCGAATTCGCTCATCACCCAAGAAAAGCTCCCCAAAATCTTTGATTGCAATCCGTTTCCGTTGCGAATGTCCACGTCAAACGTCAAGCAATACGCAGTAGATTGCGGACGATTGTTAGGGTATTCGCATGATCGACAATTGGTGCTGTGGGATGCCCATGATCTGGGGTACGTCGTATTGAAAGCACCCATGCCTCGGGGAGAGTTGCTTGGCACTGGATTGAATGAGAGTGGGACGATTCTTTGGGTGGTTTGGGGCGAATTGTCGAAATCAGCGCGTTGGCTTTTGCGATTCAACGCGGGCGACTACTCTTTTATGGGGCAGGTTGAGTTCGACTTTCAATCTGGTCCAGCTTTCTTTGCAATGCCACAAAATGATCTTCTCATGAGCGCGAACCGATTTCTCCGTGCTTTGAACATCTCCGACGGAAGTGTTGTCCCACATTCGGTGAATGGTGATGTTTGCGGCAGCAATTTGTTTCGAGACAAAAATGGGGATTGGATTGCCGCCCACTTCAACGGATTAGGATACGATTTGGTTCCCGTCGTTTTTCAAGGCGTTCGATCTTCTAGAGACTTGCTGTTTGTTGGGCCAGGGCCAGTCCACAAAGGTTTTGTCGCGATCACTGCGTCAGGAAGATTGTTGCATTCGAATGGTAGCGACGAACCGCTCCCCCCCGGGATGGAGCAACCGCTCTCGAGTCGAGACTTCGCAATGGTGGGTAACAACCGCTGGATCCAGATTCCGATTTCTACGGGTTTGGTTGCTTTGGAAATGGACGACGATGGCAAGCCCAGTGGCTGCTATTCCAATCCTGCAAAAACTAACTCTTGGTCCTGCATCGTTTGGGGAGCTGACAAGGCGCTCCCGTCGCGATCGTATCGAAATCGATTTCACCGCATTGGAATTGTCGATGGAAAGCTTTCCTTGATGCGCAATCAAAACGTCTTGAGCTTGAACTACGAGAGTAACGGCTTGGCGTGGCGGGCAAAATCGCTGGCAGAGTCGCACATCGTTTATGCGGAACAATCGTTTGAGTATGACAGAGAGCTGTCTCGCGAAAAGGTCTACAGGCTGGAGTTTGCTCGCTCCGGCTCGATCGAAGCCATATTGGACAGTCGAGGCATGTTGCACCTGCGTTCTCTCGATAATCGGCACAGACAGATCACACTGCTTATCCAAGATGGGCTAGCAAGTGGTTGGATCAGCGATGGTCATTGGTTTGGCACGCCCTATCATTGTGGACATCATCCGCTGATCAACGCTTCCAAAATGGGACTTGATGTTTTGCTGCATATCATTGAAGGATGGAAATCATGATGGATATAGTGGTGCGACTTCAATTGGGGTCGGAAATCGAAACGCCTCAATCGGCGACGGGGTACATCGTTGAATTCCATGACGTTTCGCATTGGATTGCGTTAGCCATTCACGCTTGCTCCGATGCAACACAGTGCGATTTCTTTCCATTGCTTGTTGATGGGGTCGAAAGGGGTGCGTTCCTTCGATTTTCGTCACCCATGCGATTGCGAGTGAGAGTTCCATTGGAACAGGTTGCTTCCGTGATCGAGATGCGTTTGATTTCTGATAGCAGCCACATGAATCGCGAGGTGTGGATTCCTTTGGCTGGGGAACTACTCCCGGAACCGCGTGCTGCCGAATGGGACTTGTTGTTGGCCGATCAGAAAGAGATTTTGGTATGGCACCCGATGTTCGGATTGTTGGGGCTCGACCGATCGCAACGTTGTGGAATCGAGTCGTTGATTCAGATCATGCCGTTGCCTGCTCGCCGTTGGTCCGATGCAACCGAGGGGACTGCGTTGCCGGAAAGGCTCATTCGGGTCGACGGGCCAGCTCCACCTACTTTGCAACAGTGGCTTGCGGATACGGGAAAGAATATCGGTAAAAACTCCAGTGAATTATTGGGACTTTCGCCTAGCCAAGCGGAACATCGAGGAAATTTGGCGGACGATTTCAAGATGCGATTTCTAGCTGCTCTTGGGAAATCCATCTCCAAGGTCTCCGAATGGACGGCCCGCGCAGCCAGGAACAAGAACTCGCCAAACGACAAGCCAATGAATGCTAGTGCACCCGCCAAGAAGTCGCCTACCCAAGGGAACGCACTGTCGCCTACGCAAGGGAACGCACTGTCGACAATGCAATGGGCGCAACAAATTCGCGAATGGGCCAAGAGCCAAATGCAGCAATGGAGTGAGGCTTTGGAGGCACGTCGCAATGCATCTGTAAATCGGTTGTTGGAGATGTTGGCGACGAACCCGGACGACGGATTGAAGTATGCGATTCCGATGTCGGATGTCGATGCCATGCGAGGGATGGGACAGGCCAGCTCCGAGCTTGTGCCCTACGATTGGCGATCCGCAGATTCTGGAGAGGGCGATGCTTGGTCCTTGAACGCGGATTTGCGGACTCGGCTCTTGATTCAGTACAGACAACTCGCGCTTCGAGAGCTCAAGAATGGACGATTCGAACGGGCAGCGTTCATTTATGCTCATCTCATAGGGGACTATTCGTCCGCCGCGAATGCGTTGGAGCAAGCGAAACTGTATCGCTCCGCTGCGGTCATCTATCGCGATCGACTTGGTCACCAAAGAAAAGCGGCGGAGCTATTTCGTTTGGCTGGCGATTTTGATGAGACGCTCATTTTGTACAAGAATATGGGAATGCATCTTGAGGCGGGTGATCTCTATCGCGAACTTGACCAAAACGAGAAAGCGGTCGAAGCCTACCGATGTCATGTAGAGAATTGTTTTAGTCGGTCACGTTGGTGCGACGCTGCGGATACCTTGGTTGGCAAACTGGATGCCACAGAGGAAGCGCTCGTAGTGCTTCAACGCAATTGGCCATTTGGTCATCAAGGTGAAGTTTGTATCGAAAAGACGATGTCGATCCTTTCCAAAGCAGACCGTCATGACGACGCGATGAAGCAGATCGATCGATTGGTCAAGACTCCATCGGTTCTGGATTGTGGATCTTGGCCGGCGCAATTTCTGGCAAACGTTGTTCAGACCTATAATGTGCCGAGTGTTCAGAACAGAGCACAGCAAGCTTTGTATCTCTACGCCAGTCAAGTGTTGAGTTCGACCAACCATGGCTCCCACCACGCGGGTGTGTCCGCAGCGCTCCGAAGAGCGACTCCTCTGGATTCATTGCTCCATCGGGATACATGGCGTTATTTGCACAAGCAGAACGAAGCGATTCGTGATACGCAACCAGCCACTCCACTACTGAAGTCGGTGCCAAAGCTGGAACCAATACTCTCGATTCCGCTCAACTCGGATACCAAGTGGTTTGGAATGATTCCTACGCTTCGAGGTCCATTATGTTTCGGTGAGCACAATGGAACGCTCATCGTGCAACCTGGTTGGTTTGAATCCGGGGGAAAAGGACGAAAGCCAAGCGAGCACGAATCCATGCAACCAGGCGGAGGTTTTGAGATGCGTTCGTTCTTCACCAACGAAACAGCGCAACGCTGGATCCGCAGTTCGGGAATGACTGGCAATGGGATTGAAACTTTTCTTTGCTTTATCGGGGGTAGCAGTGGTTCGTCCATCCTTCGCGAGGGATCGACCTATTGGTACGACGGTGCGTTGAGCTTTCGGATTGTTCCTGCAAATCCAAAGATATTAGATTGCTTCGTGCCACCTGAATTGCTTGAAAACGTGCTTGAAAACGTGCTTGAGGGAACCATCGTACACGAGCAGGGAGTGCTATTGGAGGATTGCGATACCGGAGTACGGCTTGGAATCATTGACCGTGAAAGGCATATCTCGTACCCGATACAAACATTGAACGAAGATTTTGCAGACATCACCGATGATTTGCCTGCAATGCCCGAATGGAGAATTGCAAAGCATAAATGGCAAACGGTGATCGCTTGTGGGCAGCGTTTGCGAATCTACAATTCCACTCAGCTCGTCCACTCGGAGGAACTGCCACATCGGGTTGAGTCCCTAACTGTTTCCAATCGATTTAGCCGCCCACGTATCGTCATTGGAATGTCGGAAGGAGTTATGATTCAGTGGCTCGAGAGCGATGAATTTCGATCACTTCAAATCGACAGGCACGCCAAGAATTCCAAGGTTTGCTTCTTGCGAACGGGCCATCTTGCAATCGCGCATGATGATGGAATCGATGTGTTTGCAAATCGAGGAGTTCGAGTTTTGCACCATTCAAATGACAACAGCAACCGATCGTACGCTGCGATCGTTTCCGATCCATCTTGTTTTTGGACGTTGACGGAAGACGGCTTGGTCCAAAAGTGGACGTCCCCGGAAAGACTTGGCTGACTCGCGCCTTACGATCGGAGTGAGAGCGATTGCCACCAAAATCCGCAATCGCGATCACCAAATCCCGCAGACGCGTCCTGCGGATTGTTCGGCTTTTTCGTAAAAGAGCGGGGCAATCCCGCTCTTCGCGGCAGTCGGCGCGGTGCAGATGGCGACGGCGACGCCTTTGGCTTTGGCTTTGGCTTCGCGAGCTTTGGGCCTTGTGCCCAATGTTCGCAATATGCTTGGTGTGCTACGAACGAAGTTCGCGCCCGTCACCACTCAGATGTAACTGGCGACCGAGTGCCTTGTGCCTTCATCTTCAGCCGAGTTTATTGCCTATTTCGTTCGGTTGTTCAATGAAACGGTGCTCGAGTTGGTGCTGGAATCGCCAAGACGCGATCGAGTACGAGAACGAAGCTACAACGGTGCGGATTGGAGAAACCATCAGGAAAAAACGACCAAAAACCTCAAAAAAACTTTTCCGCATTTTTTCACGTCGTGACCAAACGTGTCAACGGACACGCTATCCTGAGGCGACTTTAATCTTTAAAGCAGTTTGCAAGTCGAGAACATTGGAGCGGCGAGGCGTGAAAAAAGAGTATCGCATAGAAGTAGAAATCGCTGGTCACACCGCGATGTGGACACGCCCAGATACAGGCGACGCACCTGTGAGTTACCTTGCGCCGACTTTTTCTGCAGCGAAAGGGATCTTTGAGTCCGTTTGTTGGCTGAAGTCGGCAGTAGTCCGTCCGACTCGAGTAGAAATTTGTGAGGACCCAGTTTGGCATACCTACACGACAAACTACGGTGGGCCATTGCGAAAAGCAGATTCTGTGCGCAAAGGAAACAGCTTCCAGCTCCTTGCTACAGTGCTGGTAAACGTCTGCTACCGAATCTATGCTGACGTGGAAAATGCTCTTGAAGATAAAGCGCCATCTGAGGCGAGTGGGGTTTACATCCGTGCTAAAATTAATGGTGCCCATGCATATCAAGAAATGTTTAATCGCCGGCTGATAAAGGGGCAGTGGCATTCGACGCCATGTCTTGGATGGAAGGAATTTGTACCTAGTTATGTCGGACCATTGAGATTACAGTCCAAACCGAACAAAAGCGTAAACGCGTGCATACCGAGTATGCTGCATTCTGTCTTCGCTTCATCAAGTCATGGAACGTACGAGCCTACGTTTCGCCAGAGCGTGGAAATTCGCGAAGGAGTTCTGCACTATGCTAAATGAAATTTTCGAGCTATCTCAAAGCATGAGGAGACTTGGAATTCAGGTCGTTTCGTGGCATAGATACCTCAAAGAATGCCCTCGAGGCAAAACATTTTTTGTTGATTTAAACGCAAAATCCGAAATCTCAGCGATTCGAGAGATTACGGATCCAGGTAGACTCACTCAGTTGCGAAAGTACGAAAAGGCAGCAGGGTATTCGTTTCCTTCGTTCAATATTTTGCCTCTTTGGCAACTCACGGATCGTGGCCAGATCGAAACTGCGGGAACGCTACGGAGATCCATTGGAAGCAAAAAGATTCCTAGTGCTGATGACTTTGCAAATGAGGTAATGGGATTTGTTGCCAACGCTCGTTCCGCTTGGATTGACGTTGACAAAAAGCTGGGCGGCCGGGACGCAATGGACAAAGTGAATGGCTGTTTAGGTAGCGTTATTGCTGACTTATCGAAGCTTGTTCGTCGGAGCGACAACGACAACAGCAAACCATTCGTCGCGATTATGGAGCGTGCTTCGTTACTTGATGGTGATCGGCTTCATCATCAGTTGTCAAACTGGCTTGTAAGTCAGTTCAAAAACATAGATGGAAATTGGTTGACATGGTTCGATATGCTGTTTTCTCTTTCCGATTCGAAGCCAAAGGCGTGGTCGATAGTATTCGAACTATCCGATCAATCAGCCTTTCAGTACCCAGTCAACCATGATCGCGTTTATGACTTTTTAAATAATTGCCTACAGCAAGGAGATGCAAAATCCGCTGAAGAGATTAATAAGAAGAGCATTCATCCTGATGCGTTTGGAGCAATTGACGGAGGACGGGACGAGAGTTTTCCAGAAGTGAAAATGTCGCGATTTGGCAAAATCAATTTGCGTGCAATGTCACGAGAATCCCTCTGCCAAGTTCGATATGGTCTCGCCGAATCCAAGTCTTTTCCTGTTGCGCAATCCGTCCGGCAAGAATGCAAAAATTCACTTGAATGGATTTCCCGAGACGAACGTCAAGGCATTACGTGGTGCGATATTTCTTCAGTAAACGGTAGGTCCACCGTTCTGTTTGCGTATCCTTCAAAACTTGCAGATCAAGTCCCAGCCTACGCATCACTACTTAACGGCGATGAAGATTCTGGCGACTTACATATTGAAGGAAAGTTTGAGGCATGTGCTAAATCGATCGCAGATGCAATTTCTGGGCGAACGAAGTCCGAAGAAATGCGAGACATAGTAATCTTCGCATTAACGAAACCGGATGGATTCAGGACCAAAGTACTCTACAGCAGTCGATTTTCAGAATCCCACATCATAGTGTCCGCGCGCGATTGGGAAGAAGGATGCTTGAACATACCCTCGATCAAGTTGCGACAGTTTGGCGCAACCAAAGGTGAAAAGCCGCAGTGGCGAGATCCCATTACGCCATTCACCACGCAGATACTTGAATGCTTGAATACTGTTTGGCGACGAGCAGGGACAGAATCAACTAGTTGCAAGTCCGTACGTCTTGCTGATGCAATATCATTAATGCTCGGACCAAAGGAGACTTCAGCTTCAACTGCGAATCGTTTACTGCAAACGACACTGAGGAATTCGACTGGCCTGCTACTTGCGACAGGGCAAGCAAGTATTCTTGGTCGTGTTCACATGGTTGCGAAGAATCAACAAAAACATCAGCTACTCATCCCTCGAATCCTTGGCTTGCTGCTTTGGAAACTCGGTATTCAAAAAGGAGATTACATGAAGACACCGGCGTTTTGGGTTGGTCGAATGCTCAGTTTAGCAGACCAACTCCACCTTCAGTACTGCTACCAAGTGCGGAAGGGAGAGATTCCACCACAGTTAGTCGGTAACTCGTTAATGTCCACCGCGCTCAATACACCGGAGCATGCGATTTCTGTTTTGGCAGAACGTATTCGTCCATACTACGCATGGGCGCAAACGGTTCATACGGGTGAGAACATTGGCCTCATCAAGTATTTCCTTGCGCAACTGGGTAGCGTGTCGAACCAGTTGGCGGAACTCGATTTACCGAAACGCACAAATGACACGGACAGGGCAACTATGTTGCTCGGTTACCTTTCACGCCCTGAAAAAGAAACAAAAACTCATGACGAAGGAGATGATACAAATGCCGACAGTGAATAAGAACGATGTGCAGCGAGTAACAGGTTTGTTGGTCATAGAAGTGATCAATTCAAACCCCAACGGCGATCCCGATCGAGAAAGCGATCCTCGGCAACGTCCGGACTGCCGTGGTGAGATCTCACCGGTTTCGTTTAAGAGAAAGCTGCGAGATTTAGTTGAGGACAAGGACGGAATAGTTTGGACGCAGCTATCCAAAGAGCTGAATTTAAAAGATGAGGAATTTGGAGTTCTAGAGTCGCGAGGAAGGGATCGCAAGAAAATCGAGGGGCAAATCAAGGATGAAAAGTTCATCAGCGCATACTGGGATGGACGTGTGTTTGGAAATACGTTTCTTGAAGAAGGATCATCGGGATCAATTCGTACCGGCGTGGTTCAAGTTGGTCTCGGCATCAGCATCGCGCCTATCGAGATCAGCCGACACACGAATACGAATAAGTCTGGTGTTCAGGAAGGCAAAGACCGTGGCATGGCGCCTATGGGTTATCGATTCGTACCGCATGGTGTGTACTGTATGCCGTTTTTCGTTAACCCATCGACAGCTTCGAAATCCGGTTGTACTCAGCGCGACATCGACTTGATGAAAGCGTTGATTCCACTTGCATACTCCCACACGCGTTCGCACGCTCGTCCGATGGTTGAAATCCGTCATGCATGGGTGATGACACACAAGTCGCAACTGGGATCTTGTTCCGACTTCGCATTGATCGACGCTTTGACACCCAAGAAGAAAAGCGACCCTGACAAACCATCGACATCTTGGAATGACTATGAAGTGCCTATTTCGTTACCATCAGAACTATCCAAGAAAGTAGAGCTAATGGACCTCACTAAATGATTGGGAACCTCTATGTTTCTTGCGCATAGTCCCAAAACCTCCCTTGGCGTTCCTGCACAATCATATCGCGACCACATCCACGCGGTCGTAGATCGCGCATGTAAGAATGCAAAAGCGGCTTCAGGGTCGGCTGGCTTCGCCTCATTGCTCGAAAACGCAGTTAGACAAGCTGCTGAATATCACGATCTTGGCAAACTTGATCCCTTAAATCAATCCGTTTTGTCTGCGGATGGAAAAGGCCATTTGCCGCTGAATCATGTCGATGCTGGAGTTGCACAAATGCTCCATTACGCAGGCGAAATGGAAGATACCGCTTCGCTCCTCGCAGCTTTATTGATCTACTCGCATCATCGAGGATTGCCTGACTATCCCGCTGATTTGACAAAGGATCTACGTGACACAGCAATCCATCAAAATGTGGGATCAATCAAAGAACGGACCGATCAGTGGCTCGAAAGGTATGTTGATATTCATATTCGCGAAACGAATTTGGCAACTCGCGAACAAAATAACGACTACAAGAAGGCCGCGAATATGAAGATTCTTTATCGAATGGCACTGTCATGCCTCGTGGACGCCGATCATTTTGACACTTCTCGTCACTATGTCCAGTCTTACGACACAATTGCAATTCCGCTGCAAGCCGTCGAACGACTGCGGTTACTCGATAGTTACGTGGCAGTTCTAGGAGGCGGCGACGACAACGACAGGAATCGCCTGCGTTCGGCGGTGTACCGTTCGTGTCGGAATTCGAAACTACCACGCGGTATGGTCGCCTGCGACAGCCCCGTTGGTTCAGGGAAAACGACTGCTGTGATGGCTCATTTACTCAACGTTGCATCCGAAAACAATATGCGACGTGTGTTTGTGGTCTTGCCGTATACCAATATCATTTCACAAAATGTCGAAGTTTACCGGAAGTCGATTGTGTTTCCAGATGAAAATGGCGAGCATGTCGTCGCTGCACATCACCATCGTGCTGAGTTTACGGAACCCGAATCTCGACACCTCACATACTTATGGGAAGCTCCCATCGTTGTGACGACTGCGGTTCAGTTCTTTGAGACGCTCGCCAGTGCAAAGACGGGTTCCATCCGGAAGTTACACCAGCTTGCAAACTCAGCAGTTTTTATCGACGAAGCCCATGCAGCACTTCCGTCCCATCTTTGGCCTGTTGCCTGGAATTGGTTGCAATTCTTGAAAAAGGAGTGGAACTGCCATGTTGTACTCGGCTCGGGTTCCCTTTCACAGTTTTGGACGCTTCCCGAGTTTTCGAATCCGCCCGCAGAAGTCCCAAATCTTGTAGATTTCGTACAAAACACCGCTAGTGCGGAATATGAGACGCAACGCATTACGTACGGATCAGTTTCTTATCCGTTGTCTCTGGGTGCTATTTCCTCCTTCTTAAGCAATCATCCCGGCCCACGATTGTTTATCGTCAACACCGTTCAATCTGCAGCGTTTATCGCGCAGAAGTTAGCATTCGTAGAAGGTCGTTTAAATGTTGAACATCTTTCAACAGCACTGACACCAAACGATCGCGAAGCAACTTTGAAGCGCGTAAAAGCGAGGTTACAAGACGGTGCTGATACAAAATGGACACTTGTTGCCACATCATGCGTTGAGGCTGGGGTTGATATTTCATTTCGAACAGGGTTTCGCGAACGATCCTCTCTCAATAGCCTGCTCCAAACAGCCGGTCGAGTGAATCGTGACGGCAGACTTGGAAAGGCTTTTGTATGGGATTTTCGACTCGTACTCGATCATTGCCTACGAAGGCATCCAGCGTTCGAGGACTCAGCTATTGTTCTCGGCGAACTATTCAACGAAGACAAAGTTAGCGCAGACTATTGCACCGAGTCAATGCGTCGCGAATTGGGAATGGCGGGTGGAGTAGGGGGAATCGCGAAGCTCGTTCAAGCCGCCGAGGGGAAGATGCGGTTTGCTGAAGTGGCAGATACCTTTCGGGTAATTGACAGCAACTCGGACGTTGCGGTGGTTGACAAATTGTTGATCTCCCGGTTGCGCAATCGCGAAAAGGTTAGCTTTCAGGAACTGCAAGGCGGGAGTGTGCAAATCTATTCAAACAAACGTCTTTCGCTCGCACTTTCAGCGATCGTTGAACGACCAGGTATTTATGAATGGACGTTGAAGTACGATTCATTTCTCGGCTACATGGCGGGTGTCATCGAGAACATTAATTTACTCAATGACGGATGCGCTTTCGGTTGACGGCTCGGTATATGCTTGACCACGATCTTATTTCTATTCGCTACATCAACGACTTGCTCTTTTGCGAGCGGAGGGCGGCGCTTCATTTGAATGAACAGATTTGGAAGGATAACCAGTTCACGACCGAAGGGATGCTGTCCCATAAACGGGTCGATGTGCCAAAAAATCTCAGACGAGGTGGAATTCGCAGCGTCACAGGCATGTGGCTCGTCTCGTACCGATTGGGGCTGATCGGAAAGGGCGACTTGATCGAATTTCATGCCAACGAAAGTGATGCCTCAATACCCTATCCCGTTGATTTTAAACGTGGGAAAAAAAGACGTTGGGATAACAACGAATCGCAACTCTGCGCGCAAGCACTTTGCCTCGAAGAGATGCTCAATGTCAGTGTGCCGCGCGGAGCGATCTTTCATATCCGTAGCCAACATCGAGAAGAGGTGGAGTTCGATACCGACCTGCGCACGAAAACAGAAAACGCAGCCAAACGGCTGCGAGAATTGATCGTGAGCCGTTCAACTCCAACCGCTAAATTCCATCCCAAATGCAAAGGTTGCTCGCTCCTGGAATGGTGCATGCCCAAGTCGTTGCGCCCAAGGGCTACCGCTTCTAAATATCTGCAAGACATCATAGACAATCGGCTCGCTGATCCAAGAGAGCGCGACATGCTATGAAACATCACCTCAATACGTTGTACGTTTTTACGCAAGGGGCTTACCTTCGCAAGGAATCTGAAACCGTCGTGGTTCGGATCGACAAAGAATCCAAGATGCGATTGCCGTTGCTCAATATCGGCGCAATTGTTTGTTTTGGTCGCGTCGGGATCAGTCCGCAATTGTTGGGTTTCTGCGGTGAGAAAGGGATTGCAATTAGCTTTATGACCAACCATGGCCGTTTCCTGGCAGCTGTCAACGGTTTCACACCCGGCAATGTGCTACTGAGACGTGAACAGTACCGCCGAGCAGACGACGACGAAGCAACAAAGAGGATCGCTCGAGCTTGCATTGTCGGCAAATTGGCAAACTATCGAACGGTTTTGCGTCGTGGTGTGCGGGATCAAGCCGCATCTGAGGGCACTCTGCGCCTAGAACGTGTCGCCACTCGAATCGACGCAGTCATTCGAACATTAGATTTGACACGGACACTGGATCAACTGCGTGGTATGGAAGGGGAATTCAGCCGCGAGTATTTTGGCGTTTTCAATGATTTGATCACGACTCAGAAAGAGGACTTTTTACTGGCTGGCAGAACTCGCCGGCCACCGCTAGATCGCGTGAATGCGATGCTTTCATTTTTGTACAGCATGTTGGCCAACGATCTTCGCTCCGCTTGTGAGGCGACAGGACTAGATGCAGCCGTTGGATTCTTGCATCGCGATCGTCCAGGTCGCCCGAGTTTGGCATTGGATTTGATGGAAGAGTTTCGGCCAGTGCTGGTCGATCGCTTAGTGTTGTCGCTGATCAATCGCGGGCAGGTCAAGTCGAGCGGTTTTGAAGAGTCCCCGGGTGGTGGAATTCAAATGAACGAAGCGACTCGCAAGTTGATCGTCGCTGCTTATCAGAAACGCAAGCAGGACTCTGTCACGCATCCGTTTTTGGATGAGAAGATGACATTGGGATTGGTGCCACATATACAAGCGCGTTTGTTGGCAAGGCACCTGCGAGGTGATTCAGATGCTTATCCACCCTTTGTTTGGAAGTAGGAACAAGGCGATGATGGTATTGGTAACCTACGATGTGGCAACTTCGGATCGAATGGGTCGGCGACGTCTTCAAAAGGTTGCAAAAAAGTGCCAGGACTACGGCCAACGCGTTCAAAATTCTGTATTCGAATGTTCGGTATCAATGGAGCAATTTGCAAGGTTAAAGTATGACTTGGTAGAGTTAATTGAGCCGGAAACGGACAGCTTGCGATTTTATTTTCTTGGTAACAATTGGCAGCATCGGGTGGAACATATCGGAGCCAAATCCGTAACGCCGATGGATGATCCACTAATTCTCTAAGCGGCGGATTCATCTCGCTGCGAACCCCGAGCACACAGCGTTTTCGCGATATGTTCGCGATCAATCGCAAGTCTTTATCAAAAAAGCACTTATGTCAGGACTTAGCTCATCGGGTTTGCCATCCTTCGAATTTTCCGAACGAGGTTCGCGAATGATCTCGTCTTAACACAGCAGGCGAAAGGACTTATGATTCCAGGATCGTCCGCTCGCGAGAGCGGACGCGGATTGAAACTATCAGCTTTGGAAGTGGTGGAACCGTAACAAGATATCGTCCGCTCGCGAGAGCGGACGCGGATTGAAAC
>CAMBSL010000116.1 GCA_945870455.1 Pirellula staleyi DSM 6068 | reverse complement strand
GCCAAAGAATGGAATGAGTTTCATTAGGGATTCGTCGCTTGGGTTGATGGGCGGAAAACAAATTCGGAAACCTCCTAGTAGAGTACCGGTCGGTCAAGTGGGGGTTAATGTGAGGGATAGCCCTGGGCTTTTCCGCATCTGCGGTAGGTAGCCAGAAAACCTGAACGAACCGCAGCACAAGGCTGCGGGATTCGAATACCATAGCCCCTTCACAGAATCTCAACGACCCCTTCTCCGATTTGTTTTTTGGCGACGACAGCAAGCTGCTTTAGCTGTTGCATTTGTTCCGGTGACAGAAAGGAATGATTGAGCCCTTGCATGTAGCCAAGGGCCTTGCGAGGGCGCTGGTCTTGTAGCCAGATCTTGACGAGCAACAACTGGATCGAGAATCGGTGCTCGTCGAAAGTCTCGATGTGCCGTTCCATCAACGGGATCGCTTCGGTGTAACTTTTGGCTCGAAGCATGCCTTGAATAACGCGGTATAAATCGTTTTGCTTCCAACCGACCGTCGCATTCGAGGCGGAGATACGATTCTGAAGTTTTACCGCTAGCGAAAACTCACCTTGATCAATGGCTTGTTCGACTTGTGATTGCAACTGCCGGCCCTGTACGCCTGGATCCGATACCAGGTTTGACTTGACGTTCTCGGCATAGAGTTTGGCAGCGGCCTTTTTCTCGCGGGCTCGAATCTTGTCGCGTCCAACCGTGGACTCGCCGCCCGTCTTTCCATTCAAAAACGAAAACAGATCCCAGCCTTCGCAATCCACGTAGCCCAAGCGAACCATCCCCAAACCGATTGGCAGCGCCACCACAAATCCCATAATGTGCAGCAGTTCGGAACTCATGGTAAAACCTTGAAGCCCAAAGAAGATTAGTTCTTGGACTAAAAAGAAAAAACCGTACATCAAGATCGAGATCTCAAACATCAACGGCCGCATGCCGAACCAACTCACAATGGTGAATTCGTTGGCCGGTGCCCAAGCCACGCAGAGCGCCAACAGCCCGAAAATCGCCGCCGAGGCACCGAGTGCTTCTCCCTCCCATCCGATCACGATGGAACTCAACTGCAGCACGAATCCATAAAGAGTTCCAATACCCAGGTACAATAGTGAGAAGAGATAGGGCCCAACTTTCCCCTCGACGATGAGCCCGAAAGCCCAAAGAAAAACCATGTTCCCAATCAGATGCATCCATCCCGCGTGCATGAAGTTGTTCGTAAGCCATTGCCAAGGTTGAAAGGTACCGAACTCGACGGAAAACGTCGAAACCCAGCCACCTTGCTTCTTTTTAGGCTTCAACGACTCAACGAAGACTTGGATCGCTTCGTCGTTGTTGTTGAATCGCTGGAGTTCCTGATCTAGCTCATCTTCGTTTTTGAATTCCTGACCATCCGGAGCTTGCAGAGAAACGTCCGGAGGCGTTGGGTTCGCACAAAAGGCAATAAAGCACACGACGTTGATGACTATCATCGCACCCGTTGCGATCGGGTAGTGATAGATCGGAGCATCGGTTGAGATTGGAATCATGGGCTTAGTTTGAACGGCGTTGGATTCTCAGAAAGTACTCCCTATTCTAGTTCAATCTTGGTTTTGATTCCTACCACGAGCTTTGTGCCAACTGGTAAGCCATAGAACAGGCTACCAGCGCTGTCAGCCTGTTTTTTCATTGACGGCCCTGGCAGCGCTGGCAGGGCTGCCCTACGAAAATTGGCGAACCATTGTCGTTCAGGGCCCATTCGAACCGAAAGTGAGTTCCATTTGCCTACCATCCTCGATTACCTACCATCCATGATTGCTTGAGATTTGCTAGAATTCAGTTTCCTTGTCCTTTCCGTCCTTTTTCAACTGCAACCGCAACGCCGTGACTACCAACACGATTCGAATTTACAACACGCTCACGAAGAGCAAAGACGTTTTTCAAACGATCCAACCAGGCAAAGTCGGCATGTATCTTTGCGGCCCGACGGTCTATGCAGAAGCGCATATTGGCCACATGGTCGGGCCTGTCATTTTTGACACGATTAAGCGATTCCTCGTTTACTGTGGTTATGAAGTGACTTGGGTCGTCAACATCACCGATGTCGACGACAAGCTGATCAACAAATCTCGCGAAAAAGGGATATCCATGTTCCAACTCGCGACTTCCATGACGGCGGATTATCTTGCCAATCTCCAGTCGCTGGGCGTAGATCAAATCGATCACTTGCCCAGAGCGACAGAAAACATGGATGAGATCATTCGATTCGTCCAGGAATTGATCGAAAAAGATTTCGCGTATGTCAATGGTGGGGACGTCTTCTTCGACGTATTGAAAGATAGCGAGTACGGTCGCTTGAGCAACCGTTCGGTCGACTCGCAACAAGGCGAGGGAGGCGATGCCGCTTCCCGTAAACGTTCGCCTGGAGATTTCGCACTTTGGAAATCAGCCAGAGCCGATGAGCCCAGCTGGGCAAGCCCTTGGGGACTTGGTAGACCCGGCTGGCACATCGAGTGCTCGGCCATGAGCCGCCGTATTCTCGGCAAGACATTCGATATTCACGGCGGTGGTTTGGACCTAGTCTTCCCGCACCATGAAAATGAACTGGCACAAAGCCGATGCTGCCACGGACAACCAATGGTGACTTACTGGCTACACAACGGTTTGATGCAAGCGGCCGAAGCCAAAGGAAAAGTGGGCGGAAAGAACGATCGCGATGAAGACACCCATGTAAATCCCACAGGCGTTTCTTCCGTGCCGGCCGACAGCGTTTCTCCTGCGCCGACCAACAGCGCCGAAACCAAAATTTCACGCAGCAAAGGTGCAGGTGGGTTGGCCAAGCTGATCGAAAAACACACCGGCGAACGGATTCGTTTCTTCCTGCTGCGTTCCCATTATCGTTCGACAACACTCTTCGGAGACGAACAGTTGGCCGAGGCAGGTGCATCCCTTGAAGCGTTTTACCGCTTGATTCAGCGCTTCGAACGGATCTCGGGACTGTTGTTCTATGACGCGACCAGTTTGAAAACCAACAAAACTCGAAGCGGGTTCGTTGCTCCCGTCACCAGCAACGAAACCATTCGCGAAATCGTTCGCTTGCGAGAGGCTTTTCTGGCCAAGATGGATGACGATTTCAATACGGGTGGCGCCACCGGTGACCTGTTTGAAATGGCTCGTTCCTTAAACCGATTCATCGATTCGGAACGGCTTGAAGAAGCAGTTGGTCGCACGCAATCTAACCTCGACTTGTTTGCGCAAGGAATGGGGATACTCAAAGAGATGGGTGCCATTCTAGGAATCTTTATGAAACCTCCCAAGCAGTCCAGTAACAGTGAAGACGCGACTGAGATTCTGGATGGATTGATGAAGCTGCTCATCCAAGTAAGAGCCGAGGCAAGGACCAAGCGTGATTTCGCGATGTCCGATTCGGTACGCAACGGCCTCACCGCTATTGGCATCACACTGCAAGACGGCAAAGAAGGAACGACGTGGTCCATCGGGCGTAGCTAAAGCGATTGCGTTTTCCAATCCAACCGGGGCCGGATGACTGGGCCATGCCAGGATCCGGTGTACTCTTGACGCATCACCCCCGTGTCGTGAACCAAAAACGACAAGACCGATTCCTGTCGCAATGATGTCACGCCAACTTCGGGACCAATCAAGACACTAATGAAATAACGTGTGTCGTTGAGGAAATTCGCAGGAATGCGGCATTCGCTACGATACAAGCCGCGCGGATGCGGTTTGCCAAACCAAGGATCGGGCGAGACGCTCATCGACGGGGCGTTTGCCGACCAAAACACATACGCTCCGGTTTCGTCCTTGACCTGGATCTGAACACTGACTTTGGCATTGTTGGACAAGACTTTGTAGTCGACTGCGACCACGATCTCTCGGTCGATATCGACTTCGCCGGTCGGAGCATCGATTCCATTGCCTCGAACGACGACGGCTTGCAACCGGACTTCGCTTGAACTGGGTGCCGATTCATCATCCTCCCAACGCCGTTGACCACCCCCGCTTTGAGAATCGGACAAATACTGCTCGATAATGCTCTCGGGTGCGCCGTCTGCCACGATTTTTCCGTTTTGCATCAACACGGCTCGGCGGCAGAGATTTGCTACCGCAGATAAATTGTGCGAAACAATCAGAATGGTTCGGCCTTGATCGCCTAGCTGACTTGCTTTCCCCAAGCACTTGCGTTGAAAGGCTTGATCGCCGACGCTGAGCACTTCGTCGATGATCAAAACATCTGGTTCTAAATGCGCAGCAACCGCGAAGGCGAGTCGCACCGCCATGCCGCTTGAATAGCGTTTCACGGGTGTATCTAAAAACGAATCAATCTCCGCAAAGGCAACGATCTCGTCAAAACGCCGCCTGATTTCGGCCCGAGGCATCCCCAAGAGTGCCCCATTGAGAAAGACGTTCTCGCGGCCCGTTAACTCAGGATGAAAGCCGGTGCCAACCTCCAACAAACTTCCCACCCGACCTCGCACACCCACCCGGCCTTGAGTGGGTGTCACGATGCGGGAAAGTATCTTGAGAAGCGTGCTTTTGCCTGCTCCGTTGCGGCCAACGATGCCAACGATATCGCCTGACTGAATGGACAAATCTATGTCTCGCAATGCCCAAAACCATCCATCCTCCAATTGCTGCGTGGGAGAATCGCTGCAAGAACTTGGCTTGGGAGCAGGGGATTGGCGTAACCATTTCACAACATTCGACGCAATCGCTTCGGTGAGTCGACCGTATTCATTTGCAGTTCCCAAACGAAATCGCTTGCATACTTTATCTAGGTGAATCGTTTCGATGCTCATCGCTAGATCCGATCTGCAAGCTGTTGATCGGCATGTTGGAACCACGACAGTCCACTCAAGAAAACGAGGGCCGTGATGGCGGCAGCTAACGCCATTCCTATACTACTCGGCAGCGGTGTCCCCATGATTGCCCATCGAAGCAAGCCGACACAAGTCGCGATCGGGTTGGCTTCGTACAACCATAACCATTTCTCGTTGAGCACATGTCGAAGGCGCTCGACATCGTACACAATCGGCGAGAGGAACATGCCCAATTGCATGACAAACGGTAGTGCATACCCCACATCGCGATAATGAGCATTGAGCGATGAGAGCCAAGCGATACAGCCCGCGCAGAATAGTATCAGCCAAGCCGCGATTGGAATGGCAAGCCAAACGGTGCTCCAAACGACAGCGGTCCCTGTCATCCAACAAACCGGTATCAGCAATAACGAGCCAATTAAAAAGTCAAAGGTCGCACACAATAAACTCGCAAGCGGTAACAAGAGTCTTGGGAAGTAAATCTTGGTCACGACGTGGCGATAGTTCACCAGCGAACCTGTGGCGTCTCGAAAGCTGCTTGATACCAGTTGCCAACAGAGCATCCCAGTCAAAACGATTGGCGCATATGCGACGTTGGAACTGCCTGCATTCGTGCCCAACACGGAAAAGAGTCCCATGAAGATAAGCATGCCCATTATGGGTTGTAGCAAGACCCAGAGAACGCCCACCACAACCTGTCGATATCGAATCAACAAGTCCCTCAGAAAGAAGCTGTAGAGCAACTCTCGCATTCGCCAAACTTCGCTCAACTGGCCAAAACCAAATGAATCGGTAGGGCCATAGTATTGCATCGGCGGTATGGGTTCGTTGTCGCTGGATACCACTTGATTCTACATCCGTTCTACGGCCCCAATACCCAAAAGCTCTAGACCTTTTTTAAGTGTCAAACCAGTCAAGTCCGTCAACCTCAATCGCGACAAAACGGTTTCTGGCGACTCGGCTTTAAGCACGGGACATTGTTCGTAAAAACTGCTGAACATGCGAGCCGTCTCGAACAGATACTCGGTTACCATATTGGGTAAGTAGTCGCACATCGATTGGGTCAGCATGTCTTCAAACCGCAACAATTGCAAGCCAAGGGTCAACTCGGGTCCCGCAACTAAATCCAGCCTAGCCGAACTCAATTGGTCGGATGTGGTACCTTCGGATTCCGCTTTGCGAAGAATACTGCGCGTTCGAGCATAGGAATACTGGATGTAGGCGGCAGTATTGCCCTCAAGCTGAACCATTTTGTCCATGTCAAAAATGTAGTTGCTAGTTCGATTGTGGCTTAGGTCCGCATACTTGATCGCACCGATTCCAACGGTTTCTGCGATGGTGCGTTTCGCTTGTTCGGTAAATTCAACACCGGAGCTATTGAGACGGTCCGGATTGCAAACCACTTGCCAAGCCCGTTCGACCGCTTCGTCTAGCAACGATTCCAAACCGACCACCGTTCCCGAACGCGTCTTGAATGGCTTCCCATCGTTACCTAGTACCGTTCCAAAACAGACGTGATTCAACTCGGTATGATTGATGCCTATTTTGCGAAGCACATCAAAGAGTTTTTGAAAGTGTTCGCTTTGTCTATGGTCGACCACGTAGAGCGATACGTCGGGTTCGAACTCGCGCTCTCGGAAAACGGCCGTGGCGATATCCGTGGTCGCATACAGATAGGCGCCATCTTGCTTGCGAACGATCATCGGTGCTTCGTACCCATCCAGGAACAAGCAGATCGCACCATCGCTTTGCACCGCAAGCGATCGAGCAAGCAAGTCCTCTACCACCCCGGGCAACAAATCATGATAATAGCTTTCGCCATATTCGTAGTCAAACTGAACATTGAGTCGGCGATAGACGCTATGAATCTCGGCCTTGCAATTCGGTAGAAAGTCTTCCCAAAGCTTGATGTTTTCCGCATCGCCTTCATGCAGCTTGGAGGTCTCTTTGAGAACGCGACTGTTCAAGTCCGGATGCTCATTTGCAATGGCGAGAAAGGCTTGGTTATGCCGAGACTCCGCCACAGATTCTTTTGCCTTAAGAAGTTCGTCGTGGGCTTCTCGAACTTGGTTTTCTGCATTGGCCACTTCCTTCGCCAGCTTTTTATCCTTGGGGGATGCCTCCGATTTCTGCTTTGCAAGGGCAACTTTTTGCTCTGCTTTCGGTAGAGCTAACTCAAGCTTCGGAATGTTCCCGAGCGCATTTTGGTAGCCGATGATATTTTGGACCACTCGGTAGAGTCGACTCAACTCCGCCACTGGAGCCTTCGCGAACGCATTATCATCGCGAAAGTGTTTGTAACCATAAATGATCATTCCAAACTGAGTTCCCCAATCGCCGAGATGGTTGTCCGTTATGACATTGTGCCCTAGGAACTTGAGGATCTTGGCGATCGAGTCTCCAATGACGGTTGAGCGAATGTGCCCAACGTGCATCGGCTTGGCAACGTTGGGCGAGGAGAAGTCAATGACAACCGTCTTGGGGACTGAAACCTTGGTAACGGCTAGACGCTCGGGGTCCGCAAATGCTTCTGTCAAGCAAGCAGCGATCCATTTGGGTGAAAGCCGCAAATTGACATATCCCTGTCCCGCGATGGTAACCGACGAACAGATATCGGAAAGGTCGACTTGAGAAACGATTTCTTCGGCAATCGCCAACGGTGGTTTTCCAAGCTTTTTTTGCAAAGGCATGGCAACGTTGGCTTGATAGTCTGCATGCTGAACTTCGCGAGATGGAACGATTCGGTCAAGCGCAGCAAGCAAGGCAGTTGGGTCGTCGATCCACGCAGCCAAAACAGGGGCGAATCTCGAACGGATGAGTGATAATACTCGCATTAGACTGCAACAAAATAAGTTTATTCAGGAGTTCAAACGTCCAGAAACATATCCCAAGACCACGAAATCTTCTAGCCTGGATCGATTCTGGAGTCTAAAGCCGGCAATTATTGATCGCCGTTTCCAAGATCGCCAAAGCACCCAAGGACTCAAGCTTTTCCATTATCGGAATGATGTCGCATCGTTTGACCATGGCGCGCACTGCGCACCAAGACGTATCCTCTAAGCTCGTAACCGTAGGCGAAGTGAAACCGGGCGTTATCGCCTCTGCTGCCGCCAGCTTCGAACGGGGTACATTGTACTCGAGCAGCGAATAGTCTCTCGCGATCACAACCCCTTCCAATCTCCGAACAATCCTATCGGCCGTAACCGTATCTCGGCAATTGGGGCTCTGAATCAGCACGGTTTCAAATTGTCCAATTTCCGTCAAGATCCGCAATTGATTCGCCGCCAGCGTACTACCTGTTTCCACCAAGTCGACAATCGCGTCCGCCACGCCCAGCGAAATCATAACCTCCACCGACCCGTTCAACTTGACCAAATGCACCGGTGCATCATGTTGATTAAGAAAACGTTGGGTTGTGTTCGGAAAACTGGTGGCGATCCGCTTGCCCTTGAGTTGACTCGGTTTCTGGATGTCGGAGTGCGTTGGAACACAAATGGCCAATCGGCATCTCCCAACCCCTAGTTTCATGCGGACAGCCACGTCCGCTTGTGCTTCCTCGACAAGATCGCTGCCGGTGATCCCGAGATCGATGGCTCCCTCGGAACACAACGTTGGAATGTCATCCGTTCGAAGAAACGTTATTTCGGCTGGGATGCTGCTGACTCGGGCGAACAATGAGCGGTCCTGGCGGCGGAAATTAAGCCCTGCCTGCAAAAGCAATTCTGTGGCCAGTTCACTTAAACGGCCTTTGCTTGGGATTCCGATTCGAAGATGGTTTACAGCAAAACTCACGAAACTTTTTCCTGTCCACGTTGGAGTTTTTCTTGCAAGCCAGATACGCCTTCTCGGCGTTCTAATTCCTTGCGCACATCCTCGACCGCAATGCCGCGACTTGCCAACAGGACCCACAGGTGATAGATCACGTCCCCGGTTTCACGAATCGTGTGCTCGCGGCCAGACTCACCGGGTTCGGCCGCTGCTTCGATGACTTCGTTGGCTTCCTCAAGGATCTTGCTTCCGATTTTCGTAACTCCACCTTGTAGGAGTTTCGTGGTGTAGGAGCCTTCAGGAAGTTCAGAAACTCGGCGATGAAGTTCAGACATCAACCGATCAAAAATATCGTCAGCCATTTTGGAGGGGTTTGTTGGTTGGTGAAAGTCCCGGCAAGAAAAGGTTTCTGAATTGCGGACGGCACATAGAAAGTGACTGCTTCCATAAAATCACAGTTCTGGGCGTGCCACCTTTTTTCAAGCAGCGCTCTGCAATTCTCGATCACTTGCGACCGGCACTATCCGTGCCTTGCTATCGAAGCGTCTTCTCATCTTATATCTCATAATGATCATGTAACGCGACAAGAAGTTGTGTCGCGATTGACTGGGCTCAAAGGCCTTGCCCAAAGGACCAGCCAGAATCGCTGGCAACAAGATTAGTTCGGCAACTACGCCCGCAATCAGAATCGTTAGCATCAACCAGCCAAAGCGTTGCGTCGGTGTAAACGTACTAAAGGCGAAAACAGACAATCCTAGCCCGCTAATGCAGGCTGCTTGCAGTGTCGGGGTTGCGCATCGCTTGTAGCATGCCACGATCGCCTCTTGACGATTGCCGGTTTGCTTCAAATCACCGCGAAACCATGACAAAAAGTGAATCGTATCGTCGACCGCAACGCCCAATGCAATACTTGCTGACATCATAGACCCAATATCGATCGGGATATTAAGCCATCCCATGGCTCCAAAGATCACCACAACAGGCAACACGTTTGGAATCATCGCAACGAATCCAGCATTGAAGCTTCGCGAGACAAACATCATCAGCGGAGTGATCGTCAAAAACGACCACAGGGTGCTCTCGACTAAGCTCTGCAGCAGCGCTCGTTGTGCCTTGTAAACGATTGGGACTACGCCCGTGTACGTCGACGAAACCCAACGCTTAGGAGAGTTCGGATCTACTGCTTGCAAGTCGATCACTTTGCCGAGAGTCACACCCAAGGTTCCAATATCTTGATCCGAAAAGGCACCGGTCAATACCACCGCGTCGAAGTCGCTCAATTTCTGGAGTTGGACTAACGGCAAGGATCCCGGATCGACCGAGCCTCGTGTGACTTTGACGCGGGCTTTACTTAAAAGGGCTGAAATCTCGTCCGATCGAAGCTTGGATTGGCTCTGTCCATCGGAATCTTTTGCATTCGAGGCGGCTGGATCCCAAATCATCACTTCCTTGCCTGTAAACTTGTTTTCCCCCGTCCATGCAGCGATCTGCTTCAAAATGCGAACGCGATCGCTATGTGCGTCGACGATCGGAGAGACCGCATCACGCAACTCGTGGACGAACTGTCCGTAGTCGACACCTTGAAAGGCAGCAACACGCAGGCTGATTCGCCAAAGCTCTTCACCCGTCTCCGCGTCGACTCGCAGAAAACCGGAGCGTATGAACTCATCGCGCTTGCTCTCAAGGGCTTTATTGTAAACGACGCGTTCAAGATACTTCTGAGTGCTGACCCCTTTGGTCGGCAAGCTCGATGCAAAGGTGGCGGCAGACATGCTGCGTCCAACTATCTTGGAACCTTTGTCGCCAAAATGGTTGTTGATCGTTTCTTGGATTTGAACGGTCGTTTCCATCCGTTCCAAAAACGATAGCCGAGTTGGGTCATCGCCTATCGCTGGCTCATCCCCTTTGAAACCGTCCAGTTTTGCGTCGTCGGACCTTGCCTCCGCAGTTTTGGCGATACTTTGCGGATCAAACTGGATGACGATCTCAAGCGGAACCAACATCCCTAAATTCTTCTCAAGCCAACGATAATCTTTGAGAATTCTTGCGTTGGAATCGAACAGCTCCAGTAGATCGATACTTGTTCGCGTTCGCGAAAGCCCAAATCCAATGACCGCGACGACGAGCACGCACGTGGTCGCAACTCCGAAATGGTTTCGGACGATGAAGCTCGCGATCGTGCCCCAAAGTTTCTCTGCCTTCGTTTCGGTGGGCACGTGAGCAATTTCAGCCTTTTTGGATCCTTTACCGGTCGATGGTGTTGGAGCCACCACCCATTTTTTCGCGTACCCAATGATATGCAATGCAGCCGGGAGCAACAAAAATAAAATTACATTTAGGATCATGACCCCTGTGGCAGCATAAAAACCGAATTTTCGAATCGGAGTTAGCTCCGACGCACACAGCGACAACAATCCGATGGCGGTGGTGACTGAGCACAAAATGGCCGGCTTAAGCGCGTGGATGACCGCTCGTTCTGTCGCTCCAGACAGTCCACCATCCTGGACCGCGTCGCGATAATAATTGATGAAGTGAACCGCACCGGAAATCGCAAGCACATAAACCAGGGATGGCATCGAGAGAACAATTGCATCGACAGTCTCGCCGGTGGCCCAGATCATTCCAAGCGATGCCGCAGCGCTTGTTACCGAACAGAAAAACACAATTAACGTTAAAACGACGCTTCGTAACGACCACCATGCCAAGCCAAGCCCAATCAAGCCTGAGAACCCAGCGAGCCGGACGAGTGTTTTTTCGCCTTCTTCATCGATCGAGATGTTGTCCACAGGGGGACCGCCCAAGTGCAAATCCGCGTCGGGAATTCCTGCCTGTGCAATCAGCCGTCTCAAAACACCGGGCGGAACATTCGGCCGAAAAATTCGCATCTGGCCGTGACCTAGAATCGGCTTCAGCTTAACCGTCGTTTCTGGATCAAGGGACACGATGACACAGGTCTGTCGACCATCAGGTCCCAGAATCGAACCCTTCAGTCGCTCAATCGCATCGGGATAAGTTAATGGATGAGTTCCAGACGTTAGTTGGTCTAGGAGTTGCCGGCCCGTGGAAACGCCTTTGAAGTATTTTTTCGCCTCGACCGTGTCGGGGTTATTGGGATCGATGACAGGTGGCGACACCAACGCGGCCAATCTTGCGATACGAGGATCATCCTCGCCAGCCCCTGTGGATGGCTCTTCGCCCAACTTGCAACCATCCCAGCTTACTAGAATGAACTGGTCTGACGGAAAATTCTTGCGAAACCAAGCAAGCTCCCCCGTTTCAGCAAAGGACTTTGGAAGCCAATCTTCAATCTTGTTAACGTTGCTTTGAATCGCTTTCCCAGCGCTGAAAAATGCGAAGGGTACACACGACAAACTGCCAATGAGGATGATCCATCCCCAGCGGTCGTAAAAAGTTTTCTTTCCCTTAGTCGGTTGTTGCACGCTATCGCCTTTCGACTTCCTCTGGTGCCGATTTACTAGCACCATAACTACTACTGCGGCTACTCAAGTCGATGGAGTTTACTAAAAATCGATCGATTTCGACAGTTTGAAAATCTAGGTCACTCAAAGAATCTCATGCAAACGATTCAACTTGAATGCAACGGGTAAACTTTGAACCTGCAGGATTCGCATCACGAAAAGTCACCGCCGTAGTCCCTAAAAAAACCTTGCCGTACCTCCGGTCATCGTCTTTCCGGCGCAGAAGATACTAGGAAATTAGCCTCAATTTCAGAAATCTTGGAAAAATCGGAACCCCATCAGCACATGTTCGGTTGCTGGCTTCGCCGCTATTGGGTTGTCCGTTTTGACAGCAAACAATGTGTTAAATGGCGAACATTGGGGAAATTGCTTAAAAGTCAGCTTCTCAGTCGCGTCGGGACGGAGTATACTTCCCGCAGATGATCCTGTTGAAATTGAGTCTCAACTAAGTCTTGTCGGTTCGCCGATGAAAACGATGAGATCCATTCCGACGGACGATCTGGTTTCGAGTTAAGAAACTTTTTCCAATTCAGTGGTTTATGATCACCGACTCGGTCCCCCTGCCAATCGAATTCCTTCCCTGTGACTCTCAAGGCACTATCGTAGAGATGTGCGGCCGCCCTTGCCAAGTGCAGAGGCTCGAAGAGCTGGGCATCCGACAAGGGTGCAAGGTTCGCATGGTTTGTCGTGGAGAGCCTTGTTTGATCTGCATCGAAGGGCGTCGGATCAGCCTTCGACTGGGCGACTCTGCTGATATTTTTGTTGTCCCCACTGTTGAATAATGTCTCCCATGAACATGCGGTTGGACGAACTCAGTCCGGGGGAGTCTGCTACCATCGTTGAAATTCTTGGCAACGATGTTATCGCAAGTCGGCTGATGGAGATGGGTCTCATTGACGGCGAAGAGATCAGTATGATCGGTCGAGCTCCCATGGGGGATCCAACCGAATTCTCCATTCGAGGCTATCGACTGAGCCTTCGCAAAACGGAGTCTTCCCGCGTTCTTGTCACCAAGGGTGCATGATGCCGACGACTGCCGCCTCAGAAAAATCAACCCGAAGCGTCGCGTTGATCGGCAACCCTAATACAGGTAAGAGCAGTCTCTTCAATGCCCTGTGTGGCCTCAATGCCAGGGTTGGCAACTATCCAGGGGTGACCGTCGAGCAAAAGGTCGGTCGTCTGACAGGTTCGAAACTGTCCATCGATGTAGTCGATTTACCGGGCACGTATTCGCTTGCCGCACGATCGGCAGACGAAGCCGTCGCGGTCAACGTGTTGTCCGGCGAGCTGGCTCATCAAGCGGCTCCAGAAGTTGCAATTGTGATTTTGGATGCGTCCAATATTGAGCGAAATTTCTATTTGTTCAGCCAAGTCTACGAACTGGGATTGCCTGTCATCGCCGTTTTGAATATGTGGGACCGGGTAGAAGCCGAAGGTCTCACGGTAGACGCAGAAGTCATTGCGAAACGACTTGGTGTGCCAGTCGTATGCACGTCGGCAAACAAACGAAAAGGCATCGACGAGCTTCGAAGAACAATAGAACAAACGCTTCAATCTCCACCATCCAAACCTTCTTCAGCCCAACTCGCCCGTGCGCAGTTCCCAGAAGCGTTCCATCAAGAGGCACAGAAGCTCTCCGAATGGCTGCATGCGAACGGACGCAAGACTTCTCTTTATCAAGTCGACCGACTCCTTATTGATTCGGATGGGCATTTTCAAAAATCGTTGTGCCAATCGGGCCTGCACGAGATCAACACTCAAATCGAGCAAGCCAGGGAGAGGCTCCGGGTGGCTGGTTGCAAGGTTCCGATGTTTGAGACCAAAGCGAGATACGGATGGATTCGGCAACTCATTGATGGAGCTGTTACGCGAAAAGAAACACGCTCCGCATCCTCGAGCGACCGCATCGACCAGTGGCTTACGCACCGATGGGTCGGGATGCTGGCCTTTGCATTGATCATGTTCATGGTGTTTCAGTCCATTTGGTGGGTCGCGAAGTGGCCGATGGACGGAATTCAGTGGATTCAAGGTCTAGCGAGTGGCGGCATTGAAGCATTTCTGCCCCCCGGCGCGCTTCGCAGCTTGTTGGTCGATGGAGTCATCGCTGGCGTGGGTGGTGTCGTCTTGTTCGTCCCTCAGATCGCGATCCTGTTCTTTTTTATCGCGGTACTTGAGGATTGCGGCTACATGGCGAGAGCGGCATTCGTCATGGACAAACTGATGACATCGGTGGGCTTGAGTGGAAAATCGTTCTTGCCGTTGATGTCGTCGTTTGCATGCGCGGTGCCAGGCATCATGGCAACGCGGACGATCGAGAGCCGCAAAGACCGCATGGTGACCCTCTTGATTGCTCCGTTGATGAGTTGCTCGGCTCGAATTCCGGTGTATGTTTTGATGGTAAGTGCCTTTGTGCCCGCGATCAAGTATGCGGGTGGGTGGATCTCGTTGCAGGGCATCGTTCTGATGGGGATGCAATCCATTGGCGCCATCGTTGCAATCCCAGTGGCTTGGCTACTCAAGCGATTCCTTTTTCCCGGTGAGCCAGCGACGTTCTTGATGGAGTTGCACAGTTACAAGTGGCCATCGATGGTTGTGATTTACCAACGTGTCTGGGAGCGAGTTGTTTCCTTTGTGGCTCGCGCGGGATCACTGATTTTCTGCACCACCATTTTGGTATGGGCGGCATGTTACTTCCCCGGCGATCACAAGCTGCTTGACGAGTCGGTCGCAACTTTGGAGCAACTCCAAAAAACACAAGCCATCGCCCCGGTATCGCTTGAGCAGACGCAAATAGAAGAAAACCAAATTCGCGAGGAGCAAATAGAAGAGACGCTCGGTGAAGTGAATCGTCTTCGTAGCGAACTGATCGAAACTAGTTTTATGGGTATGGCGGGTCATCGTATCGAACCTATTGTGCGGCCATTGGGCTGGGACTGGAAGATCGGCGTCGCGGTGATTGCATCGTTTCCAGCCCGCGAAGTCATCATCGCAACGCTTGGTACGATTTATTCGCTCGGGACGGGCGAGGATGAGAAAAGCCAGAGCTTACAGGATCAAATGCAACAGGCGCAACGGCCGGATGGGCGACCTGTTTTTTCGCTGGCAACAGCCATGTCCATCATGGTGTTTTTCGCATTGTGTGCTCAGTGTTCTGCAACCTTGATGACAATACGTCGCGAAACCAACTCATGGCGATGGCCGATTTTTTCCTTTGTCTATATGACGACATTGGCGTATATTGGAGCGTGGCTCACTTACCAATTCTTCGAATCGTGGAGCTAGTCGCGATGAATAGTCAAACAGGAATTGCAGTTGTAGTAGTCGTGCTCTGCGCAGCGATTGTGCTTCGTGGATGGATTTCGTTTTGGATCGGTTTGATTTGGCCGTCGGACCTCTCGAAGCTGGCCAAATCGAGTTGCCAGAGTTGCGTGAACGGTTGCCAAAAGGGGTCGAGCTCGCCTAACTTTGTGGAGTTGAAGCGAGAAAAGCCAAAGTCCGCGGGTTAGTACTTTCCAGTTAAACCAAGGGCCCAGCGAAGAGCTTAATCTATGGTTTTTGAAACAGTGTTGAGTTGATGTCGGGGTTTATCTCTACCGAAATGACTTGTCGTGTCCAAGTAACGTTGGGCACCGCAAATCGAATCTTGGTGGGTTGCAAGAAATCGCTCATCACTTGGTAATCGTTATATTCAACTTGATATTCAAAGGCTCCGAGGACGGTCGGAACAGAGCATATGCGTCGGATGAGCAAACCGCTTTCCACGTCAAAATACAACCGCTCATCTAAATTGCCGGACGTTTTCCTGACGATCAAATGAGCGATGCGGTCACCGATTTGTTCTACCTGTTTGTATTCCAACATGGAACGGATGGACTCTAAGTTGAGCCCCCACGCTACCAATGCTTCTCGCCGAATTTGTTCTACCTCGTCCCACTTGAGATCAATCACGCGGTCGTTCACGCTCTTCCAAGTATCTTTACCGTCGAAGACTTCGACAATCACAACGTTCCCATACTTCGTTTCCATTCGCGATTGCCCACCCGAAGTCTGCCACAGCTCTTCTGGTTCCGATTGGCCATTCGGTTCGACACGTTGCGCGACGATATGACGCGTCTTGATGGACTCAAGTTTTTCACGACCACCTAACGCTTCAATGTGTTTTTGTAGGATGGCTTCCACGGTTGGTTGGGTCGCAGGGTGTGATGTTAGAGCCCTTGTTGCGATCGTCGAATCGCGAGTGGAATCGAGCGGAATCGTCGATGCAGCATTCGTGTTTCCACGATGGCACGTATAACACGAAACACTTGGCTTACCTTCGAAGTGCGTGGTGTTGATGCCCAGCGTCATCGTTAACATCTTGCGAGCGTCGTCCTTGTGACCCACGTTTTCCTTGGCGAAGTTGGTACCTTCATGGCAATAGCTGCAGTTAACTCCAAGGGACGCCGACATCATGTTCATGACTTTCCCCATTTGCTCAGCAGGCATAGCGGTCAGTACTTTTACATTCTTAAATTTCTCGCCAGCCGTTTGAGCAAACACAAGGCAATGGTTCGATGCGAAAATCGTCGCGAACACAAGGCTGATCATTACGAACTGGAATTTGGTCGCTGTATTCATGACTCCAACGAAACACCTAACAAGGGAGAGTATTCTGGAAACGGTCAATCGAGATGCAGTCAGCATTGGTCCTCGTCATAGAGCCAGAGGAAGGATGCAACATCGAGCACGAATTGAAAAGGCATAGTACTGGCGTCGAGCGAGAAGTGTCAAGCGTATGGGTTCGGTGCGCAATGCCCCAACGGAGTCGGCAACATTGCCCCAACGGGGCTAACGGTGATAGCCCAGGGCAACGCCCTGGGAACGAACGTCCCACCCAAACCGCCAAGCCCCAACGGCCTGAAGGGGCGGCACAACCCTCGTCCCGCCCTTTCAGGGCTTGGGAGGATCTTGACCATCCAACCCAGGGCGGCGCTTCGCTCTGCCCTGGGCTGAGCTGTCGCTGCCCCATTCGGGGCGAATTGCAAAAGCCAAACGAAATTTATCCCCTAGCCCAAGGTGCCAGTGTTTGACAGCCCGCAGGTCCAGGTGATCGATAGCCCGCAGGGCCCGCGTTCGACAGCCCGCAGGGCGACGTGATTGGTACCCAATGTGTCCGCTATCGACAGCCCGCAGGGCTAATGGCTTTGATAGCCCAACGGGCTTACATAAAATAGCCCAGGGCAGAGCGCAGCGCCGCCCTGGGTACACCATCACCCGCAACCTCCATCGCCCTGAAGGGGCCAAACGGACCATTCAGAAACGCAGAGGGACGCAGGAAAGCGCCGGGATAAACCGGATTGGAGTTGGGAATGAAAGAGTCCACCAAAGAAGATTTAGCCAATCACTTTGGCCATGAGTCGTACGCTGATGACGGTAACGTCGTGGGTGTAGCAACGGCAGTGGTATACGCAGGCAA
>CAMBSL010000115.1 GCA_945870455.1 Pirellula staleyi DSM 6068 | reverse complement strand
TGATAGGCTATCTCGTTGTTTTGGTTCCACTGAACTGGATTGTATTTCGATTGGTGGGGCGAGTTGAACTGGCATGGCTTGCGGCTCCGATCATTGCGATCGTGGGTGCATTCGTGGTCGCACGGAGTGTTCAACTCGACGTTGGGTTTTCTAGAAGTCAGACGGTCCAAGGTTTCCTGGAGTTGCACCAAGGATATTCGCGCGGCATGCTATCGCAATATACCGCGCTGTATTCGTCTTTATCCACCAACTACAGGGCCGTATATGATCGCGATGAAGGTGTTGTATTGCCTCTCGCCTCTGCGTCGTTGCCGACGAGCCGACGAAGAAGTTTGGCTGATTTGAGCAAGATCGATTATTCGTATGCGGATAATGAAGGTGCTGGACTGCAGAGCATTCCAGTGGCTTCCAACACCACGGGATTGTTGCAGTCGGAGGAAATGCTTGAGCTCGGAGGATCGCTGAGAGCCCAGTTTGCGAGCGACATGTCGAGCGTTGAGGTGTCCAGCGGCCTCAAGTTCCCCATTCAAGACGTTGGAGTCATTGGTTTGAACGAAAACGGTCAGATGCAATCGGCCTGGCTTGGGAATATTGAGCTCGGATCGACTGCCAAAGGCGTATTGGAGTCTCGCCCAGACGGGGATACATGGAGAAAAGAGTGGGATCGCAGGCCCAGTCTTGCGGCACCGACTTTCTTGCGAGCGGATGAGACGATGTGGACGGAGCAGGAACTGGGTGAGGATCTGTACTTGGGCCCCATGTTAGAGCAAATTACAAAATCCTATCCGATCGGCCAGGGTGAGTATATTGCCGTGGGTTGGACGGATAAACCGCTCGGCGGCTTGAAAATTAGCCCAGAAGCCAAGCAGAACAGGGAGCGAACCGTCGTTTTGCTGCATTTGCGGGGTGCGGCGCTGGGTCCGGCAAGTCCTGACCTGCAGATCTTTCAAAAAGTGACAGAGGAGCGTTAGAGCCAGCCTCAAAAGTCGTCTTGCAGAGGACTGGTCCGTCTGTACACTAATGCGACTCTCGGCAGGTCGTGGCAGAAAACGGTCGATCGGGAGGAGTGTTTCGGCACAATGCCGGTGTAGCTCAGTGGTAGAGCAGCTGATTTGTAATCAGCTGGTCGGGGGTTCAAGTCCCTTCGCCGGCTCTGTTTTTGGTAGTTTAGAGGTTTTTGATAGAGTCGAGATTGTCAGTTGAGTTAAGCATTTGATAAGGGAGGTTGCCCGAGTGGCTAAAGGGGACGGACTGTAAATCCGTTGGCTTACGCCTACGTAGGTTCGAATCCTACACCTCCCATTTCATTTTGCTCGATTTTGTTGGTCCTGCGGGTGTAGCTCAATGGTAGAGCAGCAGCCTTCCAAGCTGAATACGAGGGTTCGATTCCCTTCACCCGCTTTCCCTTTCACGCTGCTGTAGCTCAGTTGGTAGAGCACTTCATTGGTAATGAAGAGGTCATGGGTTCAAGTCCCATCAGTAGCTCTGTCTGAGCTAAGCCCTGTTGAGGGGTTTTGGTTCCGAGGATGGACTAGAAACAGTTGGCATGGATCGTCGACGGCTATAGTCCGTACGAGGGAGCGCGGTTTATCCTTATTTGTGCTCGTGGGCAAAGACCTCACGGCGTAGTTTCGAGTTTTCTATTTGTTTAGGTGTTGTGAGCAATAATGGCCAAAGAGGTATTTGAACGCAAGAAACCCCACTGTAACGTAGGCACCATCGGTCACATCGACCACGGCAAGACGACCACAACGGGTGCGTTGCTAGCAGTTCAGGCAGCGAAAGGGCTAGCAAAGCCGAAGTCGTATGCAGATATTGCCAAGGGTGGTACAGTTCGCGATGCGACCAAGACGGTTACGATCGCCGCATCGCACGTTGAGTATGAGTCGGAAAACCGGCACTACGCTCACATTGACTGCCCGGGTCACGCGGACTTTATCAAAAACATGATTACCGGTGCCGCTCAGATGGACGGCGCGATTCTCGTCGTTAGCGCTGCCGACGGTCCAATGCCGCAAACCAAGGAGCACGTTTTGCTCGCACGTCAGGTTGGAGTGCCAGCGATCGTTGTGTTCTTGAACAAATGCGACTTGGTCGACGACGAAGAGTTGCTCGAGTTGGTTGAGCTGGAAATTCGTGAATTGCTTAGCAAATACGGCTTCCCAGGTGAAGAAACGCCAATCACGCGCGGCAATGCAAAATTGGCCTACGACAAGCCAGCCGATCCGGTTGCTAGCAAATGCATCTCGGATTTGATTGCAACAATCGATTCGTTTATTCCGCAGCCTGTTCGCCAAGAAGACAAGCCATTCTTGATGGCCGTGGAAGACGTTTTCTCGATCGAAGGTCGTGGAACTGTTGCGACGGGTCGTATCGAACGCGGTGTGATCAAAGTCGGTGAAGAAGTCGAGATCATCGGTTTGATGGAAGAAAAGAAAAAGACGACGGTGACGGGCGTCGAGCAGTTCCGCAAGGAAATGAAAGAAGGCAAGGCTGGCGACAACGTCGGGTGTTTGCTACGCGGTGTTCGCCGTGAAGACATCGAGCGTGGTCAAGTCTTGGCCAAGCCAAACTCGATCACCCCGCACAAGAAGTTCGATGCGGAAGTTTATTGCTTGAGCAAAGAAGAGGGTGGGCGCCACACTCCGTTCTTCTCGGGTTATCGACCGCAGTTTTACTTCCGCACAACGGACGTTACAGGAACAGCAAACCTTTCCGAAGCTGAAATGTGCATGCCTGGCGACAACGTTCGCTTGGTTGTCGAGCTTCAAAAGACGGTTGCGATCGATGAAGGTGTACGTTTTGCTATCCGCGAAGGTGGAAAAACGGTTGGTTCCGGCGTCGTAACCAAGATTATTGAGTAGTTTCGGAAGAGCCGATCGCACTGGTGCGATTGCGCGGACCCGATAGAATGAGTTTTGAGAACAAGGGCTTGCTCCAACAGGGGCTTGGTCGGTATTCTCGTGATAGCCAGAGCATGCTGTTCAAGACTGGGCGGCATGCTGTAACTAGGGGTGTAGCTCAATTGGCAGAGCACCGGTTTCCAAAACCGGGGGTTGCGGGTTCGATTCCCTCCGCCCCTGTTTCAAGATTTGACGATTCGACTTTCATAGAAAAAGCATGGCAACTGTACCCGGAGATTCAGCATCCAATCGCTCGTTCTTTAGCGAATTGTTTACTGGGCAAATTCACAAGAGAAGTCAGGGGCGAATTGTTCGCCAATTGACCTGCTTAGCCCTTTGGTTAACACTGTGTTTGGGGGGGTGGCAGCTCTACGAAGTCATTGGGTCGGGATGGTTTAAAATCAATACCTGGTCGACTTTCCGGGCGGTTCAAATTCTATTGCCGGCGAGTTTGGTTTTGTTGGGAATGTGGCTAGCGTTTCGAGTTGTCAATTGGCCGAAATTCGCTGATTTTTTGATCAGCGTCGAGGCAGAAATGACAAAGGTTTCTTGGCCAGGTAAAACTGAGCTTTACAGAGCGTCGATGGTGTGTATATTCACGATGGCTTTTTTAGCGGTCATTCTGTTTGCATACGATTTGATCTGGCAAGCGATTTTTGACTTCATTGGGGTCAGTTAAGTTTAGGTTCACAGCTATTTGCTGGGAACGATTGTTTTTACAGGCTGGGCAGAGGGTGACAAACCGACTGTCCTACAAGCCAGGAGAATGGCAGGCAGTTGTTGGTGAGCGGTGCGAAAGTGCAGGCTTGTTTCAACTGATTTGATGTTCGTCAGCACTGGCGCTAGGTTTACGAGTGAACATTGCAGCACAACCAACAACTGAATCTCCCGGCGCAGGTGAAATGCGTTGGTATATTCTCAAGGTTCAGTTTAATCGCGAAGACACGATTCGCGAGGCATTGGAAAAGCGTATCCGGCTTTCCGATCTCAAGGATTTGTTCGGCGAGATTCTGGTCCCGACCGAAGATGTTGTAGAATTTACACGTGCTGGTAAGCGCCGTGTCATGAAGCGCAAGCTCTATCCAGGTTACTTGGTGATCCGCATGATCATCAATGATGATACTTGGTTCTTGGTCCGAGAGACCAGTGGGGTTGGCGATTTCACTGGGTCGGGTGGGAAGCCTACTGCGATGTCCGACTCGGATGTAGAGCGGATTCTCAAGATGGCTTATCCCGACGCTGACGACGAGCAAGTGCCAAAGACGACCATTCCGTTCCGGTCAGGCGAACGCATTCGGGTAAAGGAGGGGAACTTCCAAAGCCTCGAGGGCGATGTCGACAGAATCGACGAGGCCAACGGGCGAGTAACGGTCATCATTAGCATTTTCGGTCGCAGCACACCTGTTGAGCTTGACCACTGGCAAATCGAATCTCTTTGAGATTGCCAATCAAGCACGAGACCAGGGCGATCGCTCCGTTGTTTCTAGCTGATGGCATTTCTTGAGAAACTATAAAACATTAGGGTTTCAGTAGAGTATTGAGATCCAACCTTTAATATCGGTGACAAGAGCGGACAAAAGGTTCACGAGCAATGGCCAAGCAAGTCGTAGGACAAGCGAAGTTCCAAGTACCTGGAGGTAAGGCGACGCCTGCACCCCCAGTCGGCACTTCGTTGGGTAAGTTCGGTATCAACCTGGGACAATTCGTTTCCCAGTTTAACGAACGTACAAAAGAGTTTAATGGTACCCCGATTCCGGTCGTGGTAACGGTCTACTCAGATCGAAGTTTTGAGTTTATGACCAAAAGCCCACCGGCTTCGGCATTGCTCAAAATTGCGGCTGGAGTAGCAAGCGGCTCGGGTGAGCCACACAAAACAAAGGTAGGTAAGGTGACGGCCGCTCAAGTTGAAGACATCTGCAAGAAAAAGATGGCTGACTTGAACGCTCGCGATCTTGAACATGCTCGTCGCATGATCGAGGGCACCGCTCGCAGTATGGGTATCGAAGTCGTAGGTTAAACGAGGGGAGCAAGCGTAACGATGGTCAAGCCAACGAAAGCTATGAAAGCTATGCTCGCCAAGGCACCGGGCAAAGTCCCGATGCCCTTGCAGCAAGCTGTCGAGCTACTTAAGAAGTTCTCTGGTCGAAAGTTCGATCAGACAATTGAAATTCATATGAATCTGGGGATCGACCCTTCCCAAGCGGATCAATTGATTCGTGGATCGGTTGTTCTGCCGCATGGAATTGGAAAGATCCAACGTGTGGTCGTGTTCGCCAAGGGCGATCTTGCCAAGATGGCAACGGACGCGGGCGCCGACGTTGTTGGTGCTGAGGATTTGGCGAAGCGGATCAAAGACGGTTTTCTCGACTTCGATGTTTGTATCGCTACACCCGACATGATGGGGATGGTTGGTCCGCTCGGTAAAGTACTAGGCCCACGCGGTCTGATGCCTTCGCCCCGCTCCGGAACAGTCACGACCGATGTGGCTCGTGTTGTGAAAGAATACAAGGCAGGAAAGGTTGAGTTCAGAAACGACAAGGGTGCTAACATCCATGCAGTTGTTGGCAAAATGAGTTTCGACGCGTCAAAGCTTGTCGAAAACACCACATCGTTTATCGCATTCGTTCAATCCATCAAGCCGAACGCGGTTCGTGGAAATTACATCAAGTCGATCGCGATTTGTGCGACCATGTCCCCTAGCATTCGCGTTTCCGCGTAAAGAGAGGTTCCCATGAGCAAGCTAGTCAAGAAGCTCGTTTCACGCGACATTGCGAATCGATTAGATGGGGTCAATGACGCCATTGTCGCCAACATTGTTGGAATGACAGGCGAGCAAAACTACAACATTCGAAAGACATTCCGCGAGAGCGGTGTGACAGTCATGGTCGTCAAGCGAACCATGGCCGAACGAGCTACGGAAGGAACGTCGCTTCGACCTGCTTTCACCAATCAAGCTGGAAGTATGGCGGTGATCTGGGGCTGCGAAGATTTCGTATCCCTGGTTCGCATGGTGACCAAGATGGCAGACTCTGGGAAGTTTGTCAATCTGGAAATCAAGGGCGGTGTGATGGATGGTGAGGCTCTGACTGCTGACCAAGTCAAAAAGGTTAGTAAATGGCCAAGTCGTCAAGAACAGATCTCTATTTTGGTTGGTCAGATTCTCTCGCCCGGTGCAACGCTTTCAGGCCAATTGGTCGGTCCAGCACGCAAAATCGCCGGTCAGGTTAAGAAGATGATCGAGAATCTAGAAGAAAACTCAGATGAAGTAGCCGAGCCAGTCTCGGTTACGGAAGAAGCGACCGAGACCCCCTCGGTAGCTGAATAAGCGTACGTGTCGAACAGCCGGTTCAAAAACTTTCTCGCCGGTCGTTTTTTGTTTTTTTGTTTCCAAGCATGAGGATGATAGATTATGTCCGAGTCAGCAACCGCTTTCGCGGAAGAGATCAAGACCCTAGGCGAGAAGATCGTCGGTTTGACTCTCAAGCAAGCCAAAGAATTGAGTGATTATCTTAAGGAAGTCCACGGCATCGAAGCTGCCTCGGGCGGCGCCGTCATGATGGCAGCACCTTCAGATGCTGCAGCTGCAGCACCTGTCGTTCAAACCGAATTCGACGTCATCATGTCGTCGTTCGGCGATAAGAAGCTAGACGTCGTCAAGGTTGTCAAGAACCTTACCGGCCTCTCGCTGATGGATGCCAAAAAGTTGGTTGAAGCCGTTCCTGCCAAGATCAAAGAAGGCGTTTCGAAAGAGGACGCTGAAAAGGTCAAGAAGGAACTTACCGAAGCCGGCGCGACTGTCGAACTTAAGTAATTGCACATTATCGACCAGGCTCGACTTTTCGAGTCTCGGTGAATCCAAAAGAGGGTACGTTTATACAGCGTACCCTTTTTTTATTTGTGCCTTACGCGTTGGTGGCTGACCTTCGCCCTAGCGCGAGGGAGTACGGTCCTCGGTATGAATCCAGAGGCATTTGATTCATACCGCTAACTTTGCGCAATCTGTTTCCTAACCTTGGAAGATGTTATCATTAACCCGAGTGGTCAACTCAACTCCGATGCGGAATCGATTCGAAAACAGGTTGTGAGTCACAAGGCAACCTCGGTCTCTGTTCGTAAATAGACGGCGACCTTAATTCGTTTGTCCCTTGTGGATACAACAACATTGAGACAAAGAACATGAAACGCAACTTGCAAACGACGACCCCTCCCTCAAGTCGAATCCTCGTCGGGATACTCCTTTGCATTTTTGCACAAGGACAATTCGCTTCGGCACAGGAGCTGGATTTCTCGCACGATGTCGTGCCCATCTTGAAGAAGCACTGTGTTGCTTGTCATACTGGTGATAGCAAGAACGGCGGATTGTCGTTTAATACGCGCGAGGATCTGCTCGCGGGTGGTGAAAGCGGGTTGGCGATCGAACTTGGGCAAAGTTCCAAGAGTTTGCTGCTAGAACGAATCGAGTCCGATGATCCAGACGTACGCATGCCTCCCGAAGGGGATCGACTACCCACGGAGCAGGTAAAGCTTTTGAAGAAATGGATCGACGCAAACTTGCCTTGGGAGAGCGGCTTTGCGTTCAAGAAGCCCAATTATGAGCCGCCGTTAAAGCCACGGCGTCCCAATCTACCCCAACCCGTTGACGGTCGTACGAATCCAATTGATCGGATTCTCGATGCACATCTTGCGTCGAACGGAAACGCTAGGCCATTGCCGATCACCGATGAAACGTTTCTGCGACGAGTGCATCTTGATTTGATCGGTCTGTTGCCAACGCCGCAGGAGCTTGCCGATTTTCTGGCCGATCCGAGGACCGACAAACGCGAACAAGTGATTGCGGAACTGCTCAACAACGATGTTTCTTACGCAGAACACTGGCTTACGTTTTGGAATGACCTCTTGCGCAACGATTATGGAGGCACAGGTTTCATTACGGGAGGCCGGACGCAAATCAGTCGATGGCTCTACAAGTCCCTTATCGACAATAAACCCTATGATGAGTTTGCACGCGAACTGCTGGCTCCGACTCCCGAGTCTGCGGGTTTTAGCAATGGCATCAAGTGGCGAGGTACGGTCAGTGCGGGGCAGACTGTTGAAATTCAGTTCGCCCAGTCGGTTGGCCAATCGTTTCTTGGCATCAACTTGAAGTGCGCATCATGTCATGATAGTTTTGTTGATCGCTGGAAGCTGGACGACGCCTATGGATTAGCGGCCATCTATTCGTCGATACCCTTGGACATTCATCGATGCGATAAATCCGTCAACCGAATTGCATCACCCGCGTGGCTATTTCCTGAACTTGGCCAAGTCGACGAAAGTGCATCGCAGCCTGAACGCCTTAAGCAACTCGCGTCCTTGATGACACATGCAGACAATGGACGGTTCACTCGCACGATTGTGAATCGATTTTGGCATCGCTTAATGGGGCACGGAATTGTTCATCCGGTCGACGCGATGCAGAGTGAGCCTTGGAATTCGGACCTGCTCGATTATTTGGCGGTCGACTTTGCAGACCACAAATACGATCTCAAGCACACGCTAGCGCTCATCTGCAATTCGGTCGCGTATCAATCCGTCGCCGAAGTGGTGGAACCCGCTGCAGCCATCAAACCGTTCGAGTATCGAGGTCCGCGTGCCAAACGATTGACGGCCGAGCAATTTATGGATGCAATCTGGCAACTCACGGGTTCTGCACCCCGAAAAATGGACGCTCAGTTGGTTCGCGGCAAAGTACAAGCCGCTGAAAGTGAGAATATCAAGCTGAATGGTAAATGGGTTTGGTCCTATCTCGAATCCGTTGGAGTGCCGAAAGCCAATGAAGCCATAGTATTGCGAAAGAGCTTTCCACTCGACCGACTGCCCGTCCGGAGTGGCGCAGTGATCAGTTGCGACAATTCCTGCACGCTTTACATCAACGGCGCGAAGGTGCACACAAGCGACAACTGGGAGAGCGTCGAAGGCATAAATGTGGAATCGCGTTTGAAGCTGGGAAAGAATGAAATTTTGATTGTTGCAAAAAATGGTGGAGCGGAGCCAAACCCGGCAGGCACCTTTTTCGAATGTAGGCTCTTTTTCGAAGATGGAGCCATCAAGACGATTGCAACGGACAACGAATGGCAATGGAGCGCGACGATTCCCAACAAGAATGGCAAGTTCAAGGCTGAGCCCGACGATTGGAAGCCGGCGGTGGTCCTTGAAAATCAAGCTGTCTGGAACCGCATCGACAACGACTTGAAAAATGCATTAGCCCACTCGAGCTTAGCAAACATTCCGATGGTACGCGCCTCGTTGCTCAAGAGTGATTATCTTCAACGAACACTTGGGCGCCCTAACCGAGACCAAATCGTGACGATGCGACCCAACGATCTGAGTACACTCGAAGCGATCGATCTGAACAATGCTAAAACGCTGAACGAGTATTTGGAGGCGGGCGCACAGAGCATCGTCTTGGAGCATGGGTCGTCTCTCGACAAGATTGTCGGTTGGATCACCAAGCATGCGTTATCGAGAGAGCCGACCGCCTCCGAGGTAAAGGTTGCACGCGAAGTTCTCGGAGATGAAATCGATGAGCAGGAGATCCAGGACTATTTATGGGCAATCCTGATGCAACCCGAATTTCAACTGGTCAGATAATAGGTCGCACCTGGCGGGCCTGCCGGGGCGCGACCATTGGACCCGAGCTGGTTATTGCAATGTAAATTCAGGGAGTTTGACCAATTGTCCGCCTTGGGTGGCGCTTTCATGAGCGCATAGCCCAACGCAGGTCCAGTTGGCGCTCGTTACCGCATTGGGCCATGGATCGCGTTTTTCAATGAGGGCGCTGATGAACTCGTGAACAAGGTGTGGGTGAGAGCCACCGTGTCCACCACCTTGAATGAAGGACAGATGGTCTTGATCTTGGATCGATTGCGTAAACATTCGAATCGGTTCTGGCAGCAAATGCGCATAGTCGGGAACCTCGATCTCGGTGGCAATTTCGTGCTCCGGTAGTTTTGCGGTATGCAGGACGTGCGGTTTGCCCTCGACAAGCGACCATTCAAAACTCTTCTTGGTTCCGTAAACGTCAAAGCTCTCACGATATTGACGTGCCGTATCGAATAGAAACCTCCAAATGTGAGCGGAGATATCACTATCTTTGATCTTGAGATGGCAAGACTCGACCGCGTATTTGTTGCCGGATTTTTTCGCGAGGTCATCGCTAATGGTTCCTGACCCAAAGCAAGAAACGTATTCAGCGCGTCCATTGACAAGTCCAAGTACTGGAGAAACGACGTGCGTTGCATAATGCATTGGAATCATGCGTTCCCAATACTCCGGCCAACCTTGCATATCTTGTGGGTGCGAAGCAGCCATGTATTGGATCTTGCCAAGCTCACCCTTTTCATAGAGCTCTTTGATGAACAAAAATTCACGGCTGTAAACGACCGTTTCGGCCATCATGTACTTAAGGCCCGTGTCGGAAACAAGTTGACAGATCTGATCGCACTCCCCAATGGTCGTGGCCATCGGAACAGTGCACATCACATGCTTGCCAGCCTTGAGAGCTTGCATGCTCATCCACGCGTGATCGGGAATTGGCGAATTGATATGGACAAAGTCGACTTCCGGATCTTCAAGTACTTTATCGAATTCACGATAGCGTTTTGAAATTCCAAATCGGTCGCCAACTTCATTTAAGTCCGTTTCATTGCGGCGGCAAATCGCGAGGACATTTGCATTTGGGTGCCGTTGATAAATGGGAATAAACTCGGCACCAAAGCCAAGTCCGACCATGGCGACGTTGATTTTCTTTTGAGTCATCGTTTTGAGGGAGAGTGGGGAATGGGTTCGAAACAATCTGTTTATCAAACTAATTCGACGGGTACGTTCTTAACTGCAAATCTCATTCACCAACCAGACAAGCTGGTTGGGGCCTAAACCCAGGACTTCGGACAGTCGAACTAATATCGCGTATAAGTTTGGCAAAACCTTTCCAAACACGCCATGACAAATTGTGCAAAAACGACAGTTTGCCAAGTCTTGTGCGTCAACCCTCGTCATTCTCGGGATGATCCTAGGCATCCAGCCAGCGTTGAATAAAACGCCACAGCGACGGATACGACTGAAAAATCGGGGGTGGACTTGATACTGGAATCGCTGAGTCTCGCATTTCTTTTACAGCGATTTGGGTTCGACGATCGAACAAGTTGTCGATCGAGAATCGCTTTCCGTCCTGAAGAGCTTTCGTCAAGTCATCCAAGATCGCGTCCGGGGTTTTCCCGCGAACCAAGGCGCATTCACCCAACCGATAGCCATGTTCCACCAAGCGTACCGTCCATCGCCAGTCTTCAATCATCGGTGCAGAAACATCGCGTCCCTCGTTTGCATCGCTCGCATTCGCCCGTGGGAGGGATTCGATCTTGCGAACCGGTGCGTCGTCCATGGAATCGCGGCGATTGTCCGGCGCAACCACCGGTGCGGGTGCGATTTTCGCTTGAGCCTGTGGTTGCTCGCTTGGAACTCTTGGCTCCAACGTTGGCATCCCGTTAACAGTCTTCTTTGTTTCGATCTCCTCTGGACGGATCCAATCCGTTCTAACGGATGTTTTGACGGATGGTTTGACTACTGCCTTGTCCGATAGAGCAGAGTTGGTTAGGGCAAGTGCTGCCTTTTCGGAAACTGTCATGCATTGATGCACGTACTGCATCAACTTGTCGGGGATTGGTTCCGTACCGTTGATACAGGAATGGCCCTTTGGGGAGATGCATACGGTTACTTTATTCACTCGCAATTCCGACAAATCCAACAAGCCAGCATCCAGCGTCTGGTCCAAAAAACCCGATGCATGCGTCTTTTTCCAAGATCTTAAGATTCCAAATTCAGGTAGCCGTTGCAGCCGCAAGCCTTGTATTGCTTTGCTCTCGACGCCGTTGAGATGTTGTGCCAAAAGAGTCTTACTCAAATAGCCGTGTGTTCTCTCCACGGCCCGAAGAATAGTAATGATCAAATCGTAGGCGGGCTTGTTCTCACTGGGCAATAGCGGCTTTTGCGCAGCCAGCTCAAGGCTAGGGTTGTCCGTGACCGGTGTGCGGGGCTCAACAGTCGGTTTTGGTTCGATTGGTTTGGCGGAATCGGCGGATTTCTTTTCCGGCTTGAGATTCAACGCAATGGGAGCGGGTGCTGCATTCAGTCGCTTTGTGACGGCTGGCATTTTTGGCCAGCCCGTTTTTCCTTGACATCGATCGCAAATACCGCAATTGGCTGCGGATGAGTCGCCGAAATATTCGAGAATCGTTCGCTGGCGACAAGAACGACTTTGCGCAAAAGCCACCATTTGGTCAAGCTTTTCGTAGTCCGCTTTTTTTCTGGCTGCCAGCGTTTCGTGATCGATCTTCAAGTCAGCGAATGGCACATCGCGTCTTCGGAAATGGATGGCCCTGCCGCGAAAGGGTGGCACATATTCGAAGCAATCCAACTTGCAAAGGTCACGAAGGTTTCGCCCGAGCGCATCGCGATCCATCTGCAATTGTTGCATCAACCAGCGAGGATGAATGTAGACCGCTTCCTCGCGGCGATCTCCGATCGCTTTCTCAAGCGTTCGCAAAACAGTTCGACGCACGCTGGCGTCTTTGGGGAGCAAATCGACGAGCGTCGGAAGTTTGCTGCTGATACGAAACATTGCCAAGCCGCCCGCAACTTCGAGCCGTTCCATCACCGAAGTACGCCCGAGTATTTGCAGACAAGAGTTGATTGCCTCGGACGTCGCAGGGGCGTTCGTAAGCTCGCGGATTTCCTCGGCTGTCAATTCGATCGGCACCTCGGTTCTTTGAACGAGAAAGTCATAAACCATCTGCAGCAGCTCGCGCGGCGGATTGGCATTTTCAATGAAAAATTCTTGAATGTACCGATCTTGCGAACTGTATAGCAACACGCACTGGGACGGCAGTCCATCGCGGCCCGCGCGCCCTGCCTCCTGATAGTAAGCCTCTAATGTGCCGGGCGTGTTATAGTGAATGACGTACCGCAGATCCGATTTGTCGATCCCCATTCCGAAAGCGTTCGTCGCAACAATCACTTTCAGCTCGCTCTTCATAAACTGTTCCTGAATGAGCTTGCGTTGATCTGGGATCAAACCTGCGTGGTACGCGCCAACACTGATCTTGACCTCTTTTGCTATCTGTTCGACAAGAGCTTCGCAACGTTTTCGGGTTGCGGCATAGATGATGCCGGTCCCTTCCTGATTGGAAATGAACTCCATCAACTGCTTGTCCTTCTCACGGTCTCCCATGCATTGGACAGCCCCTAAATACAAATTGTCGCGAGCAAAGCCGGTGATGAAGTGTTTGGCTACACGGAGTTTAAGTGAGTCGACAATATCTTGTCGAACCCGAGGCGTGGCCGTTGCCGTGAGCGCGATCGTCTGAACGCCACCGAGCGATTCGCGAAATTTACCTAAGCGATGATAGTCTGGGCGGAAGTCGTGCCCCCATTCGCTAATGCAATGCGCCTCATCAACGGCCAACAATTGAACAGGCGTTGCTCGAATGGCTTCCAAGAATTTTGGATTGCGAAGTCTTTCGGGAGCAACGTAAACCATCGAATAATGACCGCCAGCCACGTGGTCAAGCCTTTGGTTTTGTTCGGCCGTGGAAAGCGTGCTATTGATCAGCGTGGCGGAAATACCCCGCTTTTGGAGCGTGTCGACTTGATCTTTCATCAAGGCGATCAGCGGCGATACGACGATGGTTAGCCCTGGGCGGACAAGACTTGGCAACTGGTAGCACAGACTTTTGCCACCACCAGTCGGCATGACGCACAAGCAATCGTGTCCAGCGATTACGTGACGGATCACTTCTTGCTGACCTTTACGGAACTCCTCTAGGCCAAAACGGTTCAATGCCCCTTGCAAATCGATCTGCCCAACAGCGGCCATAAATAATGCAATCCTTTCGCCGCGATGCAAATGATTGTCAAATTCGACGTTGGCAATATTCTAAGCGATTGGGCTGGCAAATAAGTAGGGGGACATCCATGAAGCCCTGACAACGCACTAGTTTCCCACTCTCGTTCAGGCGTTTTTTCCACGCCCATTCAGGCGTTGCCTGGGGACGGGTTATCCAAAAGGCTTCAACAGCATGCCATTGCGTTTTGTTCACACAGCCGTCTTGCCGCTTCAACGCGCGGCAAATAGCTTCAAGGCTTCGAGCACGTCCAACAGATTTTTCTGCGAGATATCTGCCCATTGGCTCGCACGGTGCCTGACGATGCTGAGTTTGAACTGCTCCATCGCATCGGCAATATCCGGCGGCAGACTAGGAAGTCCTACAAACGGATTCGTCATGTCTTTGCTGGCGTCAAACGAATCGGTTTCGACACCTGAGTCCGCTTGGTCGCCTCGACTTGCATTGGTTGGATCGTCGTCTTCGTCACCGAAATCCGGTCCTTCCGCCAATGGTCCACTCGCTTCGATTCGATCATTCTTTTCTCGATCCGATTCATCGTCCGCTTCGGCGGTCAGGGCGTCATAATCATCGTCGACTTCGGATGTTATCAAGTCTTCGTCGCGAGGGGCGTTTTTTGGATCCCCACCGCTGGACTCCCATCGCATTTTTCGCATAGCAGAAATGCTCCATTTGCTTCGCATTGCCCCTTCCAGCCAGAGCTCTGCGTCATCCCAGTCGATACCGGCCAAGAAGTGGCTCCAATACAGGCCAGGAAAACTCGTATGGGATTGCCCGAATCGTTCGAATACACGTCGCAATCTCCCCACATGTTGGCTTGTCACCGCACCGACTTGCTTGCACCAAGTTTCATCGCTGAAATTATTCGGCAAGCTACCGGACTCGATTAAGGCAGATCGCCATTCGGAAATGATTTTGCCTTTCTCCCAGTTCGTTTGACTAATCAGAGTATTCCACTGCCCCACGAATGGCTCGGTGACCATCTGTGATTTGGGATCCAGCTCAGCGACGGTTGTCGCATCGCTACTAACTGGAGCATCAGAGAATGTTTCAACCGGTGACAGGAATGCGGTGGGTGGTGTCATAGAAAATCGTTGCAGGAGGTTCGATCGGTTACAGTACTCTGCCAACGCTTCCACGGCTTGAATACGTTGGTTACGAACAGAGAGTACAGCACGCTGCCGTGTTCACCAATGTAGAACCACGGCGATCTCACATGAATGATTTGCAAACCGATCCAGACATTCCACTTAGGAAAAATTTCCGGTCCAAAGCGAGGCCAAAGGCACGGTTTGGCCTATGTGCAAAACTCGTCGATGGATTGGCAATTGGAAAACCTGCATCGCCATTCACGAAACCAATTGAACGAGATAACAATTGGAACCAAGAAAATCACCCGTAGCGCCACCGCCTCGTCGTTGAATTAAACGGGCGTAATACCAAGTCGTCAGCAGCGTTGGTCATACATACTTCTTAAAAAGTACTCGGTTTTGGCGACGAAAGCGATTGCATTGCCGCTCAAGTTCGCTTGCGCTATCCAGCTTGAGAACGTAGGCAAGTCGCGATAACTCCATTTCCGAAGACGGCAAATCGTGTCGAGCGAGTGTATTCATCAAACGTAATCCGGACTCGACGCCTCGCAGAAAATTATAACCCTCTCTCAAATCGTAGGCATCCTTGGTTTCAATCAAGCCAGCAAGCCGCAACCGATCGATTGCTTCGATTGTTCCGGCAACAAAGATCTCAGGCTTGTCTGCAACGTGCCGCAACAACAATAATTGAGCAATATACTCTACGTCTAAAGTGCCACCTTCGCCGCGTTTGAGATTGCGGCTGCCTGCGGATGACTCCAATTCAAATCGCGTTTTCAAGGACACATGGTTGTCTTCGTCGGACCATGGACGCTCGCGGACGATGCTCAGGATCGCGTCTTGAATTGTTTGTTGAAACGCAGGCTGTCCGAGAATACATCTGGCGTTGCATAACTGCTGCCGTGGCAACGCCAGATCCGACACTTCGGTCAAGAAACGTTTAAATTCGTTGACTTGCCAAGCAAGCATCGTATTTCGATTGGGTGAAACGATCCAATTCTTTGTCTCGTACAGACGACCGGCTCTGCCTACGCGATTTGCCGTTTGGGCTATTTTTTGTGCGAGTTGGTGAAAAAAGTATTCGGACGAAATCGGCTCATGGTGTCGGGTCGCACCAAGTGGGCGGGTTGTCCCGTCTGAGTCATACATTAGGAGCAGCGAGATATCGCTGTGGTAATTCGGTTCTCGCGCGCCGAGCTTGCCCAAGGCCACTATACCGAATCTGCATGGTACCCCATGACTGGTCGTTGGAACGCCAAACCGCTTTACCAGTCGTGCGTGTTGTGAGTCGACGATTTGTTGAAAACAAACGTCGGCAATATCAGAAAGTGCTCGGTGCGTGTCCGTGATACTCTCTTTGCCCAAAATGTCACGAACGCCGACATTGAGATGCCTAGCATTCTTGAACGAATGAACGATCGGTTCGATATCTTCAGCCCCTCGACATAGCTCGTGCAGCATGACTCCGAGTTGCTGTTCCGTTGGTAGGCGATTCAGCATCAGCGAATCAAGCAGTTCATCGATCATCCCTGGGTTGCTTGTCAAGATCCCAATCAAATACGGGCTAGCTCCGCAAAGTCGAATGTAAAGATCGAGCGAGGGTTCATGTACGCTGAAAAGCTCCCACAAAATCCCCTTGCCTCCAAGCGAACGACAACTAACCGCCAAATTCTCAAGCGTTAAATCGGGGTCAGGGGTCTGGCTGATTTTGGTTAGCAATTGTTTGGCAATAATCGACAAGAAATGGCGACAGCGGCGAGTTGAAAGCATCGTCACTTCTTCTTGCGCTAGCTCTCGCAAAAAACGGGTTGCTTCGTTTTTTTGCTTAAATCCGAATTTTTCGAGGACCTTTTCAACCCATTCTGGTTTCGGATTCGGATCCAGAATTAGATCCATTTCTTCGGGCGCTTGATTCTCGTCCGCAAACACTTCGCCTCGCAAGTGATCGCGAATTTGCTTGACCTTGGCCCAAGACTCGAGCACATCGCTGTTGAAAGGGAGTACTTGAGGTTTGTCATCACGGTCCAACGGTTCAGCCGAACCTTCCGGGTTGCGGAGCGGCTGTTGCATTTGATGCGCAAAGATTGATTGATAGAAACGATAGTAGGCGACGACCAAAATCGAGCGTTCTTGCTCGGTCAGGCAGCCGGTTTGAGCCAACGCTTCTATGGCCTCGACCGTGTTGCCTATGCGAATCGACTCCAATTCGCCACCATTGATCAATTGCAAGAACTGGACAAGAAACTCGATCTCGCGCTTCCAGCCGGAGAGCAATTCCACGGAAACCGCGGTCTCAACCGTCGGGGCATTTTCGAGTTCCTTGCCATCGCGATCGATTTTTCGCTTGAGAGCTCCGATACCTGCGATGTCTGCTCGTGTCAAATAGCGGCGATAAATGAGGCCTGGAAATTCCTCAAGTAACCGATCTGCTAAACTTGTGTTGCCGAGGAGATATCTGGACTTCATCAAAGCGAGTCGCACCCAAGTTCTACCATGATTCTCAATAGATCGCATCCATCGGCGATAGTCCTGAATCTGGACCGTGCGTGTGTCGTTCCCGGAAAGGTCGTTGAACGGGATTGCAACGCAATAGCTTAGTCCGTCCG
>CAMBSL010000114.1 GCA_945870455.1 Pirellula staleyi DSM 6068 | reverse complement strand
AATGTCTCCAGACGTTTTGAAGGCTTCGACACCCGAGAACGCAGTGGTGTTTTGGGACCAATTGCCGCAATCACATGAGTCGGTTTTGAATCGCATGGGGTTGTCGCCGAAAGTCGACCCGCATGAATCCGAATTGCAGTTTTCAGTGCCGCTACATGAACCCTGGTAGGATGTCAACACGACAGAATTGTCGTTGGAATTCATGATCTCAGCCGTGTCGACCGGTTTCGAAAAGCGGTTTTCTGCCGCTCCAACCGTCGAGGTCACCATAATCGCTAAGGACAGTGTTGCCCGATGAAATAAGACTCGCATGGTTCGCCTCCGTGCGCGGCAAACGCTAACGGTTTGCCACTCGTTGTTAGAAAGGGTAATGAAACAGCATCCTGACGTTTCTCGTAAGAATGAGAGTGACCGAGCGTCATGGTTTACCGCGATCCATCCCTGCAGCCAATCACAACGCGAGCGTGCGGGAAGAATTTGACATTTTGGACGCCAACACACTCCACTCGTGAGATCGAACATGTTTAGAGCTGTTTGCCACACCGAATGGGTGACCTGTTTCGAATCTCAAGTAGTAGACGTAGTTGATCGTCAGATCGAGAATGTCTTTTTTGATCGATGCGATCCGCACGTCTGATACACTAGGACCAACTGAGATGTCCAGAGTTTTACCCTCGGTTTTTGTACCCGCCTGGGCACGAGCCTCCGGTTCGCTGTATTTATGCGAGCGACAGCATGAGATAGTCCCGTAGCACAGGCTGCTAGCCTGTGCTTTTTAGACTATTACAGGCTGGCAGCCTGTGCTATGTGGTAGTTTTTGGTCTTCCGATCGCCTTATAAAGCACTCACCGGACAGCCTGCACCATTCCTTTATTTACCTAAATCAATTATGACATCCAAACAACGTCCGCAACGAGTTAGGAATTTTCCAGCACTACCATTCTCTCTCGCGACCACTCTGGCATTCTGTCTCTTGCCTGTCTTAGGCGACTCCGTTCAAGCCCAGCCGCCCAAGCTCCCGTATCGGCAACCAGCCGAAGTCGGGATGAACGATGCAATGCTCGAACGCATCGATGACGCGGTGTTGGCAGGGATCGAAAAAGACAAGATGCCCGGGGCTGTCGTGATGATTGGCCACCGAGGTTCAATCGTCTATCACAAAGCCTTCGGCTCTCGTCAGTTGCAACCCGTCGCAAGGGAAATGACCAAAGACACGGTATTCGACATGGCGTCGGTTACAAAGCCGGTCGCGACCGCAACCAGTATCATGATCTTACTGGAACGTGGCGTGCTCCGATTGCGAGATAAAGTATCAGACCATCTGCCCGAGTTTGGTTCGAGGGGAAAAGAGAATGTCACGGTACAGCAGTTGTTAACACACGTTGGCGGCCTAATACCGGACAACTCCATCCAAGACTACCAAGGTACCCCCGAGCAGTCGATTAAAAATTTCCTTGACGTGGAATTAAATTACGAACCCGAAAAAGACTTTAAGTATTCGGATGTGGGGTTTCAAGTTTTGGGAGAATTAGTGGCTCGCAAGACGGGTCAAAATGTTCATCATTTTTCGCAAGCAAATATCTTTTTGCCCCTCGGCATGTCGGAAACAACCTACTTGCCTCCAGAGTCGTTAGCAGCACGAGCTGCCACCACGGAAAAGCGCGAGGAGCGTTGGATGGTCGGCGAAGTTCACGACCCACGGGCCTATGCGATGGGAGGCGTCGCTGGACATGCTGGGCTTTTTAGTACGGCAACAGACTTGGCCGTTTATGCTCAGATGATGTTGAACCAGGGCGAGTACCACGGCGTTCGAGTGCTCGGTCCTCAAACTGTTCGGTTGATGACCGCTTCGTACGATGTTCCCAAGGGATCGCGCGGACTCGGATGGGACAAGCGAACGGGCTACTCGGTGAACCGCGGCGAATCGATGACGGCTGCTGCGTTTGGTCACGGCGGCTTCACTGGTACAGGCCTGTGGATCGATCCGGAGCTGGACCTCTTTGTGATTTTCTTAAGCAATCGAGTTCACCCGAACGGTAAGGGGCTTGTCAACCCACTGATTGGCACCGTTGGTACGATCGCGGCATCTGCCGTTCGTTCCGTTCCAATCGAAGCCAGGGTCTTAACTGGCATCGATATCTTGCAACGCGACGGCTTCCAACGGCTCGCTCATCGCCGGATTGGGCTCATCACCAATCACACGGGCCTCGACCAAAGCGGTGTCAGCACCGCCAAGCGGCTGAATGATTGCAAGAGCCATGAATTGGTCACTCTGTTTAGCCCGGAACATGGATTTGCAGGGAAACTTGATCAAGAAAACATTACGGATGTGACGGATCCAGAAACGGGTAAGTCGGTTTTTAGCTTATATGGCGCCGATAGAAAGCCGTCCGAGAAATCGCTTCAAGGAATCGATACCATCGTGTTCGATATTCAAGACATTGGGGCACGCTTTTACACTTATATCTCAACCATGGGTAACGCCATGGAAGTTGCTGCGGAAAAGAAACTTCGATTCGTTGTCCTGGACCGCCCCAACCCAATCAACGGAGTCGATATCGCAGGTCCCGTTTTAGATAACGGACTACAGTCGTTTGTGGCCTACCATACGCTCCCCTTGCGACATGGCATGACCGTCGGTGAAATAGCCGAGATGCTTAGAGCGGAAAAGAAGCTTGACTTGGATTTGAGTATCGTTCGATGCGAAGGCTGGAATCGAGCCAATTATCTTGATGCAACTGGCATGACTTGGATTAACCCTTCCCCAAATATGCGGAATCTCAATCAAGCTCTGCTCTATCCCGGCATTGGACTCGTTGAATACACGAACCTATCGGTTGGCAGAGGCACGGACACACCGTTCGAACACGTGGGTGCTCCATGGATGGATGCTAGTCAGGTCGCCCGAGAATTGAATATGCTTTCTATGCCTGGCATAAGATGCATGCCAGAGCAATTCACGCCTACGTCGAGCAAGTTTCAAGATAAACTATGCCACGGTGTACGATTCTTGATCACGGATCGAAGTCGGTTTGAGCCCGTTCGGCTAGGACTGTCTCTCGCGATGGTTTTGCGAAAGGTTCATCCCAGCGAATGGGAGTACAAGCAACTGATCAAGCTCCTGGGTTCGGCTAAGATCCTTGACGCGATCGAAAAACAAGAATCGATCGAACGAGTCCTCGACTTGTCTCGTGAAGGTCTTCCTGATTTTGCGAAACGACGCTCGCAGTTCTTGCTGTACTAAGGGTCGTTCGAACAAGAAATGTCCGAACATCCCTGATTGGGTAACCCGACGCGTGAGCGAGGCATTCCAGTCGGTTCCTCGCTTACGCGTCGGGTTGTCAAACTGTTCCTCGCTTACGCGTCGGGTTGTCAAACTTTCGCCAAAAAGTGCACCATCCAATAAAATCATAGCCTATCCGCGAAAGGCGACGGAAAGCTGGCCAACTTCAAAGGCAAAGATCGCTATGCAAACGACGACAGGCTTGGAATGCGTGCTTCGAACTCCCGAGCGACTGGGTGGGCGGCGAGTTGCTTTGCTCGCCAATTCTGCGTCGGTCGATTCCAAGTTTCAATACGCTTGGGATAGACTCGCGGCGGTGCCCGGAATGGAGCTTGTCAGTATTTGGTCGCCGCAGCATGGATTGTTTGGTCAGCAGCAAGCCAACATGATAGAGTCGCCGCATACATATCACCCAACTCTGAAAATCCCCATCTACAGCCTTTACAGCGAAACGCGCGAACCGACCGAAGAAATGCTCAGTGGCATCGATCTGCTGCTCATCGATCTGCAAGATGTTGGCACGCGTGTTTATACCTTCGCGTGGACCATCCTGGCTTGCCTGCATGTGGCAGCAAGAAAAGGCATCGAAGTATGGATACTCGATCGCCCAAATCCCACCGGTGGAACCATCGTCGAGGGACCGTTACTCGAAAAGCCATACAAGAGTTTCGTTGGAATGGAGTCGATCCCCATGCGACACGGACTGACTCTGGGGGAACTTGCTATCTACTGCAAGACACAAGCATCGATCGATGTCAACCTACAAATCATCCAAGCTCAATCTTGGGAACGTGTGCAATGGTTTGATCAAACCGGGTTGGCGTGGCTACCACCCTCCCCCAACATCCCGTCCTGGATTTCGGCGATGGTTTATCCCGGTCAAGTCTTGCTGGAGGGGACCAATATCTCAGAAGGTCGAGGCACGACGCGTCCATTTGAATGCGCCGGAGCACCCTTCATCCACGCGGAGGCGTTAGCTAGTTGTCTCAATGATCAGTTTGAATTGCCGGGCGTTCGATTTCGACCGATTCAGTTCGTTCCGACCTTTGATAAGTATGCGGGCCAGGAATGTGGTGGGGTGTTCTGGCATATTACGAATCGTAGCATGTTCCGTTCGTATGCATGCACGGTTGCCATGCTCATTTCGATTCGATGTCTTTGGCCTGATGAATTGGCTTGGCTGGACCCGCCATATGAATACGAGACCATTAAGAAGCCGATCGATATCCTTTCGGGGAGCGACTCTCTTCGCGTTGGGATCGATTCACTCACATCGATCGATCCGGATTTAGCCACGTCGCTTTGCTATTTAGACGAGACCGCGTGGTGGGAAAAAGTGGCAGATGCCAAGCACTATTAAGTATTACTTCCCGGCCTCCGCCCCGGCTTTGGCGCGTGCGATGACAAAGTCGACAAGTTCCTGGCAATGAAAAAACCCTTCCCAGAAATTGTGACCTTGTCCTTGGACCACAATGAGATGGATCGACGATTCAGAACCGGCCGCCTTGTAGGTTTCGGCAAACGTAGCCGAATTCTCCTTCAATGGAACCACGGTATCCTCATCGCCATGGATGATCAACGCAGGTAACTTGGCTTTCGCAAGTACCGACATGCGAGCGATCGGATTCAACTGATCGTTCCGGCTCTCGAGTTCCGTTGCCGTCACTTGGTATGCGGGTGCCGCCTTGGCTAAACCTGGATAAGTGCGGTAATCAAAGACCGGATAGATGCCGGCTAATCCGGAAAACTGCTCTGGATGATCGCAGGCCCATGACGTAACCCATAGTCCTCCGCGACTCCGACCTAGCAAACAGGGTTTCTTGGCCATACCTCGTTTGCCAGTCATCTCGGTATAGAACGCATCAAAAAGTTTGCGCGATGCAGGACTGCCGTAGGCTTCGCCGACATCAATGCCAGCGACGGCAACACCGGCAGCCAAAAACTGTTCGTGCATCCACTTTTCATGCTTGTCTGGATAGCCTGCCAAGGTTGGTGCATAAAAGACCCATGGCTGTGGTGTGGTACGCAATGATTCGATGGGCCAGAGGACAAATGCAGGACGATTCTCGATGAGAAAAGCTTCGCCAGGCAGAATCAGCGACTTGATCTCGTCTGGCTTTTGTGGTTCTGCGGCCACAAGCAACGGGCTCAACCAGACTGCCATCAGGAATGCGATAGTGAATGTAAGTGTCATTTTCATGTTAAGGTTCGTTTGTTAATGAACTGTCGCATTGCGAGTGTGGCGGAAGCTTTGAGCTTGCGGTTTTTGCCTTGCAAGCTGGAAGCTTACGCCACTGGGCGTGGTCCGACGCCGTCGCTTGTTCGCCAGAAGCCGCCTAGAGAATGATCGAATTGCAATCGCTCTGCGGGTTGAGAGGTCGAGACTTTGCCGTCTTGGAATACGGTTCGGCCTCCGACCCAAACGCGTACGGCCCATCCTCGCAACGATTCGCCAGCCCAAGGGGACCACTTAACTTTGGTGAATTGATTGGCGTTTTCAATGGTTCGGATTTGATTTGGATCGACAAGCGTGAGGTCTGCATCGTATCCCACTTGGATGCGGCCTTTGCCGACAATGCCCCAGACTCGCGCAGGTGCATCGCTGGTCCAGCGTGCGATTTGTTCCCACGTGCAAAGACCTCGCGAGGCACGATCGAGCAGTAACGCTAGATAGTTTTCAACGGCGGGAAGTCCACTATGAGATTTCGGATACGCCTGTCTCTTTTCCTCAAGTGTGTGAGGAGAGTGATCGGTTGCGATGACTTGGATATGTCCGTCGAGCAACGCTTGCCATAGTTGGGCGTTATCGGCGGAACTCTTGACAGACGGATTCATTTGAATCAGTGTTCCCAGGCGGGCGTAGTCGCCCGTGTTAAAATGCCAATGATGTGGACACAACTCGGCCGTGATCAAGTCTGCATGATCACGTATGAGTGGAATCTCAGCAGCAGAGCTGACGTGCAAAACGTGAAAGCGGTGGTTGTGTCGCTTGGCCAAGTCGATTGCGCGACGCGTGGCGATGACAGCCGCACGTTCATCGCGGATCTGAGAATGGTGCGAAACATCCAGATCGTTCCCCAACCTCGCTTGGTTGGCGATGACGGTGCTTTCGTCTTCGCAGTGGGCACAGATGGGTACGCTGGTTTCGGCAAAGATCCGTTCGAGTGCGTCCTGATCATCGACCAGCAAATCGCCCGTGCTAGAACCGATAAAGATCTTGATGCCTGGTACACCCTTTACGCTTCTCAGCGAATCGATGTTGCTGGGGGTAGCGCCGATGTAGAAGCCGAAGTTCACGATCGATTTTTTAGATGCAATGGTGTACTTATCTTCGACCAGTGACTGATTGACGGCCGATGGTTTGGTGTTCGGCATCTCTAGGAAAGACGTGACGCCGCCGGCAGCGCACGCTTGGCTGGCCGTGTGCAGATCCTCTTTGTGCGTTAGGCCTGGTTCGCGAAAGTGCACTTGGTCATCGACGAGTCCGGGGAACAACACCAATCCTTTCGCGTCGATCACCTCGGAGGCTGTCGCATGAGCCGATGCATCAATGCTCACGATTTTGCCGTTTTCCACCAAAACGTTTGTTTCGGCTCTGCCTGATGGAAGGATTACGGTTGCATTTCGAACAAGGAAAGACTGTACCATGACCGGATGCTGCAAATCATTCAAATTAACTGTATATTAACCGCACGGATAGCTTTTTAATTTACAAGAAAATCTCTCGCAAAACAATTGGGACGAACCGCTTTTATGTCCAATCCAAAGTTCCGTAACGCAAACGATTCCAACGTTCGAAAAAACCTCGGCACCACGAGATGGGTTGGCGTTATCTGTTTTTCAGTCGTTTGCGGATGCTTAGTCCTAGCAGGATTTGCACAGGACTCAAACAAAGGAAAGCCAACGCCAACGACCACCGAAGGCTGGAGCCAACGTGTTGAACAAGCATTGAAAGATGGCAAATCCGATCAAGCGTTAAAGGAGTTGGACATCGCCATGGCGAGTATGCCGGGAAACGCACGACTCTACATTATTCGCGGATCATTGAAGTTTCGTAGCGGCAGGATTGTTGAATCTATTTCGGATTTCGATAAGTGCATCGAATTGGATCCGCAGGTCAAACCGTATCTTTGGCAGCGCGGTATCTCGCTTTATTACGCCGACAAGTTCAAGGAGGGGCTGGATCAGTTTGCCGTGCATCGAGAAGTAAACCCAAATGATGTCGAGAATGCGTTTTGGCATTTTCTGTGCAATGTGAAACTAAACGGTCTCGAATCCGCACAGAAAGACGTATTGTTGGCAGGCTTCGATCAACGCGTACCCTTGATGCAGGTGCAACAATTGATCCAGGGCAAGCTCGCGGTAGAAGACGTCATCGCTGCTGCCGAAAAAGGGGGAGCGGGAACACAAGGTCAGAAGCTATCGCGATTCTACGGTTATCTCTACATCGGTCTTTACTACGATGCGCTCGGCGATGTTGAGAAAGCGAAGAAGTATATTCAGTTGTGTGTCGACCAAGGTGATTCAAGCTACATGGGTGACGTCGGAAAAATCCATCTCGATATTCTCAAGAAACGGACTGCGGCCAAATAACCCTGGTGGGATAGGCTTCCAGCCTATCTATCTAAAAATGACAGGCTGGAAGCGCTGGAAGCCTATCCAAACGATCCTAGGCAGCTCTGCGTCGCTCAACTTGCAACGTCGTCGGCATCGTAAGCGTGGATGGCTGAACCGATACTGCTTCTGCGGCGGACTCCAGTCGGTTGCGAACGATGTCGACATAAACACGATTGCGTATTCCCATGACCCAACCTAATCGTTCCGCGACAGTCTTTGGGCTCATCAATCCACTTGCGAGATGACCGAGTCGCCGAGCGAGCGAATCGATGACGATACCGCTATCTTCAATGGATGCATAGGCGCAGGCCAATTGTCCACAGGCATGCCCGATTTCGTACCCGGATTCTGTTCCCGCAACCAGACGCTTGGGAGCACGAATCGTTGCAGATTCGGTACTTGCAATCTCAAGGCCGAGAACCGAGAAAAGCAATGCCAGTTCTACTTCCGCGATTTCGCGTGAACTGGACTCAAACCATCCGCCCACCGCATTAAACATTCGCTTGCGGAAGACACCACCGAACAGGAGAGGGCTTCCCACGTTGCCGCTGATACCCGTTACACGACGGTGGGGCAAGGAATCTGCAGACAGTCCGGAAACGACCTCATCTGTATCGGAACACAGAATAGGTTGGCAAACAGCTGAGATCGATCGATTGCTCAATACTGCCAGGGCCTCTTCGAACCAACCTCGTTCCACTACCGCGCCGGGCAATAGCACCTGGATGTAAGGTGAGCATGCCGACGCGATGGTCAAATTGAGTTGCGACGAAAGCGTAACACCTTTCGATGATTCGATCAGGACTGCTTCATCCTGACCGAGTTCGTAGGGATCTGAGTAGCTTCCATCGTGAGCAATTAGGATTTCTAAGTCACTGTCTCGATTCTCAAGAATCGAGAGGAGAGTGAGTTCGAGACCAGCATCATCGTGGAGATGAGGAACAATGATCGAGAGGCGAGGCACTGCAATAGTCTCCTGCAATTCGCAACAAGGCGGACAAATCGACTCTGACGAGAAAGAGGATCGACCAGAAGACCCCCCAAATTCACGGAATTGAACGTTTGCCAGTTAGCTAATCCTGGCAAAATTTGACGGCCTGGGGGGCTGTGAGAGCGTCGTCTCAGTGCGTTTTCCTGCGGCTAAAGCCAGCCGTGATGCTCTACCGATTGGGATTTTGCTCTACCGATTGGGATTTATTGGCAAATCAATCTCGAAGATCGGGGTTTGGACTCGTTCGCTTGTAAAGAAAATGGACTTTTCGTCTTCGGAAAAACAAACACCTTCTGTCTGCCGTAACTTGCCCAACGAGAAGACAGTAGGTTCTCGCTCTAACGCCGTCTTCCATGACTCAATCTCGCCTGTGGCGCTAATCTCGCGACGAAAAAGAAACCCGATGCTGTAGCCGATGATGACTAACAAACGCCCATCTGTTGAGATGTCGCAAGCGGTTGCCATCGTTACTGGAGCCATTTAAGATGTACCACGAAAAAGCTTGTTGTAGCGTTCGATCGTTCGCTCGCACATGCTTTGATGCTGAGGCTGTAAGTTCAATGCGTACTGAATGGAGACATCGAACATATAGCAATCTGCAGCTCGCTCATTGGTCCAGTCCATGAACTCCTTGATCAACAACAATCCGGCAACAGAATAGAGCTCTTTCGTGGGTCGGCCCATCACTTCGTGAAAGTGAGACGCAAGGGATTCGGCTGGCATCAACTCTAAAATAACTCTCCGAAACAGATGTTGCCAAGACTCTTGTAGCCGCCGAAGAGCGACTGGACTGAGGATGTTGCCAAACTCTTCCGAAGAATCAACTTGTTTGGGATCGACCAACCGCCGCACCATCTCACGTACCTCCTGCTAATGGAACCAGCCAATCTCCATTAAACAGAAAAGCAAAAAGCTAGCTTTCGCAAAAGCGGTTTTTTTCGACTACTTTTGTCGGCTGTGTCATCAGGAAGCAATTGAGGCAACTGCTGCATTAAAGAATAACTCCCCTCGTTCGGTGGGCGTTGCTTTTGCGAAAGCCGTTTACGATGGTTTAGAGGAGCCGGGAAATGAATTGCTGCTCGAATGGCGTCCACCCGCTACTTCATCTGCACTCTATTTAATTAGGCCTGAAAACCTTGCTAGTGGCGATGCAGACGATTTAGCGATTTGCTGGAACATGATTTTGCGTGAACGAGACTTAATCCACCTTATTCATGGATAGAAATACTCGAAGACGAACAATCGATTGCAGCCAAGTGCTCGGTCATCCGGTCTTGATCGGTTGATGATAACCGCTCGCACTGGCTGAATCGGGTCGTTCTGTGCTAAGAATCAATCGCTGGAGTTCGCCAGATGTCTCTGCTGTCTGAGCTGTATGTGAGTTCCGTAACGGATGCGTTAAAATCTGCGTCTCGACTTTAGGCTGCGAGCTTGCACGATACTCGTTGGCCTTCCAAGCCACGTTCTTGAATGTGCTCTCTGCGTCCTCTTCTGCGTTACTCTGCTATGAGTGAGCTTCCCACTTGTCCGTCATTCCCGTGCAGGCGGGAACCCAGCTCCACGTCATTCCACTGGATTCCCGCCTGCGCGGGAACGACGTACTGGTATGGCTCATGGGGCCATCTAGAAAACCTTTGTCGCTGCAACGCTGTGTCCCTTTTATCCCGGAAACAGTGAAACGGTACACGTACTCGAGAGAACGCTGATTGCCGAACCAATCTTCGATCACGAACGACTTGACGATGCTAAGCACATCGGTATGAGTCTTCGAGTGAACCGAACGGATAGCCGAAGGGCGATAGCCCCGGTTCTCGACGAATGTCGAGCACTGGGAAAACCGGGGCTATCGCCCAACGGCTAATTGGTATGAAAAACATATGCGGATGTGCTTAGTCTATCGATGGGCATTGGGTTACAGGTTTTGATTGGATTTTGATCTTGGATTCCATTTCCATCCTGGTTTCAGACGCGTGATACTTGACTTTGGCCTAGATTCCTCGATGTTTAAACCTTTGCGAGGCGGAACCAGGTTGCGATCACGAGACAGGTGTTGTTAATGAGTCTTTATTTTTCACGCGGTGGTAAAAATCTAACACTTGGAATGCAGGACTTCCTGGAAGCTATCTCGACCACGCTTGAAAAACTGCCAGCGGTCCGAAAGGTGCTTGCCGTACCTCCAGATCACACTCGCATGGACTCTCAGGCGGGTCCGATCATGCACGCCGCCTTGAAATTGCTCGGAAAAAAACTGACCGATGTTATGCCGGCATTGGGAACGCATTCCGCGATGAACGAAGAAGAGCTGACCAAGATGTACGGCGATTTCCCTCGCGATCTCATTCGAGTTCATCATTACCGAACCGATGTCGACACGTTGGGCTTTGTGGAGTCTGACTTTGTGCGAGAGGTAACAGAAGGGTATTACGACAGACCTTGGCCCGCTCAGGTCAACAAAATGATCTCGCAAGGAGACCACGATCTGATCCTTTCGATCGGCCAAGTTGTCCCACACGAGGTCATTGGGATGGCGAATTACACCAAGAACATTTTCGTTGGAACAGGGGGCAGCGACGGAATCGATGGCAGCCACTATTTAAGTGCGCTTTATGGGATGGAACGCGTGATGGGGCGATGTGAAACACCCCTTCGCAAGATCCTCAACCGTGCTGCCGATTTGTTTCTGACTCATCGGCCTGTTGTGTACGTGCTAACGGTTGTCGAGTCAACACCCGACCAAGGTCCGGTCGTTCGTGGTCTGTATGTGGGTGATGACCACTCTGTCTTCACCACCGCAGGTGAACTCGCGGCTCAGGTCAATTGTTTTCGCATCCCAGAAGCTCCGAAGAAAATGGTCGTCTGGATGGATCCCAGCAAGTACAAAAAAACTTGGGTCGCGAACAAAGCTATCTATCGGACTCGAATGGCAATCGCAACGGGTGGCAAATTAGTGGTCATCGCTCCCGGCGTCGAAAAGTTTGGCGAACACGAAGATGTGGACAGCTTGATTCGCCGATACGGGTATCGAACCACGCCTCAGGTTATGGAGCTTGTCGCCAAGAATCCTGATTTGGCAGCCAATCTTTCGACTGCGGCGCACCTGATACACGGCTCAACGGAAGAGCGATTTGAAGTCGAATATTGCCCAGGCAAACTCACTCGCGAAGAGATCGAATCGGTAGGATATGGTTACGGAGAAAGCAAAACCGCCATGGAGGAGTATCGAATCGATGAGTGTCAAGACGGGTGGAACACGAGTCGAAGCGGCGAACGGTACTATTTCATTCGCAACCCTGGACTAGGTCTTTGGATGGACGAAAACCATCCGCACGCATTCTAACTAAGCACGATATGATTGAAGCCAAAAACACACAACGCGCCATCGTTCGCATCGGCTATGACGGGCGAGTCCACAAACTATTCCAAGGCCCCAAGGCCCAGGAGAGATTTGACAACGAATGCAAAGTCTTGATCTATCTCGAAAATCGCAAATGCCCATTTGTCCCTCGACTTTTGTCCGCAGACCCTCAGACGCTTGAGATCGTAACGAGCAATTGCGGGGCACGTGTGGAGCGTCTCAGCGATGAGAAAGTCAAGTCGATCTTTGGCGAGTTGGAAGCGTTTGGGGTTCGGCACGATGACGCGTTTCTAAGAAATATTACGTACAGGGCGTCGGACGGACGTTTCTGCCTAATTGATTTCGAGTTCTCCACCATCTTGGCGAACACGGATACGGCCGAATCGACCGACGCAACGCAAGAAGATAACATCGCCACTGCCTCCAAGACCGCCAATCGACCGATCGAAATTCGGTGGTCGGCCATGACTCATCCGGGCACTTTTCGTACGAACAATGAGGACCGTTTTCTGGCCATGCTGGTAGATCAACGTGGCGTGCGCTACTTGGGCAAGGATGGACAGGCGAATTCACGAGACGCGGATATCTTATTCGCGGTCGCTGACGGGATGGGGGGGGAACGGTCCGGTGAACTGGCAGGAAAAATCGCTCTCGACAATATCACCAAGATCTTACCGAGAACGTATCTACTTACTGACGAATACTTGCTTGAGTCAGCCCCGGTGATATTGAAAGGACTCGTCGCGGCGATTCACGACGAACTCGTCATGCTCGGCCAATGGGATGCGCAGTGCACCAACATGGGAGCAACACTGACCTTGGCATGGATTCATCGTAGCACCGTCCTGTTCGCACACATTGGCGATACTCGGCTGTACCATTTCCACACTGTTTCTGACAAAAAAAACAAAGGGCAGGCAACGATTGAGATGTCACAATTGACGGACGACCACACGTACGTTGGCTGGCTGCGTCGAACAGGGAAAATCAATGAAAGAGAGGCTCGTTTCCACCCTCGCAAGAATGTGCTCTCCAAAGCGTTGGGAGCAGGAAATCAATTTGTTGAGCCGCAATGCGGAATGTTCGAGTTGCAGCCTGGCGACAAATTAGTACTGTGTACGGACGGAATCACGGATGGTCTTTGGGATCGGGCGGTACGTGATTTGGTCCTCAACCCGGAATCGTCCATGGCAGACTTAACACCAGCTCAACGTTTGGTCCAGTCGGCGGTAGCGGAATCCGGCAAGGACAATGCGACGGCGATTGTGATTGAAACTTAAGAAATCACTTGAGTTTTTAGCTGTTTTACGCTAGGGTTCTCCCCTTGTTTCGTCTGCACATGCGGCCTACGCCAAACTTCAGACGAAATGAGAATAACTTATTACGACACAGCCGACAAAAGGTGCAGGCACACTCCGCCGTGCCGTTCGCAGTCAAGCTATTGCCAGAATTCTATGTGGACGGCACATGGAATGTGCCTACTACCTTGGTGGACGGCACATGGAATGTTCCTACTACTTTGATTTTTTGTCGGCTGTGTCAATTACGCACCAATCAAAGGAACTTATAGGTTTTTTATGCCCGAATTGACGGAACAAGGACGCAGGATTGTGAATGATCTTGCCTCGCGACACGGTTTTTCACCGGATGCGGTGCAGCACATGATCGTCGCGGTTCTCAACGGCAACGGATCGATGGCGCAGTTCAGCCACCCAGAATTTGCGGGTTCTGGACAGTGGATGCAGGGCGGCATGATCATGATTGGCGACATGTTCAATAATAATCTTAAGGGCCGCATTGAATCGCTTTGTACGAACATATCCAACAGCCTTCAACAAGAGGGACTTAGTTTGCAAAACGGCAGTTTTCAATCCCAAAGACAAAGCGGGAATGATTCGCAAGAACAAACCACAGGCGGTATTCGAGGCAACTCGAGTCTTTTCGTTCCAGACCCGTCGCAGAATTGGTGGCCGCAGGAACTTGGCGCTCCCAGCGCGACCGGCAGCCAAAACCAAACAAAATACGCTTACTTTGCAAACGCTGCGCGATTAGCGGTCAAAACCGGCGCATCCGTGTGGGTCTATGACACCATGGATCATCAAATTGGCGGCTTTTCTCAACAGCAAGGGAGTGGCGGCAGCATCACCTTTTCGAGCCAATATGGGACCGTCAATCTGAGTTCGCTTCGAGTAGTCATGCGAGACGGACTGCCGGTTGTGGCTAGTTCCCCAGTCGTCACTGCTCTCAGCAGCTCAACGATACCCGTCGAAGCATCCTTCGCAACTCCGATTTCGTCGGAAAACGTCCAACCTTCGTCGCTTGGACCGTTCCCCGCCGCGTCGTCCGACACGCAAGTAGGAACGAATGGTCTGGACATCTTGGCCGCCATCGAACGACTAGGCGAGTTGAAAATAAAAGGGGTGCTAACGGACGAAGAGTTTTCGGAGAAAAAGAAAGAGCTACTGCTGCGTCTATAGACCGTCCACCTAGAATGCTGGCAAAAGTTTGACTGTGAACGGCACGGCGGAGCGTGCCTGCACCTTTTGTCGGCTATGTCGTGCTTTCTTGGAACGAAAAGCGACACGAATGGTTCGAACGATGCTTAGACTGGCAATGGATGGCTCGTTCCCCTATAAAAAGGAACCCGTCCATTCGTTTCTGTCACTTGGGATTTGCATCATGAACCTCTGTGTTCGCTCTCAATCGCTCAGCGCATCGGTGCTGATCTCGCTATTTTTTGTGGGCTTTGCGTCTAATTGTTTCGCTCAGAAGCCTTTAGCTTGGCAGTTTCCAAAGGACCGTGTCATCGACGTCGTCATGGAGCAGGATACCAAGATGAAGCTGACCGGCTTAGCTTCAACACCCGTTAGAGACATAAATACCCTTCAAAAGACGGATCTGATTTGGACTGTTTTGGAGGTTCGTTCCGATGGCGTGGTGTTTCTCCAACAAGCCATTCGCCGCATCGTTTTGGAGTTGAGATCTCAAAACGCAAACTTTGTCGTCGACACGGACAATGACAAGCCTCTGGCAGGCGTTGGTGAAATCATGGCCAAAGAAATACGATCGTTGGCCGGCTCGCGGTTCCTTGTCAGTACCAACAAGAATGGCGAAGTTTTGGATGTCAAAATTCCGGACGATTCGTCGAAAAAAGCTAATCCGGATGGACTTGCCGAAGCTGGCTTGCGTGAGATCGCGGTCAATAGCTCGCTCCAATTTCCAAACAAACTCGTCAACGTCGGTGACACTTGGCAGAAACAATTCGAATTGGATATGCGTACCTTCGGAAAACTAACTGTGAGCACTACATATCAGTATCTTGGCGAGGAAGTGGTCGCCGGCCAAACGCTGGACAAAATCCGTGCGACCACCGCCATGAGAGCATCCGATCCGAAAGACAATTCGGGCCTGAAGCTGTCGCAGCAAGAATCGGCGGGTACGATTTGGTTCAACAATGCACAAGGCTGCATCGATCATTGCGAGTACAAGCAAGAGATGTCCATGGACGTCCAACAAGCGGGGCAGCAAATCAAGCAAATCGTCAATCAAGACCTCAAGCTTAAATTCACGCTACGTCCGTAATTCGGTCGCGGGCAACACCAGCAAACAAAACACTTTGGATTTCGCGTCCGATCAACTACCCCATTGGGAGTCTGGTCTCGTATTTGTTTTATTTCAAGGAATCCGTTTATGATCACTTGGTTGCGAATTGCCGCGCTGCTTGGCGTCTTAGTACTCGTCGACATCGTGCCCGCGGATGCTCACGAGTTTACGGACAAGTCGGGCAAGTTAAAAGTGGAAGGGACTTTGGTCGCCATCGACGACAAGGAAGTCGTAATCAAATTGGATTCACCCGCCAAGGGGCGAGAGCTTTTGGCCGTCGCCATCGATCAATTGTCCGAAGAGGACCAAAAGTGGATTCGTTCCGCCGAAAGCCAAGACGCTCTTGCGTCCGCCGGCGAGCGGCATTCGTGGACCTTGCGGAACGGGACCGTGGTGGTCGGCAAGATCGTGGACTTCACGCGCCGCGATATATCGATGCAGCGTCGGCGAGGCCGATTCTACGTGAATGATCGTCGGTTCGAGAACTTGCCCGAAATCGATCGCAAGATTATCCCGAGGATCGTCCAGGAATTTGACAAGCGGCCTATGGAAACAGATGCTCAGTTTCAAAACTGGATTTTGGCCCAGCGTATAAATGTTCGAACGTTCACCTTCGATGGCGTCTTGATGGAACTGGCGAATGGGGACGAGTACGCGATCCCATTCTTCCTGTTCCAGGAATCGGAACTCCGACTCCTTCAGCCTCATTGGGAGGAATGGCTCAAGGCGCACATGGATACGGTGAATCGCGAAGCCGCGATCGAGCAAGAACGGCAGCATGCGCTCTACCTGCAGTCGCAAGCCGCAGCGTATCAACAAAACCGAGCGGAGATGGCGCAGATCGCAAGGTTGCAATTGCAGATGACGGCCGTAGCAGCGGGCGTGGTCGACATGTGGGAAGTTTTCATGTTTCCACTCCCTGGAACGCCCTCGTATCCGATTTCCGTTGTCGTCATGGCCCGCAATTCGGATGTTGCATCGCAGATGGCGCTCGCCCAAAATCCGGGCTTTTCCGTAGGTCCAGCCCGAAAGCTCAACGGAAGATTCCGTTGATAGATGCCTCAAATTAACAATCGACTTGTTGTGGTTCGGCAAAATGCTTTCATTGCAATTGTCAGAGCCCTTGTCGCATTGTTTTTTTCTTCCTGACTTTCATCGCCGGTCGTCGCTCAAGTTCGAGTTCAATCGGCCGAGCAGCAATGAGTCGACCGGCCCCGCGCCGTTGTTGTCATTTGCCGTTTCGGTTACCCTATTGAGGGTCCAAGAAAATGCTTGGCCAGCCGCAATTTCTGATCTTTTCCATTTGGAGCCGTATCGATGTCGTTATCATTGCAGGAAATCCGTGAGCTTTGTACTAAACAGGAATTGAGTTTGGTGTTGGCCAGCCAACTTCCCGCTTTGGAGAAACTGTCCAGTACCGAGCTGAAGAAGCATGCTGTGAATGCCCGAAAACTGGTCGATAAGTGGCAGGATTTGTCACGTGCTCAAGCGCGAACGGAAGGCCGCAAGAGCGGCTCACCGAATCTCGACGGACGCACCCAGGCGAAGCACGATCTATTCCGAGCCGCATTGGAAGCGTTTGAAGCCCGACTCAATTCAACCGCAGCCAAGCCTCCAATGCTTGCTTCGAAACGTCCCATCAAGTCCAATGTGCGGGCCGCCGAAGCGAAGGCAACGCGTCAATCGACTCGCAAAGAGTTGCAGGGAACAAAGCAAAAAATCAATGCCGCTTCGGTTGCGGTTCCAACTGCGGATGTACCTTCCGTAACCGTGA
>CAMBSL010000113.1 GCA_945870455.1 Pirellula staleyi DSM 6068 | reverse complement strand
ATGGTCGCGAACCGTCGACCCTGCATGCACTGGCGCGTCAGACTACTTAGTTCGTTCTCCGCGATGTTGAGCCAGCTACCGTGTTTTGGCGTGTATCGGAATTCGATCCGTCGGACCAATTCGCGAGCATCGTTCGCAGGGAAGGCTTCAGGCAAGCAATGAAAATGCGACAGGTGGCTATCTGGACCAGCGCGGTGCCGACGAATGGCTGGTGAGAGCGATCGGCCGAATTCAAAGTCTCGATGACCTAAAAAGAATTCCAATCGCGGTTCGCGATGGCAGGCCTGTCGCCCTTTCGATGTTGGCCAACATCGTTGAGGCCGCTCAAGTAAAACGAGGTGACGCAGCCGCGTTCGTTCGAGAAATCGACGGATTCAGTGGAGGCCCAGCCGTGGTTTTGACCGTCAGCAAGCAACCGGGAGCAGACACCCGCGCAATCAGCGAATCCATTCTGAAAGCCATCGAAGAGATCAAACCGTCGTTGGCCAGAGGAATTCGAATTGAGCCGCTCTACGCGCAGAAGTACTTTATTGACCGAGCGATCGAAAACGTCTTGGTGGCCCTTCGCGATGGCGGCATTTTGGTCGCCGTCATTCTCTTTCTCTTTTTGATGAACTTTCGTACCACCTTCATTTCATTGACGGCGATTCCGCTTTCGCTGTTGACGACCGTCTTGGTTTTCAAAGCACTTGGACTCTCGATCAACACGATGACGTTGGGCGGCTTGGCGGTGGCGATTGGTGAACTCGTAGACGACGCAATTGTGGACGTGGAAAATATCTTTAGGCGTCTCAAAGAAAACGCAACTCTTCGCGAGCCACAGAGCGCTCTCAAAGTGGTCTACGATGCCAGTCTGGAAGTGCGAAGCTCAATCGTTTTTAGCACGATTATTGTTTGTCTCGTTTTCCTGCCATTGTTTGCTCTTTCCGGGATGGAGGGACGCCTATTCGCGCCGCTTGGTATTGCGTACGTTGTCTCGATTCTAGCGTCACTAGTCATCTCGTTGACCGTAACACCCATTCTCTCGTATTGGTTGCTTCCTTCGTCGCGGGCAGTGGCACACCAGCAGGATGGGCCGATTTTACGCGGATTGAAAGTGATCGCAACGTTTGTGATTCGGTTCAGCTTGCGCTTCCCGATCTTCAATCTCACAGCCGTTCTATTGATGGTCGCGATTTCCATCTTTTTTGTCTTGAGGCTTGATCGTGATTTCCTACCTCCCTTTAATGAGGGTGCAATCCAACTCAATGTACTGCTGCCTCCTGGCACTTCGCTCAAGACGACGGTTAGCATGAATCGTTCTGTCGAACAAGCGTTGGTTCGCAACTCCGACATCGTTCATTTCGTGCGACGAACAGGGAGAGCCGAACTGGATGAACACGCCGAGCCAGTCAGCGCCAGCGAGTACATTATCGAACTCGATTCAAAATCAACTCGCAATCGCGAACAACAACTCGACAAAATACGCGACGATTTAAAGGAAATGCCTGGTCTTGTGTTTGCCGTCGAACAGCCGATCTCGCACTTGATCTCACACATGCTCTCAGGTGTTAAAGCCCAGATTGGTGTCAAGCTCTACGGTGACGATCTTGACATCCTGCGACGCAAGGCTGCTGAAGTGAAAGCTGAGATGCAAGACATTCGGGGGATTCGCGACTTACTCATCGAACAGCAAACGTTGATTCCCCAATTGAAGATTGAATACGATCGGGACAAGATGCTTGCGGCGGGCGTGTCGGTGGACAAGCTAAACCAACTAATCGAAACGGCCATGAACGGCCAAGTTGTTTCGGAGATCATGCAAGGTCAACGAACATTTGATCTGGTAGTTCGATTGCGAGAGGATGCGAGACAGGACCTGGATGTACTACGGCGTCTAACGATTGATCTTCCTGGCGGCGGAAAAGTCCCTTTGGAATCACTTGCTCGAATCGAAGAATCGCTTGGGCCGAATACGATTCAGCGCGAACGGATCCGGCGGCGCATCGTGATTCAATGCAATGTCGCAGACCGCGGCCTAGTGGAAGTTGTCGAGGAGATTCAAAGCAAATTGAAGGCCTATAGTTCGTCGTTGCCGCAAGGATACTATTTCGAGTTCAGCGGCCAATTTGAAAGCCAGAAGAAAGCCTCGCAAATGATTGGTTGGCTGTTTATAGTTGCGTTGGCTGGTGTGTTTTTGACTCTCTACACGATGTTCCGATCGGTCAATCTATCGCTTCAAGTCATGGCTGCTGTGCCGATGGCTTTTATCGGATCTGTTGCGGCGTTGGTGATCACGGGACAGAACTTGACGATTGCCAGCCTGGTCGGTTTCATCTCCTTGGGTGGTATCGCATCTAGGAATGGGATCTTGTTACTGCAACACTACTTGCATTTAGTAAAGCATGAGGGGGAGGATTGGACGCAAGAGATGATCGTGCGAGCAGGACGAGAGCGTCTTGCACCCGTTCTCATGACGGCGTTAACCGCAGGCATTGGCTTGGTGCCATTGGTATTTGCAGCAGGACAGCCGGGTAAAGAAATTTTGTATCCAGTCGCGACGGTGATTCTTGGGGGCGTGATCAGTTCGACCTTGCTCGATTTCTTTGTGCATCCTGCCTTGTTCTGGTTGTTCGGTTTGCGATCCGCTCAGCGAGTGGTCGAAAACCTAAGCGATTGATGGCTGTTAAGCACATCCGCATATGTTTTTCAACCCAATTAGCCGTTGGGCTCTAGCCCCGGTTTTCCAATTGCTCGACATTCGTCGAGAACCGGGGCTATCGCCCTTCGGCTATCAGTTTGTTTCAGTCGAAGACTCATACCGATGTGCTTAGTTGGATGTTTCGAGGTGTCGGCCTACTCCCTAAAGTCGTACTTTGTTTCCGATTCGGGTGAATAATTGGCGACTTTGTGCCCTCTATGCTCTGCTTTAGCCATGTATTTTAGATCGTCCATTCATTGCCACGCTGTTCAAAAATGAACTTGAGAACTTCCGACCGAGTTATTTACCTGCTGATTTGTTCCTTTGCCCTGCTCAATGGCATTTCGGTCGCCACGGCTACCGAGCTCTCCCCCGACCAGTTGGCTTTTTTTGAGGGGAAAGTCCGCCCGCTGCTCATCAAGCATTGTTACGAATGCCACTCGACCGAGAGCAAGAAGCTAAAAGGCGGCCTGCTGCTCGATTCGAAAGAAGGCTGGATGGCCGGCGGCGATTCAGGGGAAGCGATCGAAGCTGGCAACCCAAACGAAAGTCGGTTGATCGAATCGGTTCGCTATAAGAATTCGCATCTCCAGATGCCGCCCAAGTACCAGCTCTCCGAAGCGGAGATCTCCGTACTGGAACGTTGGGTCCAAATGGGAGCGCCCGACCCGCGAACGGGAACGAAGGTCACAAAGGCACCTGGGATCGATTGGGAAAAAGGGAAGAAACACTGGGCCTTTCAACCCGTAGCGCGACCGACAATCCCGGTAGTCAAAAACACCAATTGGACTCAGGGCGATTTGGACCATTTCGTCCTTTCAAAGATCGAGGCTGCTGGACTGCGACCAGCGCCGGATGCGGATCGATTCGCTCTGATTCGCCGGGTGACGCTGGACTTGACCGGTTTGCCGCCTACGGTGAGCGAAGTTGGCGCTTTCGTGCATGATTCCGCGTCCGACGATGAAGCGCTCGCGAAAGTAGTGGATGTTTTGTTGCAATCGCCAAGCTTCGGTGAACGCTGGGGCAGGCATTGGCTGGATGTGGCCCGCTACGCAGACTCGGTTGGCAAAACACGCAATATTCCTTTTCCATATGCATGGCGTTATCGCAATTATGTTATCGATGCATTGAACTCGGACAAACCCTACAACGAATTCCTCGCGGAACAAGTTGCAGGCGATTTATTGAATGCGACGGACAAGCAGGATCGCGAGGAAAAGCTCATTGCCACCGGCCTCCTCGCCTTAGGATCGATGGATTTGAATGAACGCGACAGCGAGCAATTTCAACTTGACCGCATCGATGACCAAATGGATACACTGGGCCGCGCCACGATGGGACTCACGCTGGGTTGCGCACGCTGTCACGATCACAAGTTCGATCCAATCGCTCAGTCCGATTACTACGCAATGGCAGGCGTTTTTGCCAGCACAGCTACGTTGAGCGGTCAACAGAATCGGCAAGGTGGGAGCAAGCAATATCACCAACCGAGCCTGCTTGCCAAGTTAGACATACCGCCGTCAACCAAGCCATCGGATTCGAAAAAGAGTAATACTCCGACGAGCAACAATGAAGCGCAAATCGCGAAACTCAAGAATCGACTTAAGCAACTTCAAGCCGAAGCCAAGAGCAAGAATAACCGTGCAAGGCTCAAGGCGGAGGTCACTCAGATCCGTCAACAATTAGCTAAACTCGGTGAAACGGAAATTCGTCCCGCGCAAGCCAAGAACAAAAAGAATGCTCCTGAAGAAGCGATTGACATGGATGCAGCGTTGGCGATGGCTGCTGCGGAAGGTCGCGTGACTAATCTGGCGCTCCGTGTGCGTGGTGAGCCGGATATCAAAGGTGACGTCGTACCACGGGCGTTCCCAACCATTTTTAGTCGCATGCAATTGCCGCCCCTGCCCAGCCGGGAAAGCGGTCGGCGAGAGTTAGCAGAGTGGCTGACGTCTCGCGATCATCCGTTAACAGCGCGGGTTATGGTCAATCGCGTCTGGGCGCACTTGCTTGGCCGCGGCTTGGTCGAGACCGTCGACAATTTCGGCGCATCGGGGGCTGCTCCCACGCATCCCGAATTGCTCGATCATCTGGCGACTCAGTTCATGGATGAGGGCTGGTCGGTCAAGTCCCTCATTCGCTCGATTGTACTCAGCCGCACGTATCGACTTAGCGGTCAACAACTACCGGCCAACGCGGCTGTCGATGAAGCCAACAGCCTATACTGGCGAGCCAATCTGCGCCGTCTCGAAGCTGAGGCGATTCGCGATTCTTTGCTAACGGCTGGAGGAATGTTGCAAACCGACAGGCCCGCCGGAGCACCTTTCGACTCCTCGGACGCTGGCGATCTCGGCAAGGGAAACAGAAAAGGGAAAGCGGAAGATCCCATTGTCCGGCCCGTTCGAAGCGTCTATCTGCCGGTCTTCCGTTCGAAGTTGCCCGGCATGTTTACCGTGTTCGATTTCGCGGAACCAGATCAGGTAAATGGCCAGCGCGATGTGACCACCGTACCCCCGCAGGCACTCTTCTTGCTCAATAATCCATTCGTGGTCGACGTTGCCAAGCGGGCCGCAGCTCGAATTCTCGAGCAGAATTTGCCGGATGAAAAAACCAGAATACGTTTCGCGTACGCCTATTCTCTTTGCCGTTATCCTACCGAAGCGGAAACAGAGCGCGCGTTGATATTTCTGAACGAAACGAAAGACAAACAGAGCAATTGGGCAGCTTTGACTCAGGCTCTCTATTCGTCCGCTGAGTTCCGCTACCTCCCTTAAATTCAATTGAATCCATACGGAATAATACCCTTGAACACTTGCCGAAACACCTTCACCGCTGTCACTCGCCGTGGAATGCTGCAAACCACTGCCGCCGGATTCGGTTGGCTAGCCTTCGCAGCATTAAATGCGGAAAAAGTCCTCGCTACTCCGGAAGATTTCGCGTCGCCATTAGCACCGAAACAACCGCACTTTACGGGCAAAGCCAAACGCGTCATTTTCCTGTTTATGCAGGGTGGTCCAAGTCACTTGGATACATTCGACTGGAAACCGGAATTGAAGGCGAATCATGGTAAGACAATGAGCAATTCCGATGGCGACAAACGCAAGGGCGGTACGCTCCTGGCGCCTCAGTTCCAATTCGAGCCCAAAGGCAAAAGCGGCTTGCAAATCAGTTCGCTTTTTCCCGAAGTCAGCCGCTACGCCGATGATCTTTGTCTGCTCAACGGCATGCACACTTCGAACGCTGCACATCCTCAAGCGACCATTGCACTACACACGGGTAGCGCCAATTTTGTCAGGCCATCAATGGGTGCGTGGACTACCTACGGATTGGGTTCGGAAAATCAGGACCTACCGGGATTCATTACTATCAATCCAGTGGGTCTCGGCGGAGCACAAAACTACGGATCTTCGTTTCTGCCGGCGTCGTATCAGGGCACACGAGTGGATCTAGAAGCGGGCGGCATCGCCGACATCCGCAACCGGCATCTTACCTTCGGCCGTCAACGTTCGCAGATCGACTTGATCCAGGAGATGAATCGAGATCTGCTCGACAAACATCCTGGCAATCCAGAACTGGATGGCGTTATCCAGTCTTTCGAGCTTGCATACCGCATGCAGACTTCAGTCCCCACCGTACTCGACCTCAAAACCGAGAAGTCCGGCACCCTAGAGCGCTATGGTATCAACCAAGAAGCCACCCAAGAGTTCGGCACGCAATGTCTCATGGCCCGGCGGCTGGCTGAGTCAGGTGTCCGATTCATCCAAGTCAGCAAAAAAGGCTGGGATCAACATAACAACCTGAAGTCTGCCTTGACCGAGAACTGCCTCGCCGTCGATCAACCCATCGCTGCGTTGCTTCAGGATCTGAAAGAGCGTGATATGCTCAAGGATACGCTTGTGCTGTGGGGTGGTGAGTTCGGCCGCAGTCCTCAAGACCAAGCGAACAGCGGCGACGGTCGACGCCACAACAATTCAGGCTACACAATGTGGATGGCCGGCGGCGGAGTCAAAGGCGGCATGCGTTACGGAGCAACCGACGAAACCGGCGGCACATCGGTCCTTGGCAAGATAGGCACCCACGATCTGCACGCAACCATCTTGCACCTGCTCGGATTCGATCACACCAAGCTAACCTACCGGTACGCGGGACGAGACTTCCGACTCACGGATGTGTACGGTGAAGTCGCGAAAGAGATCCTTGCGTAGGGCCGAGTCCGCTGCGCGGTTTTGCTCGGTTTAGCTGACCAAACTTGCTGTCCAACGACACAAGGTCGTTGGGGCACGAGCGCTCGCATTGATTGAGGCCAGTTTGCGGTTGATAACGCAGCCCGAAACGTTTAACCATGTTTAATCGGCGACAGCCTCAGACAGACTTAGCCGACAAAAGTCAAATTGGTAGGCACATTCCATGTGCCGTCCACCTAGAATCCTGGCAAAAGCTTGACGGCGAACGGCACGGCGGAGCGTGCCTGCTACTTTACCCGATAGACGACCTGCAGGCCCTGTTGGCAATTCAACATGGATTCTCTAGGCCGTTCGACATTGAGGTTCTTGCGACTACAATGCCAATCCATCAAAACGATCCTCATCTACCATGGTTGTCGAAATGCCCAATTCCGCTGGTTCTACGCATGACTCCGAACTCAAACCAGATACGTTTCGTCTCGACCATTTCTTGAAAACAAATGCGATCTCGGAAACGGGCGGTCAAGCCAAACAATTGATTCAGAACAGCGAGGTGAAAGTGAATGGCCAAGTGGAGACGCGGCGACGCAGGCAACTGGTGATAAGCGATATCGTCGAGGTCGCAGGGAAAAAATTCGTCGTCAAAAAGACTTAGCCATTCTCTACGATGATTGAACCTCGGTATGCCCTGCTTCAGAAATAAGATCACCGAATTCGCCCATGCGGTGTGTCTTGCGCTATCACTACGATCGTAAAAACTTGACGCAGGACAGAAAGGATTCTCTAAGACAACAAAGCCTACCTGTTATGGTACAATTCCAGGTCTTTCCACCAACTTCCATTCCAGTTTTCGACTTGAAGCGTGCTAGGGTTTGACTGCCAAATCAACCAACCTGCCCTCATTGGACTGGAAAGGATACTCATTGTTATATGCTCATGCGGCATCCGCTACCCGAATTACAATTTGACTATCGTCTGCCTTACGGAGCGAATGTTACCGAAAAAGGCGTTCAATTTACGATATTCAGTCGATCTGCGACTGCCATGCGACTCCTACTGTACAAGCATGTAGACGACCGAGAACCGTCCGAGATCGTCGAGTTTGATCGACGCAATGATCGATGGGGTGACGTTTGGAGCATTTGTGTTCCAAATTTAAAACCCGGACAGCTATACCATCTTCAGTCCAATGGGCCATTCGATCCAGAATCGGGTCAATGGTTTGACAGCAACGCTCGGCTCGTGGACCCGTACGCCAAGGCGTTGGCCGGATGTTGCCAACATACGACAGACGGCGTTAGCCGACCACCGAAATGCGTCGTCGTCGATGATGCATTTGACTGGGAAGGCGATCGCCATGTGCGACGCTCGCTCAGCGATAGCATCATTTACGAAATGCACGTGAAAGGTTTTACGCAGAGCAAGTCCTCGCAAGTTGAACATCCTGGAACCTATCTGGGGGTAATCGAGAAAATACCTTATTTGAAGAGTCTTGGCGTTACTGCGGTTGAGTTGATGCCGGTCCATGAGTTTCCGATCTTGGACATGCACGGCAATACGCCAGAGCGGCCCAATTATTGGGGCTACGACCCGCTGGCTTTCTTTGCACCGCATCGAGGCTACGCTCATTCCAAAGAGCCAGGTGCCCAAGTGCTTGAGTTCAAGCAGATGGTAAAAGCCCTGCACCAAGCGGGTATCGAAGTCATTCTCGATGTCGTGTTCAATCACACGTGCGAAGGAAACGAGAGAGGTCCCGTTCTGTCCTTCAAGGGACTTGAGAACCAAGTCTATTATATCTTGAACTCGGGCGGTGCTCACTACAGTAACTACACAGGCTGTGGAAACACATTCAATGGCAATCATCCGATTTGCCGTGAATTGATTTTCCATTGTTTGCGACACTGGGTACACAACTATCACGTCGATGGATTCCGATTCGATTTGGCGAGCATTCTGTCTCGCGACCGATATGGCAATCTCATGCCGCATCCTCCATTGGTCGATTTGATCGCGGAAGATCCCATGCTGGCCGACACCAAGATTATCGCAGAAGCTTGGGATGCCGCCGGAGCTTATCAAGTTGGGTCATTTGGCGATCTTCGTTGGGCGGAATGGAACGGGCGTTATCGCGATGATGTGCGACGTTACTGGCGAGGTGATCCTGGTATGGTGGGAGCCATGGCAACTCGTTTGAGTGGCTCGTCGGATCTTTACGAACATGCTGGTCGTGCACCCTATTGCAGCATCAACTTCATTACGTCGCACGACGGATACACGATGAACGACTTGGTCAGCTACAAGGAAAAGCACAATGAGGCCAATGGGGAGGGAAACCGCGATGGCGATAACAACAATTGCAGCGATAACTACGGTGTTGAGGGGCCAACGAAGAAGAAGGGCATCGAAGCGATTCGAACTCGGCAAGTCAAAAACATGATCGCTACATTGATGTTGAGTCAAGGCGTTCCAATGCTTTTAATGGGCGACGAGGTGCGGCGGACACAACGGGGAAACAATAATGCCTACTGCCAAGACAATGATCTATCTTGGTTCAACTGGGCCAACCTAGAAAGCAGTCCCGACATTCTGCGATTCACTCAAGGGCTTATCGAGTTTCGAAAGATACAGCCATCCTTGCGTCGTGAACGTTTCTTGACAGGGCGACCACAGGATTTACGCGGTGTGCCCGACGTGAGTTGGTTCGAATCGACAGGCAAACCGATCCACTGGGACGCTCCAGACGGAACGCTCATCTGTTGGCTAGGCAAGCCCGCCATAGTTGACGACCCAGACGGTTTTGGTCGTGATATCTTAATCATGCTCAATGGAACACCAGAAACGAAGTTGTTTACGATGCCAGCACAGACGCGTGGGATTCGATGGAGGTTATTCGCCGACACATCGAACGAGTCTCCTAAGGATCTTTACCCCAACCTAGATGGGCCTGTCGCACCTGTCACGCGTCAAATCGAGTTGCAGTTTAGAACGACCATGGTTTGGGTTGCAGAAGAACGGTAACGGGCTTAGGTCCGCTCGAACCATAATGGTCCGATTTTGCTATCGCGAAAGTCGCCAAGGCTTTCGCAACGGGACGATACTCCGCTATAATGTTCGGCGACTTCTTGCATTCTTGAAAAAAACAAACAAGACGACCTTTGCGTTTACAAAGGTTGTACCGATCTCGCAGCGAACAAATTCCGAATGGCACGTTCTAAACCAGACCTTCCAGAAGAGACCCCGACGTTTGAGTCCACAATGGCTCATCTAGACCAAATTGTCCGCAAATTGGAAGGGAATTCGCTTGGACTTGATGCAGCGTTAGTGGAGTACGCGAAAGCCGTCGAGTATGTACGACTTTGTCAGTCGCAACTCTCCGGCGCGAGACGGAAAATTGAACTGCTTCGAGGCATCACCGGACGTGGCGAAGCGATCACGGAAACTTGGGAAGACGACGAAAGCGATGAGAACTAATTGCCGGCGTGAAACTCGGTCGGGCTTACTCGCAACCGCATCAGGCTTGGTTCTTAAAAATGGCAACTGTCCGATACCCTTCGCTCTATCAAATAAATACTCGCGTCTGGCTAACCGAGTTTTCCCGAAGCCTGGGCCGACGATGCTCGTTGGACGACATTCCGGACTCAGAACTGGATCATCTGGCCGAATTGGGTTTCGACTGGATCTGGTTCCTCAGCGTGTGGCAGACCGGACCGGGCGCGCAGCAGGTTTCACGCAGCAATCCAGATTGGCGGCGTGACTTCGAGGAAACACTCACGGATCTACGTGAGGAAGACATAGCGGGCTCCGGCTTTGCCATCACGGGTTACACCGTCCATCAGGAACTCGGCGGTGACGCAGCGCTGGCGCGATTGCGCGAGCGGCTCCGCCAGCGTGGTCTCAAGCTGATGCTGGACTTCGTGCCCAATCATATGGGGCTCGGCCATCCATGGATCGAAGAACATCCCGACTATTTCGTTCAGGGGACGGAACAGAACCTTGCCAGCGCTCCGCAGAATTACACTCGGGTCCAACGTCAAGGTGGCGAACGGATCTTTGCCTACGGCCGCGACCCGTTCTTTTCCGGCTGGCCGGATACGCTTCAACTCAATTACGCCAACACCGCCGTGCAAGAGGCGATGATCGGTGAACTGCTCAGGATTTCCGGACAGTGTGATGGCGTCCGTTGCGATATGGCGATGCTGGTCCTGCCCGATGTTTTTGAGCGGACTTGGGGTCAACCTGCACCCATGTTCTGGCCGACGACGACCCAACGCGTGCGCGAGCGAGTCCCTGAATTCCTTTTCATGGCTGAGGTCTACTGGGACATGGAATGGACCCTGCAGCAACAAGGCTTTGACTACGCCTACGATAAGTGCCTTTACGATCGGCTCAGAGAAGGTCATGCGCGGTCCGTGCGCGATCATTTCCGTGCGGGGCTCGATTACCAGGATAAACTCGCTCGTTTCCTGGAGAACCATGACGAACTGCGGACGGCAGCCACTTTTTCTTTGGACGTTCATCGGGCCGCAGCGATCCTTTCATTTCTGTCGCCCGGGCTGAGGTTCTTTCATCAAGGACAGTTCGACGGAAAAAAGAAACGCATCTCGCCGCACCTCGTGCGGGGACCGCAGGAGCCAGTCGATCAGGAACTGACGCACTTCTATGATGGTCTGCTTAAGATTCTTCGCCGCCCAGTCCTTCGCAATGGTTCATGGGAGTTGCTCGAATGCACTCCGGGCTGGGAGGGGAATGGGACGAATGACGGTTTCCTCGTATTCGCTTGGCACGACCATCAGGGTGAATCCGTTGTTGTCGCGGTGAACTACGCGCCCAATCAGAGCCAATGCCATGTTCGCCTACCATTTCCCGACCTTGCCGGGAAGAAATGGAAACTGCAAGATCAACTCAGCTCAGCCAGTTACGAATGGAATGGCGACGATCTGGCGGAGCGGGGCATGTATCTGGACATGGCTCCTTGGCAGGCCGCTGTATTTGACTTGGTTCTCCGATGAGTTCGGCCTGTGGAGTCGTCCAAGGACTAGCGATTCCCATCCAAGCGATTTTTTGATTAACAAAAGATTCACAATGCGATCCGGAAACTACTGGCGATCGACGAAATGGTTCGGTTCGGACAAGGATTCTGGTGTTTTTTCAACTTGCTGTCAGAGAGGCACTCGCTTCGCGCCTCAAAACTTTTTTCCATTGCCCTAGAATTTCTGCGTTTGGACATGTTATCTTTAGCTAGCGATTTTCGGGTAACGGCGTTTATCGCCCCCGCCAGCCAATCCATCCTCAGTGCTTTGCACTAAACCAGCTTCCTGATGAACAACCTGACGCTTAACGAGCAAGAAGTCTTGCGAATGCTTGGCCCACTGGGCAAACACTTACAAGCCACACTTTCTCCATCGCTTCTTGCCAAGTTATCCGTGGAGGATATCCTCCAAGAAACGTATATTCGAGGTGTGGCGGGTTTCGAGACCGCCCAGTTTCAGAACGACAGCATGTTGCTTGGCTGGCTCAAGCGAATCGCAAACAATGTCGCAATCTCGTTCATTCGTAAAAAAGATTCTTCGACCACTCTTTTTACTAGTTCCAGCAATGATATTGCGCAGTCATTGCTAGATACAGGTGAGCTTACCCCCTCTACGTTGGTTTCAGCCGAGGAGAATCGTCAACTTCTTGCGATTGCGGTTACAAAGCTCTCCGAAAATCATCAACGAGTGATTCAGATGCGGTATCACGAGCAACTACCGTTCGAGGAAATTGCTCTAGTCCTAAACACGACGGCGGGAGCTGCACGGGGCTTGCACCGCAACGCGCTCGACAAGTTGCGTGAATACCTTGGCGATATGGCCCGATTTATTTCTTCGCAGTAACCCGATTTGGTCATCGTATGACGGTTTCTTCAAATGTGCAGTTAGGGAGATTCAAATTAGAATGCGAGATTGGTAAGGGGAGCTTCTCATCTGTTTGGAGGGCACATGACGAGAACTTGGGCCGTGACGTAGCTATCAAGATTCCTCGTTTTGAACTTGACCACGAAACCAAACAGAGCTTCTTAAAAGAAGCGAGACTTGTTGCTCAACTAAATCACGAAGGAATTGTTCGGGTCCTCGAAGCACATGTGGATGAAGCGTCGTCTACACCGTACATGGTACTTGAGTTAATTGACGGAGTGACACTTCGCGAGTGGTGTTGCTTTGTGGACTTGTCCGTCTTGGACAAGGCCAAAATCGCCGCGAATATTGCTTGGGCGGTCCACCATGCGCATTGTGCCGGAATCATCCATCGAGATCTAAAGCCCGCTAACATATTGATGAGTCTCAATGGAAAACTGCAAGTTGCAGACTTTGGACTCGCATTGACCGCTGGAATCGATACTCCTACCAAAATCTCTACGATTGGTTCGATCGCTTATATGTCGCCTGAACAGGCGAATTTGCTTGCAGCCCCCGTGACTGCATCTTCCGACGTTTACTCCATAGGCGTTATCCTGTTTGAGATGTTGTCTGGAGCCAATCCAATTGATGCGGCATCCCCTTCTGAGCATTTAGCGAAACTCGCCCATGCTGATCGCAAAAGTCTAAAAATCCTTCAACCGGATTTGCCACGGGATTTAGTCGTCATTTGTGAAAAATCGCTCGAACAACGACCTCAAGATCGCTTCGCTTCCGCAATGGAATTGGCCGAAGAACTTGAACGCTTTTTGATGGGAGTACCGATCGCGTCGCGTAGGCTTCCAATGATCGAATCGCTCGGTCGAACAGCAAAACGCAATCCTAAAATGACGGGATTGACACTCCTTGTGACTCTATTCGTTGTGGCAGGCGTGGTAGCCGGTTACTACTTCCAACAACGTTTGGCTCGGGCATGGATCGAGCGTCGGGAGATGGCTGTATCGAACTTGCTAAGTTACGAGTCGGGGCGCGTTTCCTCTGCCCTACGTGACCTGTCCCCATTTTTTCAAGAGCTTGCAGTCAAATTTGAAGAACGTATTGAGTCCGAGAAACCGAAGTCGCGACTCCGACTATTGATGGCACTTGCTGCTATGGGCCGCACGAAAGTAGACCAATTGATTACGGCAATTCCTGATTGCCCATCGGACGAAGCAACTAATCTGGTAAATGCGCTGTCACATGATAAGACAGCGTCAATTCAGGCGCTTCACGACAAGTACCGGGCCGAAGTTAGGCGAGCGATTCACGACACGGATTTGCGTCGCGTTGCCAGATTCGCAATAATTCTCGCGCACGTCGGGGACCTTGGGGGCGTTAAACAGTTGACGCAATTGGATGCAGATCCAACAGACCGAACACAGCTTTTGCAGGAATGGCCCAAGTTTCATGGACAATTGAAAGATCTACTTGTCTGGTTACGAACGGAGCAGTCATCGGACCTAGTTTCCTCAATCGTAGAAGTGCTTGGAAAATGGGAACACACGACGTCAGATGAGAATGCTGAAATCAACCAGACAATCAAGCATATCTACGAAACAAATGGATCAAGTGCCGTCCATTCAACAGCGGCTTGGGCATTGTGCCAACGAGGATGCAAGGTGCCGGAAAAGCCTCCGCGACAAATCGAAGGACAAGGATGGTTCGAACTTGAAAACGGGTTGGTAATGGTGCGATTGAGTAAGGCCACAGATGATCCTTCGGTATCCACCCTCTCTATTTCGGCGACGGAAATCACGAACAAGCAATTTTGGATTTTTTGCCCAGAGCATGTGGAGACTTTGCGGGCTAATTTTGATGGCCCCCATTCCGAAAATGATGCAGTTCGGTTTATCGATGCAAAATCCATGTTCCTGTACTGCAACCACTTGAGTGTCGAGAATTCACTGAATCCTTGCTATTCGATAGCGGACGATTCGGATTCGCATGGTCAAGACTTCATTGTGGATTTCGGAGCGAACGGTTTTCGTTTGCCGACAATGGATGAGTGGAAAATCGCTAATTTGGCTGGAAGCAGGCTACGTTTTTTCTATGGCGATAATGGCGATCAGCTTTCGATGTTCGCGAATGTATCTGGAAAGCCAGAAACGCCTGCAACTATGACGTTTCCTCCCAATGCGTGGGGTTTATTCGATACGCTTGGCAATGTTGCTGAAGTATGCCACACAACTAAAGACTCTGGAATCGTCAAGGAAATCCATATCCTAGGTGGAAGCATGATGATAATTCCTGGCGACCAGCGAGGAACGACTTCAGTTAGAAAGAATCTAGATCAAAACGCCAGTACTCTTGGCTTTAGAGTTGTTTGTAATCGTTAGTTTTCATCAGAATTGAGAGGTTTACATGGCCCGTAAAAAGACCGCAACAAAACAAACGGCAATCGCAAAAGAATCGTATTCAAGTTCTCGCTGTACAGATGGAGGCTGTATCTTCGTTTTGACAAAACAAGGGTGGGAGCGCTTTGAGGCATGCGGAGAGGATACTAAATGCACCTGCCCGATATTACCTCCTATGCTACCATCACGTGTTGAAATAGGGCAAGCATTTGTAGTGACCTGCGAAGACAACGCGACTGCTCATGACCATACTATCCTAAGCGAGGGGTTTGTTACGTTTCAAAAAGGATTCAACATAGATCCAGATCATGCCGACGACTACTGTGTAGCGATTTCAGAACGGCCTGGAAAATGGAGATATGGTCATCGTGGCGCGAATCGGCATAGGGACCAAAACAAGGGCCATTTGGATGCAGTTTTGCTCGAGCGCGGAGTTGTTCGACTTGATCGCTTAAATCCCGACGGAACAGCGTCGATTGAGTTGGGTGCGATTGGCTTCCTAGACCCCATCTTTAGTTGTAATCCGGGGATACAGGAAGAACTTGCGAAGTATCGATCGAAAAAATCCGGTTCAGAGTGAACAAGGAGGCCTTTGGCTAACAAAAAAGGGTTCAGGTCTGGGTCAGGTCTCTTATTGGACTGCTACTGCAAATGAGAATCGCGGTAGGGACGGCCATTGCTGGCCGCCCCCCGCACAGATCCGTACGTGCGGAACTACCGCATACGGCTCTTACCTTGGATGATGACGTTTCGAGAACCGCACGTTGGGATAAGGATGTAGGATTGTCGGAGTCGGTAGCCAGCGCTTGCTGAGCTTCGAGAACTTCTCCCAAGTTAGGTTGCGTCCCCGTTGACTGCGTCGCCGCAGAACGTTGAGCCACGTAACTTGGATCGCTTCTCGGAATTGTCGCAATCGATCGTAGTTGCCGGGTACCGCATAATATTGGCACCAACCTCTAAACACCGATTGCAGCCATGCACCTACCTCTGCGAGGTCGTCATGCCGTTTCCGAAATAGCTGTTCCTTCAGGGCTGTTAATTTGACTTGGAATTTCTTCCTCGACGTCTTGCGGTGGATCGCGAAATCGCCTCGACGAGTCTTGCCGCTGATGTGCGTAAAACCCAGAAAGTCAAATGTCTCAGGGGGGCCATCTCCGCGTTTAGCGCGACGCTCTCCCGCGTATCGCCCGAATTCGATTAGTCGCGTTTTATCAGGGTGCAGTTCCAAGCCAAACTTGGTCATACGTTCCCGGAGCGCTGCTAAGCACTTGCGAGCGTCAGCTTCCTCGCGAAAGCCAATCACGAAATCGTCTGCGTATCGCACGACAACGACTTCACCTGTGGCATGGCGTTGTCGCCAATCATTGATCCATAGGTCTAACACATAATGCAGGAACACGTTCGCATAGAGTGGTGAAATCACCGCTCCTTGGGGTGTGCCTACAAGAGTGGGCGACCATTGCCCATCTTCCGACACTCCAGCCCTGAGCCATTTCTTCAGTAGCCGTAGCATCCGTCGATCTGCAATTCGATGTTCCAGAAACTTCATCAACCATTCATGGCTAATGTTGTCAAAGAAACCTCGAATATCCGCATCGATAATCCAATTCACTTTCTGTTTCGTGATACCTACGTAGAGTGCGTCTAAAGCCTGGTGGCAGCCTCGCTGTGGGCGAAAGCCGTAACTAAAGCCTTTGAAGTCTTCTTCGTAGATACATTCCAGGATGGCACGTGTTGCTTGTTGGACGATTTTGTCTTCCAGAGCAGCAATCCCAAGCGGTCTATTCCGGCCGTCGGGCTTAGGAATGTACGTCCGCTTAGATGGCTTAGCCCGGTACGCTCCGCGATGGATTCGTCCATGAAGATCGTTGATCCTCTGTTCGAGATCCACTACGTAGTCATTCCACGTTTGGCCGTCGACTCCTGGCGCTGCTTGCTTCTTGAGATCAAAGAAACTGCTCCGGAGAAGTTCTGGTGTAATGTGGTGAAACAAACTGGTGAACTTGAGCTTCTGATCCTTCTGTGCCCCTTCGCGTATTCCGAGCAATCCACGCGACCTGGGTACGAACGGTTTCCCGTCTGAGGTCCGCCTTTGAGTCCGGTCCAGTAGCGATTGCTCTGTATTCTCCTTGGTCAGTCCCCTTCCCTCCACCAGCTCCGCAGGTGACGGCACGCCACCATTGTTCGCTAGCTTCTCAGGTACTATGGAACTGTCTGACTCCCCAGCAACGTGCATATCGGGATGTTGGCGTCGCGCCTTCTCCGACCGATCCAGTTCCATGGGTGAACTGGATGTTGCTGGGGTCTCTCGGCTTCCGTGAGAAAAGTTTCCAATCGTGCGTGTGGTCTCTGACTCCGTGGGGATTATGTCGGACTTGCCATTAACGTTCGTCATAATTGTTGCCTTCCCCTTGTCAGGACAAGGTCGGCCACCACAAAGAGATGTTTTCGGAGTTCAATACACAGCCCGGTTGTACCTCTGTGAACGCTT
>CAMBSL010000112.1 GCA_945870455.1 Pirellula staleyi DSM 6068 | reverse complement strand
ATTGGTGAGACCGTGGAACTCGGATACGTCGATCAATCGCGAGATTCGCTGACTGCCACCAATACGCTGTATCAAGAAATTTCGGGTGGGCTCGATTTTCTAGAAGCGGGTGGAAAGCGAATGAATTCGAGGGCTTATGTCTCAAAGTTCAATTTCAAAGGAACGGATCAAGAAAAAAAGGTTGGCGATTTGTCCGGAGGGGAGCGAAATCGAGTTCACTTGGCCAAGTTGTTGCGACGCGGTTGCAATGTCCTGCTGCTCGACGAACCGACGAACGACTTGGACGTCGACACGCTGAGGGCATTAGAGGAAGCGATATTGAGTTTTGTCGGATGCGTTGTTGTGATCACGCACGATCGATGGTTCTTGGACCGCATTGCCACGCATATTTTGGCCTTTGAAGGGGACGGATATGTGCATTGGTGCGAAGGCAATTTCCAAACTTATGAGCAGCAACGACGCGAACGACTGGGCATCCAAGACGACCAGCCGCAGCGTTTCCGATACAAAAAGCTGGCAACTTAAGTTAAAAGATGCGAAACGAACTCGATGTGCTAAAATAGGGCGTATTCAATTTGTCCAATCAAAACCTTGGTTTTACCTCGAAACAATGGAAGCTTGACCCACGATCATGAAACATACGAACCCTTTACGATGGATTTCATTGCTTGCGTTGGCAACGATCGCCGCAGCAGGATGCGATTCGAAGCCTGCCACGAACTCCAATGAAGTCGCTACGAAGAAACCAGTTGCTGCGCCCACGTTTTCTCTGGCGTGGAGCGAGTATCCTTCCTGGAGTATTTTTGGTGTAGCCAGCGATGCGGGTTTGATCGATGGCGAACCGGGCAAAATGGGCTCGCTCGAAAAGAAGTACAACGTCGATATCGAACTCAAACTCGTCACTTACGATAGTTGCATCGCCCTTTACGGCAATTCGCAAGCGGATGCTGTATGCATCACCAACATTGACATTCTCGGTCCAGCCGCGTCTAGGAAAAGTGTTGCCATCATGCCGACGTCCACCTCCAATGGTGCAGACGCTTGCATCGCATCCGGCATCGATTCGGTCGAAGGCCTAGCGGGCAAAACGACTCACGGTCTGGAAAAGAGCGTTTCTCAATTCTGCTTCGACCGGTGTTTGGAAAAGGCCGGCAAAGATCCAAAGAATTTCCCATTTGCGCAAATGGACCCTGAACAAGCTTCTCAAGCATTCCAAGGCAAGGCTGCCAACATTCAATCGATCATGGTTTGGAATCCATTTGTGATGCAGACACTGGTCACGCGTCCTGATTCGAAAGTCCTGTTCGATTCGTCGAGCATCCCAGAAGAAATCATTGATATGGTCGTCATCGGAGCGGATTCGCTCAAGAAACCGGGTGGCAAGGACTTTGCGGCGGCGATTGCGGAAACGTTTTATGCTATGAACAAACGGATGACGAATCCAGAAACCATGGACAGTACGCTGATTGGCATCGGAAAGAAATTTGCGAATCTTCAGTTAGACGATATGAAAAAGGTTGTTGTTCAGACCCGTTTTTACGGTAACCCAAGCGAGGCACTGGCCCTTTTTAGCAGCGACAAATTCCAAAAGGAAACAATGCCCACCGTCAGCAAGTTTTGCGAAAAATATGGCATCACGGCCAAGCCGACATCGATTTCGTTCGGGACCGGTGCAGGAATGCTGGATTTTGATAGTTCATTCTTGAAAGCGGCTGCGAAATGAGTGGAGTCTCCCATTACCTGTCGATGGTGGAACCAAGATAGGTCTATTTCCGCTGATGTCCTACGCGTCGCTGTGTTTCGCGCGTATCATAAAGGACTCGGCGGAGACTAAATCAAGCAAAGTAACTCTAACCAATCCTCATTGAATGTCGACTGCACCTGCTATTGCCAAGCCTGTCACGAACGGCCAGGACCCTTACTTCCAAGAACTCTTCGCTGATCGGATCGGTGGACGTGGGTATGGAAAAGGGAACGAGATCTATAAATTTGAGAAGATCAAGCGAGCAAAACGCAAGGCCCTGGCTGACTTCCCCGATCGAAGCTTGCTCGATTTCGGCATCGGCGAAAACGATTCGATGGCGGACATCAAAGTTCGTAATCAAATGGCTATCGAGGTGAATCGGCCTGAAAATCGTGGCTACATGGACAATGGCCCCACGGAGTATAAGCAGGCAGTCAGTCGATTCATGAGACGCGAGTTTCAAGTTGATTTAGATGCTGAAACGCAAATCAATCATTGCATCGGCAGCAAGACTGCGTATTCGATGCTGCCCGCATGCTTTATCAACCCTGGGGACATCACCATGATGACCGTACCCGGGTATCCGGTGGCTGGCACGCATACCAAATATTACGGTGGAACGGTTTATCGATTGCCGTTACTAGCAGAGAATCATTTCTATCCGGATTTCAGCCAGGTTACCGATGAAACTTGGGAACGCACCAAGATGTTGGTGGTCAATTATCCCAACAGTCCGACCGGCCAAGTTGCGACGAGCGAATTCTATGCGGAGTTGGTCGAGTTGGCACACAAGCACAAGTTCGTGGTCGTTCAAGATGCCGCACATATCTTGCTAAGCTTCCGTGGAAAACCGCTGAGCTTTCTCCAAACACCGGGGGCCATGGATGTGGGTGTCGAGGTGCATTCGATGAGCAAGGGCTTTGATATGATCGGCTGGCGAATTGGGTGGGTTTGCGGAAACGCCACGATCGTCCAAGCGTTTTCCGATGTGAAAGACAACTGCGATAGCGGTCAATTTGGTGCGGTTCAGCGCGCGGCGATCACCGGTCTCGATTCGCCGGATATTCCAAAGCGAATCAATACGAAGTATCGTCGCCGACTTGAGAAGCTGGTGGCCTGTCTGCGCGATTGCGGGTTTACGTGCGACGTCCCTGGAGGCAGTTATTTTCTCTATACGAAAACGCCTAAAGGTATCGAGGGTGGCCCTTCGTTTGCAAATGCAGAGGAGGCCTCGCAGTATTTCATAACACAGCATTCGATGGTTACTGTTCCCTGGGATGACGCGGGCAGCTTCTTGAGGTTCTCGGTTACCTACGAGGCGAACGACGAAGCCGGCGAAGATCGGATGATGGCGGAAACGCGTCGTCGCATCGGTTCGTTGTCGCTGGTCTTTTAGTTTTGATGAGTATGACCCGCGTTCTACAACCGCACGTATGTTGCGTTGGAAATCCTGTAGCTGGAAATCCGACGCAGTTTGTCATGTATCGTGCCGCTCGCGCAGCGGGAGTAGATTGGAGATTCTTCACTTCGCAAGTTGCGGTCGAACAATTCGAAACCGCATTTCGCGGTATCCAGGCGTTAGGTTTGGACGGCGTTGCAGTATTGGAGCCGTTTCAGTCCCAAGCTATCCCGCTGCTTGACAGTGTGACAGAGTCCGCATTAGCTCTCGGACGAGTCAATGTGGTTCGGTCCGACGGCAACTCGTGGCTTGGGGACAACACACTCGGCGCGGCCGTCGCAAGGTGCATTGAGCCAAGTCTGATCGGCACGGAAACGCCCGACTCCAAGGTTCCAAGCGAGGGAGTGCAAACGCATCGGGGATCGGTGGTTGTTCTCAACGAGCCTGCGATTGCACAAGTAGTTCGATTGGCTGCGAATGCGTTTTCTGAACGCATTGTGGATGCGGGCGAAGTGGCAATCGAGCCTTCGGGATCGGCCGGGAATGCAGAAGGGATGAGCAGTCAAATGCCACCGCAGGTTGAACCTTTGGAACGCTTTTATCAAAAGGAAAAGCCCGTCGAGTTTCTGATTTTGGGTAGCGTTCCATCGACAACGTCTTTGCGTCAGATTGCTGCGTTGGCCTGGAGCGTTAATGCAGGCTGCTTGGTTCTTGGCTCCGGATCCGAAAAACAGTTGCGACCCTTGCGAGAGAATTTGAGACAAAGGAATGTCAACTTCATCGAGCCGGTTGAATTGATGGCCAACCAAGCCGCAGCCGACTTCTTTTTCTGGACTGGCGTTACCCCGTCCGTCGAATTGATTCGCGAATCGTTCGAAGAGTATTTGCAGTGGTAGCTAGGGGCCTTGAAATCTCTTAAGTTTTCGGTCGAGCGTTGAACGTTCAATCCCAAGGATAGCGGCAGCGCGATTTTTTTGACCGCTGGTGTACACGAGCGTAGCTTCGATGTGCTCTTGCTCCAACGCATCGATCGTCTTTTCTTGATATGTGTTGCTCGTTGTCGGGGCGGGCTTTGGCAACTCCTGGCCTGGAACTTGCAAATACGATAGAGCCAAATCCTCTGGGCCCGCGAGTGGACCGGTCGCTAGCACGTAGGCTCGCTCGACACTGTTCCGCAATTCGCGAACGTTGCCAGGCCAGTGGTACTTTTGCATAGCCAATTGGGCTTGTTCCGTGAATCCAGATGGCCCGTGCCCAGACTTAGAACGGAACTGGGCAAGGAAATACTCTGCTAGCGGGAGGATATCTTCTGTGCGTTGTCGCAAGGCTGGAACTCGCAACTCAATGACTCGCAATCGGAAATACAAGTCGGATCGAAACAGGCCTTCGCGGACAGCTTGTTCGAGATCGCGGTTGGTGGCAGCGATGACTCGTACATCCACTTGGATCGGCTTGTTACCACCTACCCGCTCAAAGGCTTTGCCCTCGAGCACTCGCAAGAATTTGGCCTGAATCTCCAAACTCATTTCACCCAGTTCATCCAGCATGATCGTACCGCCATCGGCTTGCTCGAATTTTCCGATCTTGCGTTCTACGGCACCTGTGAAGGAACCTTTCTCGTGACCGAACAGTTCACTTTCCAGCAAGGTTGACGTGAGTGCTGCACAGTTGATCGCGACGAACGGTCCGTTTGCACGTTGACTGAAGTCATGGATGGCGCGAGCCACGAGTTCTTTACCTGCACCGCTTTCGCCGCGAATTAAGATGGTTGCATGGGTTGGGCCAACGCGTTGGGCTTGGTCGCGAACCTGGCGCAGGGCGGCAGACGGGCCAATCCATTCGGCAGATTGACCGAGCTGTTGTTCCAGTTCCACAATGCGGCTGCGCGACGATTTGAGTTTTACTTCGAGCGTTTGCTGACGCGTTAAATTGTCGATCGAGACCGCCAAAACATCGGCAACAGCCAAAGTAATTTCCAAGTGCTCCGGAGTTAAATCAGGTTCACCAAAGCGCGAATACAAGTGAATCATGCCAATGGTTTGCTCACCGATTCGCATCGGTGCGACGATCACACTCGTGGTCGTCAACACATGGCTTGCCTGCGACGACATTGAGTTCGAACTGGCAGGTTGTCCGCCGACGAGATGCGAGTCGGCATGAACGTTGTGCGCCAAGATGGCAGTGTTATCCCTGAGTACATTCGTAACAAGCGGATCGGCGACTGGATGGTAGGCTTTGCCATTGCGTTGGAGTGCCGCAAGCACAATGCAGCTTGGTGGACCGATCGGATTAGTCTTAGTCGTATCCTTTTCGTCAGGGGACGGTTCCAGTTTGAGAATCCCTCCTGTTTTGCAACCGGTGGATTGCATGAGTCGATTTAAAGCTAGTTCGCAGGCGGATTGAATATTGGGTTCGCGTGCGACGTCAAAGGCCAATTGCAATAGCTCGGTAGCAATGGCAGGGAAAGCGCGATGGGGCACCGCAACGGAATGACTGGGGGACTTGATGTCCAGTTGGTGTGACGCAGGATCTAGAATGGACGATTTGGACTGTCGGTAGGTGATGGCTGGAATTTCACCTTGAGTGTGTTGAGTGGTCTGCGGCGCCGTCTCATCCAATTCGAGTGGCGGGACGACCTCATCGAGCGAATAAGCGAACGTGAGTCGACACGCGGCCACCGTGATTTGGTTGCCCGCAACCAGCGATTTTGCCTCTGAAATTCGCTGTCCGTCTACGTAAGTGCCATTCCGAGAGCCCAAATCGCGAACTTTCCAAGAGCCTTCTTCAAAAAAAATCTCGGCGTGCCGGCGACTCGATCGCTCGTCCGCAACTGGGATTTCGTTGGACGAAGCCCGTCCAATGATCAAGGGACGGCCCGATTCCAGGCGAAAAACGTCCGTCCAACGGTATCCTTGCCGAATAATGAGGTATGCGGGCGAATTGTTTGGTTGCATCAATTGGCTACTGAAATTACTCTAGAAGATGAGTATTTTGGGAATTTGTGGGCTTCGAGCTGGCAAAACAGGGGCGGCTCGTGCCACAATAAGATAGCGTTGAAATGGATAGATCCTTCCATCTTTTCATTGTTCCTCATCAGAAAAATTTGTCACCTATTTCTTCCGGAGTTTCGATTATGTGTTTTCGAGGTTTGAGTTTGCGTGGAATGGCGGTGCGCTGTGCCCGACTGAAACTATCGATCGGCTTGATTGTTGCAACCGGCATCCTTTCCGCGAGTCCATTGACTTCTTCCGTTTGTGCTCAAATAGGTGGCGGATTCGGCGCTATTCGAGTCGTGGGTGGAGTCAGTATTTCACCAGAAGGGGTGTTACGGACTGCGACACAAGAGGATCAAACTCTGGCATTGTCAGAAATGCGTGCTCAACTTATCGGACCTCAGGGACAACTCAACCAGCCCACCGAACGACGACTCATTTCGTTAAAAAATCTTCAAAAAATCATTCTGTCGAGTATAGAACAAAAGAAACCCTTGCCCGAAGAGGTGCTTTTCCTTGGGGGACTAACTCGCATTGAAAACGTCTTCGTATATCCGGAGAGGCAAGACATCGTACTTGCTGGTCCTGCTGAGCCTTGGACCGTCGGAGTCAACGGATCCGTTGTTGGAACCAAGAGTGGACGCCCGGTTGTTTACCTCGATGACTTGTTGTGTGCACTGCAGACCGTCAACAAAGCCCGTACGACAGGCATCTCGGTTTCGATCGAACCTACCGAAGAAGGGGTTAGAAACCTCGAACGATTGCAGAAACAAGCGTTGTCGCCCAACATGAACCCAAAGTCTTTAGAGCCTGCCATGATGCAAGCCTTTGGCCCCCAGCAGGTCAAACTGGAGGGACTTGCTCCAGACAGCCACATGGCTCGCGTTATTTTGGCAGCGGACTACCGTATGAAACTCTATGGTATGAACTTGGCAAAAGCGCCAGTCAAGGGATTGCCTAGCTACGTTGAGATGATTGCCAACAAATCCAGCATGTCCCAGCTTCAATCGCGTTGGTGGATGGCTTGCGATTACTCTGCACTCGAACACAGCGCCGATCGCAAGGCATGGAAGATTAGTGGTCCAGGTATCAAAACATTGACCGAACAAGATCAAGTGACCGCCGAGGGTGCATTTAAGCAAACCGGTAAAGTGGATGGCTTGGCTCGCAAGTGGGCTGAATTGTTCACAAAGAAGATGGACGAGTTGGCAGTCAAAGATCCTGTTTTTGGTGAATTGCGAAACGTGATGGATTTGTGTATCGTTGCCGCTTTGATTGAATCGCAGGAACTTCAAGCGCTTGCCAATTGCAATCTTTCGTCCATCGTAGGCGAAACTTCCAAGGTTGAACTTGCAAAGTGCGAGGTGGCAAAATCCCTCGATCCTCAATGCAGTTTCATCCAAACAGTTCAAGGTTGGGTTGTGACCGCGAGCGGCGGTGTCATGGTCGATTCGTGGCAAGTCGCCAGCAAAGTTAAGGTAAACGATTCAATCTCGAGCGGACTTGAGTCGGGTGTCTCATGGACGAACGACGACAGCATTTGGCAATAGCCAAATTCAGTTATGACCAAAGACAAACCCGCTCCATTTGAACTCTTCCATTTAACAGAAGAAGACAACGGCCAAACGCTTGGATCTGCCATCAAAAAACGCATGTCACAATGGAGCTGGGGACAGACCCGTGAGGCCATTCTCAAGCGGCGAGTGCAAGTAAACGGCAATCTATGCCTGGACCAAGCTCGCAAGGTTACATCGAAGGATGTCGTCAAGCTTTGGCAAGAATCGCTTTCGAAGCCTGTTCAGCCGACGGCTGTTAGGTTCGCTTACGTCGATGATTTTTTGGTTGTCGTGGAGAAACCACCTGGTATTACATCGACCCGGCATTTCGAAGAACGCAACCTTCCCAAAAAACGGAAACAGCTGCAACCAACGCTAGAGGAACTGCTTCCAGAAGCGTTGGAAAAGTATTTTTTCTCGCGATCGAAGCTGGCGGAGAGGGAGGCAAATCCATCTAAGTCAGTCAACAAGAAGACCAAAGGTCGCTTGTCTGCCCAAGATGCTCAGCGTCAGCGGACGATGCAGCTCAAAAAGTTTGAAGTCACTGCCGTCCACCGACTGGACCGAGATACGAGCGGTCTGATGATTTTTGCGAGGACGCCGTCGATTGCGAAATTGATTGGACAATCGTTTCGAAAGCATGAGGTCGTTCGAAAATACCACGCGCTCGTGCACGGTCATCCTCAAGCCCAAACATTCGACAGCATTTTGGTTCGTGACCGCGGAGATGGCAAGCGAGGGACGCAACCCTCGGATCGTCCTGAAGACGAAAGTGCCCAGAGAGCGATAACTCATATCCGCCCCATTGAAACCATCGGAGAGTATTCGATGATCGAGTGCACTCTTGAGACCGGCAGAACACACCAGATTCGAATCCACTTGTCGGAAGCAGGCCATATGCTTTGCGGAGATTCCATCTACAATCGACCGATCGGTGGTGTGCGCATGGACGACAAGAGCGGTGCGCCGCGACAAGCGTTGCATTCGGCTTCGCTGGAATTCAAGCATCCCATTTCCGACGAGCTTTTGTCTTTCAAGATGCCATGGCCGGCCGACCTCCACCGCTGGCTTAAAGGCTTGCGCGACGCATGCGAAGGTCGAAATCGCCGGAGCTAAAATTACCTTTAAGGTTAAAGAAGTACCAAGCCATGAAATCTAGTTTGCTTCGAATCATTCCGTTTCTGTTTTGTGTTTTGATGGTTCGCGGCGCGAATGCCGACCGGCCCAATATCCTTTTTTTGGCTGTCGACGACTTGCGACCTGAGTTCGGCGCGTATGGTGCGGATTACATCAAGAGTCCCAATTTGGATCGTATTGCGAAAGCAGGCATCACCTTCAATCGAGCCTATTGTCAGCAAGCAGTCTGTTCGCCGACGCGATCAAGCCTAATGACGGGCACGCGTCCCGACACCACCAAAGTCTGGGACCTTGAAACGCATTTTCGAACTGCCCTCCCGGATGTGGTGACGCTTGGTCAGCATTTCAAGGACAATGGTTACTTCGTTCAAGGTATGGGTAAAATCTATCATGGCAATTTCGATGACGCGCCGACTTGGTCCGTTCCATGGCAATCCCCCAAAGCTCCAGGTTATGGACTGCCCGAAAACCTAGCCCTCAACAAGCCTGCGATTTCAGCCGATCCGAATGCCGCGAACAACAAGAAGGACGGTAAAAAGAAAAAACAGCCTACTCCCAAGAACTCAAGAGGACCAGCATGGGAAGGAGCCGACGTACCCGACAATACGTTTCAAGACGGAAAGGTGGCTGAGTTGGCCGTCGCAACCTTGAAGGAGATCAGCAAAAAGCCCGATCCCTTTTTCTTGGCGGTGGGCTTTGCAAAGCCCCACTTGCCGTTTGTGGCTCCTAAGAAATACTACGACCTCTACGATCCATCCAAGATCCAACTGGCGACAAACAAGTTTCGATCGCACGACGCTCCCGACTATGCCATCCAATCCGGGGGGGAATTGCGCAGCTACCACGGAATCCCTGAAGGATCGATTCCGGATGATTTAGCGCGGCAACTTAAGCATGGCTACTTTGCGGCCATCAGCTATATGGATGCACAGCTAGGCAAAGTTCTCGATGAGCTCGAACGATCCGGTCTTGCGAAAAACACGATCATCATTCTTTGGGGTGACCACGGTTGGAAGCTCGGTGAACATGATGCGTGGTGCAAACACAGCAACTGCGAGAATGACACCAACGTAGCGTTGCTGCTCTCGGTTCCAGGCATGAAGCATGCAGGTTCCCGCACCAATGGAATTGTCGAATTTGTTGATATCTATCCAACGCTGGCAGAGCTCGCGGGGTTGGCGCTGCCAACGCATCTGGAGGGAACAAGCTTCAAGCCGCTCCTTGAACAACCGAATCAATCGTGGAAGCAAGCTGCATTCAGTCAGTACCCCCGGTCCAAGGGTGGCAAACCGATCATGGGATATTCGATGCGCACCGATCGCTACCGTTTTACAGCTTGGGTAGACCGCAACGATTCGACCAAGGTCGATTCGGTCGAATTGTACGATCATCAATCCGACCCACAGGAAAACCAAAATCTAGCACAACAACCCGATAAAAAAACGTTGGTGGATCAACTGACGGCTCAATGGCGAGGCGGTTGGCAAATGGCGAAGCCGATCATGAAACCGTAAACACCTTGATGCTAGGTTGCCGCAAGATTTGGTTCGCAATCCTCCATCGGGATCAGAAATCCTAATAAAGAATGGTTTGGGAACGAAACCATTGAGTAGATTGGGGGTTTGCACTAGGGTGGGGGGTAGTCTGGCTCCATGGATTTCAAACAAAGATTCGGATCGCTGTAGCGAAAAGATTGACATTCATCGACAATGCAAGTTCTCGCCCACCCGTTGCATATTTTGCAAAATTGCCCATTCCCTCCCAACATTCCCAGTTATGAATATGTTAAATCGACGCAACCAACCGTTCCGAACCCGCATGGGCGGCGCGAAAGTTATTGCCTTTTTGGCCATCGGAACTGCCGTTTGCGGGTCGGTTGGATATGCGTGGTGGCAGTCCAAAGGGTCGGGACTCTACGCGAGCGTGGAAAGTGAGCCAATGCTGCACGAAGTGGTGAGCGGACCGTTCGACCACATCGTTCTTGAGCAGGGCGAAATCGAGAGCAGCAAGAACAACGAAGTCAAATGCGAAGTCAAAGGTCGGGGCACTAGTGGCACTCCGATCTTAAATGTGGTTCTTGAGGGTACATTGGTCAAGAAGGGGGACAAACTCTGTCAATTAGACTCGTCCGCTCTCGATCAAGAGGCCAAGAATCAAAGGATTATCGTTAGCTCCGCCGAATCGACTGTCATCAGCAGTGAGGCCTTGGTGAGCAAGGCCGCCATCGCCAAGCAAGAGTATCTCGAAGGCACCTATCAGACAGAACGCAACGCCATTTTGAGCGAAATCGCTGTGGCCCAACAGGGGCTTCGCAGAGCCGAATTGTCTTTGCAGAGCGCGGAACGTCTTGCAGCCAAGGGGACGCTCAAGGCTCTTCAAATCGAGGCCGAGCAATTCGCAGTCCAAGACGCCCAACGCAAATTAGATTCTTCGGAACAACGCATGAAAGTCCTTGATAGACTGACCAAGGAAAAGATGCTTGTCCAGTTGAACAGCGACATCGAAACAGCGGCTGCAAAACTTGCATCCGACAAAAACACTTTGAGTGAAGAAAAGGAAAAGCTCGAGGAGATTCGGAACCAAATCACAGCTTGTGCCGTGTTGGCACCGGCTGATGGACAAGTTGTTTATGCAAATAAGTTTAGCGGACGTGGCGGTGGAGACTTCGTCGTCGAGCCAGGTGCCCTGGTGCGGGAACAACAGACCGTCTTCTTGCTTCCAGATCCGAACAAAATGCAAGTCAAAGCCAAGGTCAACGAATCGCGAATCACTTTAATTCGCGAGGGTCTGCCCGTGAAAATTAATGTTGACGCGATTGGAGGAGCCGCGAATGAGTTACTTGGTCGCGTCACGAAGGTAAACAAGTACGCTGAGCCAGGAAGCTGGATGGGCACAAGTGCCAAAGAGTATGCTGTGTTTGTGCAGATAATGGATCCGCCTCCATCCATTCGTACGGGAATGACAGCGGCGGCCCGCATTTTTGTGGAGCAGATTCCGAATGCCATTCAAGTGCCAGTACACGCAGTATACGAATCCAAGAACCATCATTTTGTGCTAATCAAGGACGGTGACGGTTGGAAGACCAACGAGATCAAGCTTGGTGGTACGAACGAAAAATTTGTTACCGTTCTCAGTGGAGTGGAGGAGAAAGATATGGTCGCTCTTGACCCACGCAGTCATGTTTCCAAAATGAACATCCCGGAATTTCCCGAAGTCGATGATCGTGAAAAACTCGCGAACATAGCTGCTGAGACGCCTGCAGCCGCGAAAAACGCGGAAACGAAACAAGGAGGCGGCAAACCTGGATCCGCCGGGCGTCCTGACTCCGGCGGCCCGCCAAACCCAGACGCAATTGCGAGCTCGATTTTTTCCAGTCTTGATACCAACTCGGATGGCAAACTCACCAAAGACGAAGTCGCCTCGAATGAGCGAATGGCAGGTGCCTTTACCGAGTATGACACGAACAAGGACGGGTCAATCGACCGAGCGGAATTAACAGCCGTAATGCGAAAACGCATGGCAGCTGGAGGCGGCGGTGGCGGTGGCGGCGGATCGGCTCGAGGAGCTCCGTCGAACTAATGCTTGAACAAAAACAGGACGCGAGAAACTTTGCTTGTCGTGTCGTAGATCTCAAAAAAGAATACGTTCTAAAAAGTGAAACTGTGCGGGCGCTTCGCGGGGTTTCGTTCGACGTGCCCGAAGGGGACTACGTTGCGATCATGGGTCCCTCGGGTTCTGGGAAAAGTACACTGCTAAACATGCTCGGCTGCCTAGATCAGCCTACATCCGGCAGTCTCTGGCTAGGCGGCGATGACGTCGCAACCATGAACGATAATCAATTGGCAACGATTCGCTCGCAACGAATCGGATTCGTATTTCAATCGTATAACTTGATACAACAGTTGACGGTCGTAGAGAACATCCAAGTTCCGTTGTTCTATCAGGGCCGATCGTTGACGCGTGAACAAAACAAGCGAACGTATGAATTAGCCAAGATGGTAGGACTTGGCCAACGTTTGGATCACCGACCGACCCAGTTGAGCGGTGGTCAACAGCAGCGCGTGGCCATCGCTCGCTCTCTCGTCAACAACCCCTACTTTATCTTGGCTGACGAACCGACCGGAAACCTAGACTCTCGGACGTCCGAAGAGATTCTTCAGCTGTTCGAACGTCTCAATGTCGAGGGGAAAACGATCATTCTGGTTACGCACGAAGACGAAGTTTCCAAACGAGCAAAACGTGTGGTGCGACTTAAAGATGGTCGGCTCCAATGGGATAAAACCAATACGCAAGAAATTCGCGATGCGGCTGCACAGTATGCGATAGATAATATGCCGGTGGAAGCATGAACCTACTCGTCGGAACCATTCAACTGAGTATCAAGAGCCTCTGGCTTCACCCATTGCGTTCACTGCTAACCGTTCTAGGGATATTCATCGGGGTAGCGAGCGTTATTTGGTTGCTCGCGATCAGTAAAGGGATCGGGGATGAAGCAGTCCGTCAAGTCGAAAGCTTGGGTGCTGATACGATCATGATTCGAACGGTCAAACCGCCCAGCGAGAAAATGTCTTCAACAGGGCTAACACCTTATGGTCTCATGCGAGACGAATTCGACATGCTCGTTGAAACCGTTCCCACGATCAAAAGCGCACTTCCAATCCGCGAGATGCGACGACAGTTTCAATTCAAGGATCGAAAACTGGATGGTCGATTGGTAGGTTGCACGCCTGAGTATGCCGAAGTAACTCACTTAGATCTTGCTGCCGGACATTTCATTACCGATACGGAAAACTCCGCACTGGACACGCATTGTGTGCTTGCTGCCAAGGTGGCTGAAAAGCTCTTTCCATACGAAGATCCGCTCGGTCAGCGCATTTACCTGCCTGAGAACAAAAATTACTACTTGGTAGTCGGCGTTCTCAAACCTAAGGGATCGACTGCAGCTATTGGCGGATCGATGGCCGCACAAGATTTTTCTTACGACGTTTACATTCCGATCAAGACGCTTCAAAACCGTATCGGCGATACGGTTATGAGCATTCGGCCCGGTTCGCGCGAGGGCGAAGTGATCGAACTCAATCAGATCACGTTGCGTGTTTTTGACGTTGCCAACGTTAAACAGACTGCTGAGTTAGTCAAGGCTGCCCTCAATGCGCATGATCGCATGGAAGACATCGCGGTTGTAGTGCCCTTGGAATTGCTCGAACAAGTACGAACGACGCAGTGGATGTTTTGGATTTTTACAGTCATGATTGCATCGATCTCGTTGCTCGTCGGTGGCATTGGCATTATGAACATTATGCTTGCGACGGTAACCGAACGGACTCGCGAGATCGGTATTCGCCGCGCTTTGGGTGCCAAGCGTTTTCACATCATTACCCAATTTCTAGCTGAGACGAGCGTGCTGAGTTTAGCTGGCGGTATTACCGGAATTCTGTTCGGTCTATTGTGTGGCCCCACCGTGAACTTGGCCCGCCTCATCGCAAATACTTTCTGGACGGATCAGATGAAGGAACTTCCTCAAGTTGTTCAGACCCTGCAGCCAAGTATCGTACCGGAGAGCATCGTCGGTGCGTTTGCAGTCTCCATTATTGTTGGACTGATATTCGGTATCTATCCAGCGATTAGGGCAGCCAAGATGAGCCCGATCGAAGCACTGAGGCACGAGTAAAGGCTTAGTCGGCCCATTCCTTCAATCCTACCTGGAATAGTCCGTCGCTTCTCGCTTGTCCACGTGCCATCATGGGAGTGTTGTATTGCAATTCGATGTTTCCATCCCGATCCACGGCGATCAGTCCGCCTGAATCTTCGGGAAGCGTTTTGTGGATTGCAAAACCGGTAGCCTTCTCTAGCGACTCGTTCAGATATTCCATCCGAGAGGACACGGCAGAGGCGATATGGTTTCGAATATAAAGTTCACCCACTCCGGTGCAACTTATTGCGCAAGTTGCGTTTTTTGCATAGGTTCCCGCACCGATCACGGGAGAGTCGCCCACCCGTCCATAGCGTTTGCCGAGCAACCCGCCTGTACTGGTGGCAGCAGCAAGATTGCCTTGTTGGTCGCGTACAACACAGCCGACTGTTCCCAAATAGAACAATCGGTCCTTTCCAGTGTCATGATCACTCTTGGTAGTCGTCGAATTTCGTGCGGCTTGCTTCTGTTGCCAAGCCTTCCAACTTTCGATTTGCTCCGGAGTTTTAAAGTACTCTTGCGGCTCCTGCGGCAATCCGATCTCCTTGGCAAACACATCCGCTGGTTCGCCGCACAAGAAGACATGAGGCGTTTTATCGCGAACTGCCCGAGCCAACTGAATGGGATTCCGAACAGTCATGACATTTGCAACTGCTCCACAACTTAAGTCGGACCCATCCATAATGCTTGCGTCGAGAGACACGTCTCCGACACTATTCAAAACAGCACCGCGACCCGCATTGAAATTTGGGTCGTCTTCCAGGATTTGGACTACCGCTTGTACAACATCAACGGCGGGCATTGATTTTTCCAACAGATCTTTTCCGCGTTGCAGAGCGGCCTTGAGACCATGGATGCGATTCTGTTTTTGCACTGCGGTCCATCGATCGATGTCACCACCCGCTCCGCCGTGAATGGCTATGGACCATGTAGGCTTACTGGGTGCTTGGGTCAGTTTCCCGTCGGGTATTTGCGGGGTCATACTTGGTTTCGCTAATGGGTTCGTTAAGGTTTTTCCGGTTGCTACCGGTGGATCGGTCGGTTTTGCAAGGACCACGACGTAGAGATTGGAATTCGCAAGCCAAAACCAAACGACAATGAAAGCAGTTCGACACGTCATCGCATTGTTCCCTTAGTATCGCGAAATAGTTGGATCAATTTCTAAACTCCACTGATCGATGCCGCCAACCATACTGGTCGCGTTGGGGTGCCCGTTTTGGCGAAACCAATTGGCAACGCGAAGCGATCGACCGCCATGATGACAGTGCACAACCACCGATTTGCCGTTCAGAGTTGCAAGGGTTTCCTGATCGGGTGGCCAACTCCTCATGGGCATCAAAACTGCCCCATCTATTTTAGCGATTTCAGCTTCATTTGGTTCGCGACAATCGACGAGGGTGACGGGCAGTCCACTGTCATCGATTCCGTGTTTTAACCAACGCTGAACGGTATGAATGTCGACTTCGATGTTTTGCATTTTCAATCCTTACACAGCTTGCGTTTTAAATAGGATGGTTGAATTCGCTAAAGCCCTAAACGACATGTTTGCCGATTTTCGTAGGACAGGGCTGCCAGGGCTGTCACCGAGAAAACAGGCTGGCGGCCTGTTCTACGGCTTTCGGTTCGGTAGCGTATTTATGTGCGACGCCTTAGACCCAACTGTTCATTTTCCTTCTCAATGACTTGCGACACGCGAGACGATCTCGTTGTCAAAATAGTTCGTTGACATGCCCGCATCGACCACGATGGTCTGAGCGGTAATGCCCGACGATCGTGGACTCAAAAGAAACAGAACGGTATCAGCAACCTCTTGCGTCGTTACTCCAGCACCCCGAGGTATCGCCTTCTCGGCGAAGAGGTATGCGTCGACATACCCAGGGATACCCGCAGACGCACTGGTCTTCAAAAGGCCAGCGCCGACGGCATTGAACCGGACCTTAGAAAAGCGACTGAAGGACTTTGACAAAAATGCCAACGAAGAATCGAGGGCCGCTTTGACAGGGGCCATAAAACCATAACTTTCGCTCGCCATCCGTGTGGTGGAAATACCGATCGTAACCACCGAAGCGTTCGGAGCCAACAAGCTCTTCATGGCATTGCTCAGGGCGACGAACGAGAAACAGGAAACGTCTATCGCTTGCAAAAATTGCTTGCGTGTCGTTTCGTGGAACGGTTTCATGCCATCGCTGTAGTCAGCAAACGCGATCGAATGGACAAAGCCTTGGATCGTTTCGGCGTTGCCAGCAAGCTGTGTGGCGAGCTCGTCGATCTGAGTTTGATCCTCAACATCACATATCCAGATTGGAGCGGTTGGAAAGAGCTTGCTCACTTCGTCACGGCGTTTTTGGCTCCGAACAACGCACTCGACTTTGGCACCATTCGACTCAAGCGACTTACCGATGAAGTAGGCAACGCTCTTTCGATTGGCCACTCCCATAACGACAAACCGCTTGCCTTCCAGTTGCAGGTAATCCATTTAGACGCGATGGCTCCAAAGAACGTAAGAAAATTTGAGGTTGCGGTAGTATAGCGAAGTCTTAGCCTCGGCTGCGAGGCGGTCGGCCTTTTCCGCCGCCCTTGCGACCTTTCGGGCCTCCGGATGTTTTTCCACCGCGGCTTCCTGTTGGTCGACTTCCTGTTGGTCGAGCGCCACCGCCACTTCGGCCTCCTTCGCCTCCCGCACCTTCACGCGGCCCCGAAGATCTTCCGCCACCGTAGCCGGTTCTTGATCCCATCGGCTTGCTTCGGCCACCGCCTGTGGAACGACCGCCGCTTGACGAACGACCACCGCTTGTCGAACGACCGCCGCTTGACGAACGATTTGCACTGGAGGATGTGCCGTACGATCGTCCACCTGTCGGTCTTCGGTCGCCCACCTGTCTGCCTGTTCCGGAAGGTCTGCGTTCGCCAACTTGACGTCGCTCGCCGGTTGAGCTTCGCTCGCCTGTTGGTCTGCCAGCACCTGTTGGTCTACGCGAGCTGGGTGTTCTGCGATCTCCCGCGGTTCTGCGATCTCCGTCTGATCGGCTGTCAGCACCCTCTTGCCTATTTGTGCCTGCCGAGCGGCTTCTTTCGTTCGATCGAACTTCTGAATTTTCCGCCGCTAGTCGTGAGCTGGCTTCTTCTCGCCGCTGGCTGGCTGGCTTGCCACTGCCTCGTCTCGGCTGATAGG
>CAMBSL010000111.1 GCA_945870455.1 Pirellula staleyi DSM 6068 | reverse complement strand
TGAGGTTGCAATCCATGCTCGACTTGTCCTTTAAGCACCTATCCGAACCGGCCTTGCCTATTCGCACCGACCGGGGTGTGTTAGCCAATTCAGGTGCCGACGTTCTAGTCAGTCCGCAAAACCGAGTTTTGAACGATGGGTCGAAGCCCCCTTTGAGGACGGCATCCGACTTGCCCGGCCCAGATTCATCGGGCTGGTTTAAGCGATAAAAGTGCTACACCTGCGCAGAAGTCCTTGATTTCGAGCTCAGCAACCCCCCTCAGCACCTTCTTTACGTGGGAAAAACAACCGCAGGGGGTTCCCTATGCGTGACCTCTGTGCAGAATAGGGGTTACTGTTAGCGAATTTTTTGTCGTTGCCTTTATTTCCAGCCCATCGGAGCCAATTTCGATCATGACCCAACGTAACCGTCGCGAGTTTATCAAAAACACTTCTGTTGCAGCCGCAGCTGCATCGTTTGTGCCTTACATTCAGACATCCGCATCCTCAGCTCCGTTGTCTGCGAACGATCGATTCACCATCGGTTGCATCGGTGTGGGCAGCATGGGGACCGGCGATGCGCACGGTCACGCCAAATTTGGCGATATTGTGGCCGTCTGCGATGCAGACTCCTCGCGAGCGGACAAAGCCAAGAACGATGAAAAAATCGGCAAGGGCAAAGCAGAGGCTTTTACCGACTACCGCAAACTCCTCGATCGCAAAGACATCAACGTCATCAGCGTGGTAACACCAGACCACTGGCATACCAAGATCGCCATCGAAGCTCTCCAGGCTGGCAAGCACGTCTTTTGCCAAAAGCCATTGACACTTACGCTCGAAGAGAACTTGCGAATCCGAGCGGCTTGCAAAGCCAATCCCAATCTCGTCTTTGTCGTTGGCACACAACAACGCTCGGACAAAAAACTATTCATGCGAGCCGTCAACATGGCTCACAAAGGCCTGCTAGGCGATCTCAAGAAAATCACTTGCGGAATCAACGGTAGTCCAACGGGCGGCCCCTTTGAAAAGGTTGCACCGCCAGCCAATCTCAATTGGGACATGTGGTTGGGACAAGCACCGAAGGTCGACTACATGGAAAAACGTTGTCACTACGAATTCCGTTGGTGGTACGAGTACTCGGGTGGCAAGTTCACCGATTGGGGCGCTCACCACATCGATATTGCTTTGTGGGCCGCGAAACTGACCGAGCAGGGGACCGGGCCAGTCGATATCGACGGCACCGACTCAGTGCACCCTGTCGAGTTCAAAGATGGCTTTCCAACCGCCGACAACTACTACAACACCTCGCACGATTTCAACATCATCCACAAGATGGCCAATGGGCTTGAGATCGTCGTCACCAGTCGAGGCGACAATGGCCTTTTGATCGAGGGTACCAAGGGCCAGATATTCGTGAATCGCGGCAAGATCACAGGTACTCCGATTGAAGAGGCTTGGGACAAGGACGCATATACCGATGCGGATGTAAGTGCATTGTATAAGAGCAAGAAATACGAAGGACACAAAGAAAACTTCTACACATGTATCCGCGAAGGTGGGTTGCCGGTGTCGGATGTCTACTCGCACTTGCAAACGATGAACATGTGTCACCTGTCCGCGATCGCAGCCCGATTAAAGCGCAAGATTCGTTGGAATCCAAAGACCGAACAGATCGAAGGGGATGCTCTCGCAGCTTCGATGCAAGCCCGCGTCCAGCGAGCTGGTTTTGAGATCCCCAAGGTTGGTGTCTAAAGCTTAAACAAATCACGAAACCGGAGCCTTGCACTCAGGGCTCTCCCCTCACCCTCCAGCCCCCTCTACCCGAAGCGGGGCGAGGGGGCGAAAAAGCACTGGGATCACGCAGGCAACATCTTTGAAACCATTCGACTTGATGCTGTGCGGCGGTGGTGTGATTGGGCTATCTATTGCTTACCAATGCGCTCAGCATGGTTGGAAGGTTCTCGTGGTCGATTCCATGGCGATGGGACAAGCGGCTTCGTGGGCTGGCGCAGGTATTCTGCCTGCCGGTGCGACGATTGCTGCCCTGGACCCTTTGGAGCAATTGCGATCGTTGTCCCATCTGCTTCATCGCGATTGGTCGAAACAGCTTCTTGTCGAAACAGGTATCGATAACGAGTACCGGCAGTGCGGCGGAGTCTATCTTGCAAGAACCGCAGCCGAACGGGCGACACTCTCTGCAAATCGCATGTGGTGGGACGAACACGGTATCCGATACGAATCTTGGTCCAATGACCAACTCGTCGCTCGCATTGCGTCGATGGAGTCGATGGCCAGATCAACTCCAAATCTGCAAAGTTGGTTCTGCCCTGACGATTGCCGTTTGAGAAATCCTAGCCACCTGCAAGCCTTGATCCAGGCTTGCGAAAAACGAGGAGTGACGCTCATTGAGCAAGCTCGCATCGATGGATTTGAGACGAGCCAGAATAGGATTATCTCGGCAAAATGCGGGTCACAAGAATTCCGAGCAGATCGCTATTGCATCACGTCTGGTGCTTGGGCTTCGCAATTGCTTGGACCATTGGGAATCGAAACCGGAATACTGCCAGTACGAGGTCAGATGGTCCTTTACCAATTGGACAAGCCGGCTTTTACGACGGTGATCAATGATGGGCATCGCTACCTTGTCCCACGCGACGATGGGCACGTGTTAGCAGGCTCATGCGAAGAGGAGGTTGGATTTGACGCCACAACAACAGACAGCATGATTGCTGATTTGCAGTCGTGGGCCGAGGCATTATGTCCAGCATTGACTAGAGCGAATATCAAACGAACCTGGGCAGGGCTGAGACCTGGCTCGTTTGATACCTTTCCGTATCTTGGGACGCTCCATCCAATGGAAAACGGATTCATTGCATCCGGGCACTTTCGGCACGGTTTGCATTGGTCGACCGCAACAGCTCTGTTGATGTACCAGTGGATGAATGGCGATAAGACCGAAATCGACCTAATGCCCTTTCGTGTCCAACGCGGGCGATCCCTTGGCAAGTGACGTGGAGTAAGCTTCTCTTCTTTACCCACATCTTTTGATCTTGCTCCTCTCGCTTACGGGCTTGTTGATTTAATGGTAACCCGAAGCGTTAGCGAGGATTGCAGTCGGCACCTCGCTTACGCGTCGGGTTACCATCGCGTGGCACGAGCGTCTCGCTCGTGAATCCATGGGCGAGACGCTAAGCTTCCAGCGCTTCCAGCTTGCGATGCGTCGCGGATCACAAGCTGGAAGCGTACCCCACTGCCCAGTACGCCGAACCTTTTTACTCTTGGATCAGCTTTTTGATTTCGGCTTCGAGTTCGTTGGCGTTCTTTTCCCCTGCACCTACTTTGATGGACCGAATCTTGCCTTGCTTGTCGAGCAAGACGACTTGAGGAATGCCAGAGACGGCTAGTGCTTTGTTGTATTGGCCTCCTTTAGGTGTTACGACAAACCCGTGCCGTAAGTTGTGGTACTTGCGAAACGATGCAAGCATTTCCATCTCGTCCTCATGGGAATTACCCTTATCCGGAACAGCTCGCTGATTGGCTTCATCCCACTTGTAGCCCTGATCGGAAGTGATGCCCAAAATGACCAATCCTTTATCCGAGTAAGCGTCATGCCAATCTCTCAAGTGTGGAAAGGTTGCGATGCATGGACCACACCAAACAGCCCAAAAGTCTAAGAGAACGACTTTGCCCTTGAGGTCCGCCAACGTGACTGCATCCATCCCGACGAATGATTCGGCTTCGTATTCAGGAGCAGAAGTCCCCACGAGCTTGAGCCGGGCAATGGACGTAGCGAGCCTAGAGAGAATGGACTCGACACTTTTTTGAAACGCACCTAATTGTTTCTCTTCGTTCGAATCCGGTTTCGGTGCTGGGAACGAATCCAGCCGCGACTTCAATTGATTTGCGATCTTCACTCCTTGCTCTGGGTCGGAATAAACGAGCCTAGAGATTTCGGATGATTTCAGAGTGTTGAATGCCACTAGGTCCAGGAACTTGCCCGAGGGTGAATCTAGCTTGGCAGCAATGAGCTCTTCAACAAACTTGCTTCGTTCAACCGCTTCCTCTTTGTTGGTATCGCCAAACAAGGATCCGAAGGCATTGGTGGCACTCACGAGATCGATGGTTTCATCGGTTCCGCCGAGTACACCTTTCTTGATTTCATCGAGCGAACTGCGCATGAGTGCGATTGCATCCTCTGGCTTTTCCGCTTGCATGAATAGGCGAGCTACGAGGGATTCCATGGACCTTTTCGAAGACCGCGACGAGTCTCCTGCCGCAGAGAGAGCGTTTAATGCGCGCTGAGCCACGTCGAGGGATTCCGTTTTTTTTCCTCCTTGCATAAGCATCATGCTGTAGTTGCTCGCTGCCATTTGCAATTCGCGGGCGGAGGAAGCCGTCAAATCTTTCTGGGAACACCATGATTCAATGAGCGATGCCATCCGCTCAGCGGCAGCTTCCGGTGCAGCCCGCATCGTACGCATAGCAAGTTGAAAACTTAGACTTAACAATTTGGCAGACTCGGGCGATTCGGCAATTGCCTCGTCGATCATTTTCCCCGCTTCCTCCCACTTCGACTGCTTGAGCAATTCGTTAAATGCGGTTGCATCCAAGCTTGAACCATCGGCGTTCTTCGACACTTGCGGGGGGGATGCGACTTCTTGGCTGCGACTTTCGGGGATCGACGCTCCTGCAACAGTCATTCCGATTCCAAAAAGAATTCTTCTCATTTCGGTTCCTCAATTGATAGCGGTGTTCGATGGCAGGCAACCTGCGTTCTTAACGACGGCAATTTCTGGGGGCACTTCGGAGGACAGAAAATGCGATCCTGTAAGATACCAAGGCGAGAGGCAAATCGAAACATCCCAACCCGGAGAGTGTTTTTGGATGGACCACTTTCTTGATAACCCGTGCCCGTGAGCGAGGAATTGCAGTCGGCTCCTCGCTTACGGGCACGGGTTACCAATTCGCAATCGGTCCGCGAAAGAACGAAAATAAGTCGACCTCGGAGCGATCTACCAGTTGAAATCGAAGCGACTCGCTAAGATGTCCGAATGGGTTGCTCCGAAGATTGCCTGCTGACTAGTAATGGGGTGTATCCAATCGAACATCATTCGGACTCGGTCGGTCCAATACCAATTCAAGCCAAAGGTGAAATCGTTGTACTGACCGGCGTTGAGGCTATTTAAGTCCAAATGGGACCACCTGGATTTCAACTCCCAGGCACCCATGCCACTGCTACCCGGCTTCAATGAGAACTTTTGATGGGGTACGTTTCGTCCAAATTGAGCCCCATGTTGGCCGAAGCGCTCGAAGATTCGATTTTCGCCCGTGAGGAAATAACTGGTATGCAAATACGCTCCGCTGGCATGATTGGATTGGCCATCGAGGAAGTGATAGTTGGCCAAGAACGCTTCGCTCTGAACGGTAAATCGGCCCCAAACGATCGCGGATTCAAAGTTACCAATCGTGTACGTATCAGATTGCATTATGCCGCTATCAATGATCCGAGTCCCCTCGCGTATCTGAGGGCGAGCTCGTATTCGAACGCGATTGTCGTGATCGCCCGTGTGTAGGATCCCGAGACCTGTGTGTACCAAATAGCGACCGTTGCTCGCCTCGTCATAGTATGGCAATGCAGTTAGCCGACCACTCAATCGGTACCCTTGATTGTCGTCGATTCGTTCCTTCAAGGCTTCGCTGATACTGTCGAAGAAAAGACCGCTGCTCCATGTGATGCTTTTGTTCTCGTTGCAATTGTAAAAAGCCAGGCCTACTTCGCGATCGGGCGTGAAGACACCTTGCGTGGGAATGGATCGCTCCATGAAGATATTGTTTGTGTCGTTCGTCACCTGTTCCAAGCTGAACGGGACAAAGAAGTTCCCGATCCTCATTCGTCCAAGCAATGGGATTTCATTCATCGAAAGATAGGCATCTTTGACCTCGGGAGAGGTAATTGTTCCCGCCGGGCTTTCACCCACGGATTCCGGCTCTAAAGTCACCTGCAACCGAAAGTCAAAAACTCCGTATCCGACCCCATTGGCAACCAATCGTAAACGGCGAAATTCAAAATAGTCGAATGTGTTAGGAATGGCTGGATCGGCCTGCGCCCAATTGATGTAGTCCAACTGAACATGACCGCCGAGCGTGACGGCCCATTTGTCGGCCCATTTGTCGGCCGGAACATCTGTCTTGCTGGTTTTATCTTTCGCTTCTGTGGACTTGGCGGTGGGTTCATTCGGCTTGGTTTTTGAGTTTGCTAGCGGTGGCGTGGTGACTTTCTGAGCCAACTCAAGATCGCTGAGCCTCAACTTCAAGGATTCGATTTCCGATTCGAGAGACGGTGTCGCGGTGGCCAGCGTGTCTGACAACAGTTCTTGGCATACGGATTGAGAGCTTGCGAACGCGAACCAAAAAACGCACATGAAACCTACGAATTCAAGCCGCCAAGAAAACGACCATGTTGCGGCCACCTTTCCCTGGTTTCGCTTGAGAATGAAGATTTTCGATGCTCCGATTGGTGTTTGTGGTGCGGTAGCAGTTTGATTGTTAAGTCTCAACAATTCCTCTGCTACTTAGAGTCTCTTCGGTCGTAACAACCTGCAATTCTAGAACATCTCAAGCAATCGATACAGAATTCGCATTGTGACGAATCGGCCTAGATTACCTATCCTGTGGTCGCACCATTACGCAACAACCCTGGGGCATTCGCCTGAGCCTGCGGAGCCAAACCAGGGAACGATCTCACGCAAAGACGCTAGGAAGGAAGAGAATGAAGAGGACACGCCATGAATGTCACGCCCGCTTCGCTCAAGACGCAAAGACGCAAAGATTTTCATATAAAGAAGAAAAGCCTCCGTCGTTCTTCCATCCTTTGCGCCTTCGCGTCTTTGCGTGAGACCTCTATTTTTTTCAAGTCATGAACGACACCAACCAAAAACAACTGGGAAAGGACTATCCCAAGCTTAAACTGGACGAGAGCGGCGTGCCGCTTCGGGTCCGCGTGGAAACGCGAGCCAAGAGCGAAAAACAAACACTACGCATTGATTTGCGATAGTAGCGACCCTATCTTTCCAACCAACCATTCCTTAGGTTCGAGGCCTATCGAAAATCGCATTGTCCCTCCGTCGATTCCTAGTTCTTGGAGAGCCGCCTGACTGTAAGATCGGTGACTTGTCGAGCAAGGATGGCTAACGGTTGTTTGGGCTTCACCTAGCGTCGGGCAAAACGGAATATCTGGAGATAGCAGGCTGATCAATCGTTGTGCAGATCGCAATCCACCCTGCAATGTGAGCGTCAGCATATTTCCAAACGAGCCGCGAAATTGTTTTAAGGCGACATCATGGTCGGCATGTGTCGCAAGCCCAGGATAGTCGAGCACGCGAATGCAAGGATGCCCCTCAATCTCTATTGCTAACGCCATTGCCGAGGATGCAGCATGAGCCATCCGGACCTGCAGAGAGGCAAGTCCTCGTTGGGTTAGCCAACAATCCAACGGGCTGCTCGTCATTCCGAATGAAACCATGGTTTGACGAACCTGACCCCAAACTTCATTTCGCCCACACAGGAGTCCTAGCATCGCGTCCGCATGCCCACACACGAATTTACTCAAGCTTTCCATCACCAGATCTGCTCCCATCGAAAGTGGTTGGCAAAGGTCGGGGGTCGCAAATGTGTTGTCGACGAGGACGACGGTTCCAGACTCTGAATTTGCATGACCGCCGAGTTGGTGGGCGATCGAAGAAATGGATTGGATGTCAGGTACCGAGAGTCTTGGGTTGGTGATGGTCTCAACGATCACCATCCGAGCTGGCTTTCGAAATGCGTTTGTCCAGGCAGACACATCGGTGGCAAGCACATCCTCAAACTCAATGCCCCATTTCGCCAAGTCATTCTTGATAAGAAACGACGTGCGACCGTAGAGAGGTTGACCCAACAATACGCGATCACCGGGCTTGAGCAACGCGAGTGCCGCAATCGAAATGGCGCTCATTCCCTGCGCAGTAACGATTGCCTGGTCTGCACCATGGAGGACTCGAAGTGCTTCAGCGAGCGACGACGCGTTGGGGTGCCCCTCGCGTCGATAAACATAACCCGACTCACTCCCTGCCAGTAATGCGGCCGCTTGCTCCGTACTGTCCATTCGCCAAACACCGCTTAGATGCAATGGATCCGTTTGGGGAACGCTCACTGGAAAATGGGATGATGGGTGTTGGGCTCGGTCGGGCATCGTTCTCGGTTAGCTCGTTAGATCATCGCAGGATAGGCAACACGTCTGCCCAATTCCGTGAATTGTATGGGGCGATCGTCGATAAACTAGCCGTCCGTTTCAGAATGTGCCAAAGCGCTTGCTAGCCAAACGCTACTGAACAAGTAACAATGAGGGCGTTCGCCTTGAACCCTTCCACTTTTCCACGATCCGTGTGTGATGCTATGTCTTCCAACTCGCCGTCAACCGCTTTGAGTGCAAAGCCAATTCCTGGCGCGGAAAGAACCACAACCCGAGGGCTTGAGGGAATACTTGGCGGTATATCCCTCAAGTCCTTGGAAGGGTTTTGTCGGCGTATGGCAACAGGGCTTCGGTCGGGAGTCGATCTGCTTCGGCTGCTCGACATGGAGTCCAAAGCAGGTTCCGCTCGACATCGTGAGGTTGCCAAGAATTTGTCGGATGAACTGACCAAGGGATATTCGCTTTCCGACGCGATGACCCATCAAGGGCACTACTTTCCAAAGCTGTTGATCAAGATGATCGACGCTGGCGAACATGCGGGAGGGACGGACCGTGTCTTTCGCGAAATGGCCGACTACTACCAGGATCTCAAACGGACGCGCAGTGAGTTCTTGTCGCAAATTAGTCTTCCGATGATACAGCTTGTCATTGCGATTCTGATCGGCTGTATCATGATCTATGTCAATGGGTTCTTCAAATCGGGGTCAGCCAACGACAAGGCATTTGATTTGACGGGTATCGGCTTGCGAGGCGCCTCGGGCGTGGCCATATTCTTGACTGCGGTGAGCCTATTTTTTGGGACGATCGGAGTCATCGCGTTCGGAATCTGGAAGAATTGGTTTGGATGTCACAAGACACTTGTGCCTTTGGTTCGCAACGTCCCCGTCGTGGGTACGGTGTTTACAACGACTGCATTGTCTCGATTGTCGATGACGCTTTCGATGATGTTAGGGGCTGGTGTCGATGCTAAGCGGAGCATTCGCGATTCCTTGCTGAGCACCGGCAATTTTTACTACATATCGGGTTTGCCACAAACATTGGGAGAAATCGAGCGAGGCAAGTCCTTTTCCGAAGCCCTTGACGCGCCCAAGCTCTTGCCGGCGGATTTCATTCAAATGGTAGCGGTTGGCGAGATGAGCGGCTCAGATAGCGAGTCATTAGAAAGGTTGGCAATCGTCTATCGCGAGAAGGCACAACTTGCGCTGAAGCAACTTGCCATCCTTGCGGGTGTCGCAATCTGGTTCATGATTGCCGCCATCATCATCGCGGCTATTTTCATGATTTTCTTTCAGTACTTAAACCTGCTGAACGGCTTCTTAAATATGAAGTGAACTGAGTACTAAGCAAATCGGTATGAGTCTTCGAGTGAAATAAACTGAGTGCCGAAGGGCGATAGTCCCGGTTCTCGACGAATGTTGAGCCATTGGAAAACCGGGGCTATCGCCCAACGGCTAATTGGGTTGAAAAACAGTTGCGGATGTGCTTATGGCTTCATTCAACTCTATCGAAGCCCCTGGAAGCATGCCAGCGCCCGGCCGCATGCCCAGCTAAGACACCACCCAAGTAAACAGGATAGGAATACTTTGGGAAACCGTACCCAGCCGCGTTACCCACGTACGTGCCATAGGCAGGATATAAGATCTGATACGCTTCCCGTCTGAGGCGTGCATCTTTCTTGGTTTCAACATAGGACAGGGCATCGTTGGTTGCGATCCGCTCGTGCCACAACGGTACAAATGGCAATGCGTACACGGCCGCATAATTGCCCGGGTAGCGGCGATTCGAAAAATCTTTGGCGTGGGCGGCTTCGTGAATCGCAATCGACGGCAGGTCGCTATAGAGATGGATCGTCGCCGTGTAAGGGTTGTAGTGGTCTCCACCAAAGAGCCGGCCGGGCACAATGGTCTCAGTCAATGTACTGACTGCGCCAAACGTGTACCGCCAAGGCCATGCGATGGAAGTGTTGCGAGTCAAACGGTGCCAATCATCCAAGGGCCGGTATTGATTGATTCGAACCTTGATATCACTTAGCTCATTTGCCACAAGATATTCTTCCATCCGCATTTCTGTTTCAGGCGAAACGTGATGATTTTCGACTTTCCGATTCCAGAACATGATTTTCAAAGGTATTCCAAAAACCCATCCAAATCCATCGATGACGGTTCGAGGTTTGCCTCGCTCAAACTGAGGTTCGTCGTCCGCGATCATGTTCGAGGGAACGTTGTTCCGAACCATTGAAATCGGCATTGGTTCAAGGACTCGGCATCCGCCAAGCGCAAATACTGCCAACATGGCAAAAGCAACGGCCTTAGCAGTCTTGTTTCGAAATCGATCCGAATCAGCTCGACATTCAACTTGCATAGTTACTCCAATCCTCTAGCAATTCGACAGATACAAGATTGGAACGATGGTGCCTAGTCTGGATTATCTGCATGTAGCGGACACAGACGACCAAAGTCAAACTAGGTGGCACATTCCATGTGCCATCCACCTGGAATCCCGGAAAAAGCTCGACTGCGAACGGCTCGGCGGAGCGTGCCTGCACCTTTTGTTAACTGTGTCGTAGAGGAGCGGGGCGAGCGGCCCCGTGACTCCCGTGTGATTTGCGAAACCTCACCAGACAGCTTGCGCCGTTTCGCTAGTTAGCCATCGCCGCGGGCGATGGCTAAGGCCGAGGGAATGCACGCCAAAAGCTGCCTTTGAGACAGAATTCGGATGGGTTGACCCTCTTGGATTCGCTGAGCAACTTGTTCGACTTTAGCCTCGTTTTCGTTGTGTTTGGAGGTTTCCACTTCTGCCGGTAGAGAAGTCGATTCAGTCTGGGCGTCCATTTCGCTGATTGTGCCCATAATCAAATAGTGCGTTTGCAGGTTGATCTTGTCCTGCACCGTCGCTCCCAATTTGATCAAGAATGAAACCGCGTCTTCGCGTTGCATTCCTAGCAACGAATGCATCAATACGACGTGTTTTCCGGCGAGAGGTCGCGAATCCTCGCAACCTGCCAGGATCGCGTCGGCACGCAAGCGTGTTCGTCGGATTTGTTCGGTTTTGGAATTCGTTGGGGTGCCATCGGTTCGAAAGAGTTTTGGTTGGTAGCGTGCCTGAGGCTCTGCCACCGTTTCAATACGCGTTCGCCGAACCGTACGAGGCTGTCGAATTTGATCGACCCAAATCCGGCCCCGCGTCAATCCGAGCTTGTCCTCGAGAGAGTCCAAGTCGTTGGCCCCTGTCGTTTCTGCCGCTGCCATCGCGATTCCAGCGCAGGCCCTTGCATCCTCCAATGCATTGTGATGGCGGAATCGAATGTTGAGTCGTTCTGCAATCGCCGCTAGTCCATAGCCTGATTGACCGGGCCAGGTTCGTTTGGCAATGAGTCGTGTGCATTGCAAATCAAACTGTGGGACAGCGATGTCGTAGCTTTGGCAAGTGCCCTGTAGAACAGCCGCATCGAATCCTACGTTGTGTGCAATTAGGACACGCCCGTCGATGAACGGGTGAAGTTCGCTCCAAACGGAATCCCATTGAGGGCTGTTTAAGCAATCGCGAGCCGTGATTCCATGAACACGAATGCATTGCGGCGAAAAATACATCCGCTGTGGACGAATAAGCCACTCACGCTCACCAACAATGTGCCAATTATCTAGCAATACCACGCCGATCTGACACGCCGAGTTCGAGCGACTGTTGGCGGTTTCAAAATCGATGATCGCGATGTGTGTTGCCATCCTTAACCCTTAACCCACGCTACATCGGCGATGCCTGCTTGGTGGTTTGCAAATCGTGCCATCACAAACAGCAGGTCGCTCAACCTGTTCAAAAACACAACGATGTGCGATGCATCGCTGACGCTTCGATCGCGTGAGAAGCTCACAATCTCGCGTTCTGTGCGGCGGCAAACCGTCCGAGCCAAGTGCAGATGAGCCGCTTGAGTGCTTCCACCTGGCAAAATGAAATTCCGCAATGGTTTTAGGCTTTTTTCCAAGTCATCAATCGCGAGTTCCATTTCGTGGACATGAGAAATTCCATCCCATTTTAGATTGTGTTCTTCCGGATTCGGAGTGGCCAATTCCGCTCCAATCGAGAAGAGATGGTGTTGAACAGAACTGATGATTCCATCGAGTTTCTCGCCAAGACCTGTCGAGCGAGCGATGCCGAGGACTGCATTGAGTTCATCGACCGATCCATAGGCGCAAATGCGACGATCGTCTTTCGCTACGCGTGGACCTCCAAAGAGCCCTGTTGTACCCGCGTCTCCAGTTTTCGTGTATATCTTCATCGACTTCAATCGCTTTGTGCGGTGGAATTGAAACTTGTTCTCGCTAGCCCCAGTATTAGTCATGGAACCGGAGTTATTTTCAAGCGGGTTTCTGCTCTTTCGAAAGCAAAATCTGCTTCAATTTTTATTAATGAAGCACCGTAGTCGCTGGGATCTGCCAAAAGGGCATTTAGATCCAGGAGAAACGAAGGAGCAAGCAGCCTTGCGGGAACTCAGCGAAGAAACGGGATTAAGCGAGTCAGACACTTGGATCGACCCAGACTTCCTATACGAAAGCCAGTATTGGGTATCGTACAAACGCAATGGCAACCGTAAACAGCTAAAGCAATTGACAATCTACTTAGGACTTTTGACTCAAGATCGATTGATCGTGCCGACCGAGCACCTGGGGTTCGCTTGGTTCGATTGGTCTCCACCACACCAAATTCAGTTTGAAACGATTGACCCTTTATTGATGAAGATATCCCAGTATTTCGAACAGCTTCCCGATTGGCCAGGAGACAGTTGGAAGGTGAGCGGCAGCATAAAAAATACCGGATGAAAAGGAGGGTAGGATGGGACCATTTGTCCCGTCCAAACAAAAGATCGGGCGGCCTGGTCGTTTTCTGTCTGCCTTTCGCCTTACAAGTAAGCTTGAGGTTATGCCGCGACTGTTTCAGCGTTCTTGGCTGACTTGGTCAAGAGACCGTTTTGCATATGATAGACGTCGTCGGCAAGGGCGATGAGTGCTTCTCGGTGCGTAATGATGATGATTGTCATTTGACCTTTCATTGCCTGAAGCGTTTCTCGAATTTTAAGCTCGCTTGCCATATCGATTTGACTCGTGGATTCATCCAGAATAAGGACTTCTGGTTTTCGAAGGATGGCTCTTGCTAACGCGATACGTTGTCGCTGCCCACCGCTTAGTTTTTGTCCCGATTGGCCGACAATCGTTTCGTATCCATCGCTGAGTGCGCTTTCAATGAACGTATGAGCGTGCGCTAATTTGGCGGCCTCGATCGCTTCTTCACGCGTGCTTTCGGGGCTACCGTATTGAATGTTGGCAATAATCGAACGGTTGAATAGTTCGGTGTTCTGACTGACCATCGCGACACGTCTGCGTATATCTTGAATCGACAAGTTGCGATAGTCGACGCCATCCAAGCAGACGCTACCCGATACGGGATCGTAGTAGCGGCAAAGAAGTTGGATAAGGGTTGATTTCCCGCTTCCGTTCGTACCAAGGACCGCGATAGTACTTCCGAAGGGGATCTCAAGCTGAGCATCGTTGAGGATGGGTTGTTCGATATTGTAGTGGAATCGAACGTTGTTCAAAGCAAGGGAGTGGTGACGTCCAGGCAAGACAATCGGATCCTCGGGTTCGACTAACACAGGTTTCGATTCGAGAATACCGTAAAGCAAATTTGCGGACATCGTACCGCCAAAGATAGCAACGGAAAGACCAGATAATTTTCGTAATGGATCACTTGCCCCGATCAAGAAGCCAAAGAAGGTCAGTAAATCCGACACAGACATCGGGTTGTCACAGATGCGCAAGTAGAAAATATGCGTCTGCTTGTTCACAACCAAATACGCTCCTGCGCAAATCGTGATCGCGACCATGCCCACGCCGATCAATTCGGTAAACGGCTTGCCGAGCCCCGTGTAGAAGATCATCTTAAGACTGATGCGCCGCATGTCGTCTGTGCATTCGCTGAATCGCTCTCGTTCCTTTTTTTCCATTGTGAATGCTTGGACCGTAAAGACGTTGCTAAGGGCTTCGAGCATGACTTCATGGAACCCAGCGTTGCGGCTGATAATCGAAGCAGCAACGGCTCGTATTTTTCGGTTGAAGTAATAAATAACCATGATGAGAAACGGAGCAAGCACTGCGGATAGAAGCAAGAGTCGCCAGTTGATGATACAGGCACCAATGATGCACGCACCGATGCGGAGCGGTTCTCGTACCGCCGCTCCGAAAATGGCCATCAATCCGGCCGCCAACCCATCTGCCGCAGAGGTAATCGCCGCCAGCAGCCCACTTGTCCCAAACGTCTGGTATGTTTTGCGGTCCATGCTCAGAGCAGCATCAAAAACACGTTGCCTCAATGCTCGGACGATACTCGTTGACACATGGCCAATGAGAAGATCATTTGCTAGCATCAAGAGGTGCTTGACGATAGTACTTACGATCAGCAGCCCCATTATCCAACATATCGTTCGAAACGGATCGCGTGGCAGGATTGCATTTGCCCAGGAGAGGGCCCATTGAGTCCACGCTAGGTTTGCTTGCTCTGTCCGAATATTTTTCTCGAGAGAGCGTTCATCCCCAATCTGGCTTTCTTCGCGAGCGACAAGGAGTTCGGACTCCCATTTCCTCACGCGTTCTTCACCCGATTCGATTCTTTTTTCCATGAAGCTTTGCATCGACTCTCCATTGAGAGTCATGTTAATCACGGGCGAAAGAGCACCGATGTTGGAAGCCCATAGAACAGCCACACCGACGGAGCACAAAGTCGCGAGGAGGATAGCAGGCGAATGATGAAGTGAATCCTTGATCGCCGTCCGAAAATTTTTCATCGATTGCTCGAGATCCTGCCATGAGTCGGAAAATAATCGCGTAGACCGTCCTTTGGCCCACTCGTAACCATTCTCTATCTCAAATTCCTAAGCAATGAGTCAATATCGTTCGCGAGCGTAGTTGTCCATTACACGGAATGGCGACCTGCTAGCCACTAAAAGGCACAAAGTCCTAAAATTTTTTTAAATTCGAGTCAACAGATCATCCGGTTTGTGGTTTTTGTGATTTTTTGTGGTTACGCCCGAGTGCAGCTGGAACGACACCATACGTTCCGTTGGGTGGCCGATTACGTTCCGTTGGGTGGCCGATAGAGACGGTAAGCAACCCAAAGTGCCTAACCCTCTTCGATGTGAATGATCGGCCGAACATGTGTAAGCGAGCAAGTGTAAGAATCGACATCGGTTGGACAGACATCTTCGTGCCGTTTTGCGCCGTTTTGCGGGCAGGCGCGTGTCAGGAATGGGCCAATTATCCGTTCACGGGCGATTGAAAATGCCCCGCGACGAACGCCTGTGCCATCGCCCTGGGAACTTCTGCTTCGGCCAAAACCAAGTTTGCTCGATTTTCAGCCACCTTGGCTTTCATGACTTGTTCGGAAGCGATTGCTTCTGAACGGCGTTGCTCCGCTTGGGCTCGAGCCATACGAACGTCCGCTTCGGCTTGATCGGCTCGCAATCTGGCTCCGATGTTTTGTCCAACTTCGATATGAGCGATGTCGATTGACACGATGGTGAACGCGGTTTGATTATCGAGCCCTCGCTTAAGAACAGTCCGCGATATCAGGTTTGGGTTTTCCAAAACGATCAAGTGCGTTTCGGAAGAACCAATCGAACTGATGATACTTTCCCCAACTCGAGCGATCACCGTTTCCTCGGTTGCTCCACCAATCAATTGCTCGAGGTTTGTCCGAACCGTAACACGCGCTTTGACCCGTAATTCAATCCCGTTCTTGGCGATCGCCGACAAGAAACCGTTGCCACTATGCTTGGGATCGGGGCAATCGATGACGCGCGGGTGCACCGAAGTGCGAACCGCATCGAGCACATCGCGTCCTGCAAGGTCGATTGCGGCGGCCCTATCGAAATCCAAGTCGATGCCCGCTCGGTGGGCGGCAATGATGGCATTGATGACGTTCATCACGTTTCCTTCGGCCAAGTAGTGCGCCTCCAAATGCTGAGTACTGATTCCGTTTTGGCGATCGATGTCGAGGCCGGCTTGGGCGGCCATGATCTTGGCATTGACGATGACTTGCGATCGTACCTGCCGAAAGTACATTCCGACCAAGCTGGACATGGTTACATCCGCACCGCTCGTTTTGGCTTGCAGCCAAAGACTTCCGAAATTCCAGAAGACGACCGTACAAACCAATCCCCCGATAATCGCTGCGATCAGTAAACCGATCATTAAGAATGTTTGAAGATTGACACCTTCAAGATTGCGTTGGGCGAAGAAAAAGATCATGTTAGGGTTGCTTAAATGGAAAGAGAAATTGGATCAAAGCAATAAACTGCCGATGATTCATCATAGCTATTGTGAACAGAACGGTTGGGTATTGGCAACAGGATTCAACGTGTTTTCTGAATCCAACCGCATCCGATTGCACGTGTTCCCTTGAAAATCGCGGCTAATTGACCTGGTGCAACACCGAAAGACGGTTCGTGGAATTCCACCTGAAATTGCTTGCCCGGTAGCTTGCGAACGGTTGCATTTTCCGGGGCTGAGTTGTAGTGAATCTGAACTTGAACGTCCGCTGGCTCATCCGTCGGGAAATCGACTAGCCAGTTTGCCTCAGCCGCTTGCAACCAAGATCGCCCAAGTTCCTCGTGAGGTCCGATGGTAACGCGGGATGTTGCCGGCTCGATCGCGGTAACGTAATACGGAGAGCCCATTGCGACGCGGAGTCCCTTTCGCTGACCAATCGTAAAACCTTCGATTCCATCATGTTTGCCGACAACACGGCCGTCGGACGTAACGACCTCGCCGGCGGTAGACACTGGATTCTTGTCGCGGACAAACTGAGCATGCTGTCCTGATGTCACGAAACAGATCTCCTGGCTATCTTTTTTGTCTGCAACTCGCAATCCGATGTCGGTAGCGATCTGTCGAATTTCAGACTTTCTAAACCCACCGACCGGGAGCAGCATGCGAGGCAAGAGCGAGCGATCAATGCCGGTTAGCACATACGCTTGATCTTTATCGTCATCCAATCCGCGATGCAGCTCAAAGGGATTGCTCGGATCGTCGGTTGCGATCATTCGAGCGTAGTGACCCGTTGCAACACATTTGGCACCAACCGCATCTGCGTAATCAAACAAGCGACCGAATTTGAGCCAATTATTGCATTGAACGCACGGATTCGGTGTGCGGCCTTGATGGTATTCGTCGACAAAGTAATCGATGATTCGTTTGAAATCGGCCTCTAGGTCTAGGGCATAGAACGGGATGTTAAATTTGTCCGCAACACGTCTCGCGTCGGCAGCGTCGCTTGCGCTGCAGCACCCTTGTTTGTGATCTAATCGCCCTTGCAAGATAGGGAGCAAGGGGTTGGGCTTGCCGGAATCAAGTTCGCACGCAGCACTAGACTTTTCACCGTGACGCATGAAGACGCCTACGACATCGAAGTCCTGTTGGATCAAGAGATGAGCCGCGACGCTGGAATCAACGCCGCCGCTCATCGCTAAAACGACACGTTC